>NZ_JBZEGG010000022.1:0-97816 GCF_058313095.1 Pseudogemmobacter sp. TB195
TGCCCTCAGGTGTTCGAATGACACCCGCACTCCCCAATACCTGACGTGCTGGCCCCGTCGATCCTCGGCGGGGCCGCTATATGGGCGACGGTGATCGCCGCGATGCTGTTCGGGGAAATTGACCGGCGAGGGCTAGGGCTGAAAGGACCTCGCCGGTCCGCCCGCTTCTGCTCGGAAGTCAGGCGCTGCCAGAACGAGCAGCTTGGGATCTGGTTCCGGAAGAAAGTGACCGGTGCCTGACATTGGATGCAGCAACTAGCCCTGACACCGGTCTGCCAGATGCTCCCCACGAGCTAAATGGCGCCCTGATGCTAAACGGCCCTCAGCGTCACACGCAACCCAATTGGTGCAAGGCGCATCACCCCCGTAAGGCGAAAGGGTGACCGGCGGCGGCTCAGGTTGGGGGTTGAGGAATGCCGCCGGTCTATCGCGCCTCCGGCCCGGCTGCGCGGTGCCTAACACTACAACCTTTAGGCGATTCTCCAAATGAAAATGCCCCGCCGGGTAAAGGGCGGGGCAGTAGGGTCGGTTTCTGATGTTGACGCCAGCAGAACCGCCTCAATCTTCGCGCGAGTGATCAGCGAAATCAACCTCATTCCTTGCGCAGGAGGCGCTTGTGGCAAAATTGGAATACGACCCGAAGATCAGCCTCGGCAACATCGTCACCATCGCCGTTGTGCTGATCGGCGCCGTCACTGCATGGAATACAGTGGTCAGCAAGCAGACACAGCTGGCGGAGAAGGTTGCGGTGATGGAAACCTCGATCGCTGCGAAGACAGCCAGTCGCGACGCGCAGGCCGCCGGCTATGAGGCGAGGATCCGCGCCGTTGAGATTGCCCAAGCCGCGCAGTCGAGTGACCTGCGCGCTATTCAGGGGGGCATCAGTCGGATTGAGGCTCAGTTGGAGAAGTTCCAGCCGAGGCCGTGAGCGCCCGCCGACCTCACCACTGCGGCACCAGCGCTATTCTTTTGGTAATCGTTGCGACAGCACTCTCGCGAGTTCTTCGGCTAGGGCGACCAGGCGTGCGGGTGGTGGACCAAGATCGCGGGCGCCTAAGAGACTGAGGTTTTCCTCAATCTGTATCATCAATGCTCTGTCGCGCTTGTCATCCGAGTAGTTAGTCACGACTCTGATCCTTGGTTCCTTGTTGACCAAGGTACAGAACAAGCGGCTTTAAGGGAAGTTCCTTCAAAGAAGGTGTACCGCCACAATATAGTGTGTGATGGGCAGTCAAGCCACTCAGTGCTGTGGGCTTAAGGTCTCAGCGGCAATTTCAGCATCTAAATGTGACAGCAGCCAAGGCTCGACGTAGCGCCAGGTTGAAAATCCATCGACATCGGCAATCGCGCGGGTCAGTGCGCGCGCCACCAGATCATCCGCCTGATCAAGGGAGCCGCAGTGTTCTAAGGCCCGTAGCCTCATGGCCGGCAAAAACCTGATTACCATGTCGGTCGAGCTATAAGCCATGGATCCTACCACACGCGTGTTGATGAATTTGCAGCCCAAACGCTGATCTCGACATTGTGGTTCCAGCCCTCGGGGTGTCGCAACCGGAAGTAGAGCGTGTTTGCAATTTTCCGCCGATCACAACCCAGAGGTCCACCATCCGGAGGGGCCTTTTCACATCCATCTCGGAGAACGACATGGTCCAGTTCCTTGTGGGGAATGGCCGGTGACGCCTCTAGCGCCTGCATGGGCCTGTCGCGCGAGGTCACTGTCGGCCTGATCGCGGTCCTGTCCTATCTCGGCCCGCGTGGCGCCGGGGCTATGGTCGAGCGGTGGGCCAGCCGGAAGGGGTGACGCGAAGAGCCCATTGCTGCCACTCGGCGGGCCGCGTAGCATCTTGGTGACGTTTGATCTGGTGGATTGATGCCCAAAGAAAACTTCAGTTTTGAGAGCCCCGATATCATTCATCTGAACTCCCGATGGAAGATTCTAACAGCATCCGTTCAGCTCCACAATCAGCGCCTGCTGGAGGTGGTGATCGCTGAAGCCATCACCGGAGAAGACTTGGTAGATGTTGGACCAATAGAGGGCGTCCGCTCCCTCGAAATCCGACCGGAGAGCAGGCGATATGTCTTTAAATTCTTGGACTTCGTTTCATATGCCGTAACGGAAGAAATGTTCTGGCAGCCATCTGACGCGGATGTGGTAGTGGATACGCACAATGGAAGGGTTAGGCAGTTGAGCCAGTCGCCTTTCCTGAATTTTGTTAGGACCAGCACTTGGGCGGAAATATATTACGACAATGACCCCCTACTGCACTTCCAGATAATCACGCTCGATCATACGGTTGATGTGGTTACAATCCGGCCACCTGAGTTTAGTGGTTCGACGGCTGTCTGATCTGTTGCGAATACGCGCGACCGTCCGCTTTGTCCGCATAGCTGACGCTCGCCACACCTGAAGCGCAATCCTCTTCTCATCTTGCCCGGCCGCCGCGCCGGGCTTTTTCACATCCATCATGGAGATCGACATGATCCAGTTCCTGACCGGGCTTCTGGCCCGGATCGGTGCGCTTTTCCGTGCGCGCCCGAAATCCTCTGGCACCGGCCTTGCCGCGGTGCTGGCCGCAGCCGCAGTGTTCGTCGCGCCCTGGGAGGGCGAGCGGACCGAGGCCTATCTCGACCGCATCGCTGTCCCGGCTGTCTGGACTGTCTGCTACGGCGAGACCAAGGGCGTGAAGCAGGGCGATCGCTACACACCGCAGCAATGCCTCGACATGCTCAGCGCCTCGCTGGCCGGGTATCACGCGCAACTGGCCAAATGCGTCCCGGCTCTGCCGCAGCAGCCACAAGGCGTCCAGGTTGCGCTGATCAGCTGGGCCTACAATGTCGGCGCGGGCGCGGCCTGCAGCTCGACGCTGGCAAAGCGGGCCAATGCCGGCGACTGGCGGGCGGCCTGCAATGAACTCCCGAAATGGAACAAGGCTGGCGGCAAGGTGGTCAGGGGTCTGACCAACCGGCGCGCCGATGAGCAACGTCTCTGCCTCGATGCGCTGAAAGGATCCTGACATGCGCCCGATCTTCATTCTCTGGACCCGCAGCTTCTGGCTCGGGATCCTGCCCTCGCTGCTGATCGTGATGGATCTCGCCGTCAACATCGTGTCGGCCGTCGCCTCTGATCCCGGCCTTGTGCCGCCAGTGGCCTCGCTCATCGGCTGGCTGTTCGGCGGGGACCCCGTGGTGATCGAGGACTGGATGCTGCGGCTCGCCCCCTTGCTGGCGTTGGTGATCGCGCAGCAGCGGGCCGGATCGGCGCGGCCCTATACCACCAACCCGAGGGCACGCCCGTGATCCGCGCGATCCTCCGCTGGCTCTGGAAGCCCGTCGCCGTGCTGCTGGCCCTGCTGGCGGTCTGGCTGCGGGGCAGGGCGAGCGCAAAGCAACAGACCGCGCTGGAGGCCGCAGAGGCCTATGCGCGCGGCAGGCAACAGATGGATAAGGCCGATGCTGAAATTTCCGACGATCCTCATGTGCTGCGCTCTGCTCTCAGCGTGCGTCCGCCCGACACCAAATAGCGGGGCCATCTGCGACGGATCGCGGAAGGCGCGCGCCGATCATGCAGCGGCCCTGGCGGTATCGATCGATGACCGGGCGGTGGTGAGCGGGGCCCGGCTGATCGCGCTGGTCGATGCGGGGTGTCGGTGAGATGGCGCTGATCGGCGCCGTGCGGGGTGCGGTGGGGCTCAAACGTAGCAGGCAACCGCCGGAACATTTCCTAAGCCGGCAGGTTGAACATGCGCTGGACGCCGTAGCTCAGCATATCAATCACTCCATGGGAGGAAGTGTCATGGGCAACCCGAACAACCCGAATGATCCGAACAAAACCAACCCTGCGAATCCGCAGTCCACTGATCCGTCGCGTGATGACGAGCGTCAGCCCGGACGCCAGCAGGATCAGCAGAACCCGGGCCAGAAACAACCCGGCAACGACCAGCCGCGTCAGCCGCAACAGCGCTGATATGCCCTGATCCAACAGGTAGTCGGCGGCGGGGTCCTCTCGCCGCCGCTTTCGAGGTAGGATGTCATGAAGACAGTGAAGGCAAAGCCCGAGGTGTTCGGGCCGTCAGTTCCGTGGCCGCATGTTCAGGATGAAGAGGCGAGCGGACCATCATTCAACCCGGCGCGGCGGGATCGCGGGCGGCTCGATCATCAGGCCGATTGCCAGCAGCAGAGCGAGCAGGCAACCTGACGCTATGGATCTGGATCACGCCATCAAGATTGCAGTTGACGCCCACGCCGGTCAGCTGGACAGGGCGGGGAAGCCGTACATCCTGCATCCCCTCCGGGTCATGCTCGCGGCCACCACTCAGGATGAGAGGATCGTGGGCGTCTTGCATGATGTGGTGGAGGACAGCAGCTGGACGCTTGATGATCTGCGGCTCGAGGGTTTGACTGTTGTGCAGGTGTCAGCACTGGACGCGGTGACCAGACGCGAAGGCGAGGACTATACCGCCTTCATCGCGCGCGCGGCCATTGACCCGCTTGGGCGAGCGGTGAAGATACTGGATCTGATGGATAATTCCAGCCGGTCACGGATTGCCGAACCATCCACTAAAGATCAGGAACGCTTCGAGAAATACCAGCGCGCGCTGGAACGACTGACCCTCGATCCCGTGCCAGGGCAGAACAGGTCCGCGCGCCTTATGAGGGCGGTCAGCGAGGTGGAAGAGCCCAGTCTGCCCGAGGATGACGCCTGACATGACATGGCGCATAAAGAAGCCCGCCGGGTGTTGGGCGTTGCGTGAGTTTCCGAAGCTATAGAAATAGCTTCGGAGCCGTTGATAACTGCTTGTCCCGCAAGGCAGTCTTGAATTTTTGAACTAGCCGACGAGGTGTCAGGAGTTCTTTGCTTGTTCGACAGCAGCCATGCAGCCAGCTTCGTCGCCGGCCGCAAGGGCAGCACGGGCTTTCTCTACCGCTGCCATATGTGCCTCAGATCTTTCGGCAGTTTCACCCGAAGCGTCGTCGGCGTTGGCTGTTTCCGCAGCAGTGGGCTCGCCCTCTTGTTGAGCCTGCGCATCATCGCCTGAGGTTGCCAGGTCGTCCGGGGTCTCAAGGGGAGCCGTGGTGCCATCCTTGGCGATGCCTTCGGCCGATCCGGTGCTGCCGTCCGCTTCCGGGTGAGCCTCAGTCATCGATGAGTCGGTAGACTGAACGCCGGAGGATGCCTCGTTGTCGCCGGTTTCAAGTGGCGCGAGCGTTCCGTCCTTTGAAATGCCTTGGCCAGTCGTGCCAGCATCAGGGCTGTAGCCCAGTGCGGCCAACTCTGCTCTGCAATCCGCCTGTGCCGAAGCGGCCGTTAAAACAACTGCGGCGGCGCCGCACAGTATTCTGATGTGAGCTTTCATTGTGTGCCATCCTGTCTGTCGGCGGGATGCCGATGGCCCTCAATCGCTGGGTTGCTCAGATGTTCCGAGTCATCGGAGGGGACTGTTCTAATTCTCAACCGTTGAAGCACAGAGCCGCCCCGGGATGCCGTGGGCGGCTCTTTTCGTTTCTTGCGTCCCGCATCTTGCGGGCCTCGTGGATTTCGTCGCGGCGGATACCAAGGTCGGCGGCGGTAGCATGTTCAGAAAAGCCGTTGTGGTTGCCAACAGCTTTTCCACGCTCACCATTTGAGCGAACCTCCCCCCGGTCCTGCGCAGCGTCATATTCCTCCGCCAGCCTTAGACCTGACCCCGACATCGGGGTTCACTCCCCAGAATGGGGGAGCGATCGCTGTCCATGGTGGACGGGGCGAATGCCCTGGGATTTCAGGAGATCGCGGCGGACCTGCACAATCAGGAGCGTTCACAATGGACATGCCAAGCCGAACCCCGAAGGGTTGTGCTTGATTCTCGATTCGTCAATCACTGGGGCAGGGGATCTGCCTGGCGTGAAGTCATCCAAGTGGGGCGAGACTGTTACCCCAGATGTTACCCGGCGCAAAACGAGAAAGACCCGCCCGAAGGCAGGTCTTTTCTAAGTAGCTGTATCCACTAGGGATTTATGGCTCCGGCGGTAGGGATCGAACCTACGACCAATTGATTAACAGTCAACTGCTCTACCGCTGAGCTACGCCGGAACATGGGGCGACGTATAGCCAGAGGATTCTGGGGCGGCAAGAGGCAAAACCAGAAAAACACGCGAAAAAATTCTTTTGCGTCATCGGGCGGTTACCAGCGGTGAGGAGCCGGGCCAGGCGGTGGTTGTGACCTGCTCGCGGCTGGTCAGATCGGCGATATGGGCCAGAAGGTTGCGTCTTGCCGCGGGCCAGAGGGTCTTGGGCGTATCGGCGTAGACGACGGGCAGGAGGTCGTCCGGGCTCATCGGGTGCGAGGTGAGGGCGGCAAGGAGTTTCGCCTCGCGCTTCAGGCGGTGGTCGATCAGCGCGGCGATTCTTGCGGCGGGATCGTCAATCACCTCGCCGTGGCAGGGCAGGAGGCAGGTCCAGCTTTCAGCGCCGAGGCGCTGCAGTGACGTCATATAGGCGCCCATATCGCCATCGGGCAGCGAGACGAGGCTCGGGGCCCATGCCATGATGTGATCGCCGCAAAACAGCGCGCCGCGCCAGGCGAAGCTCAGATGCTCGGCGCTGTGGCCGGGGGTGTGGAGGGTGCGAAAGGTCTCGGATCCGATCTGAAACTCTGCGCCATCCGCGAGGCGGATATCCGGCGCGAAGCTGCGGTCGATTCCCTCGCCACCGCTCAGGCCGGCTGCCTCAAGCGCCTGCATCGCCGGAGAACGGCCCGATCCGGCAGGGCCAAAGCCGTAAACCGGGGCGCCGGTCGCGCGGGCGAGATCCGGCACAAGCGCCGAATGATCCAGATGCGGGTGCGTCACGAGGATGGCGGCGATTCTCTCCTGCGGGTCCAGGGCGGCGACAATCGCCTCCAGATGCGCGGGCAAGGCCGGGCCGGGGTCGATCACCGTGACCACACCGTGACCGACAAGCCAGGTCGTGGTGCCCGGCCCGGTCAGCGGTCCGGGATTATCCGCAAGCACCCGGCGCAGGGGCAGTCCGGCAAGCGCTGTCTCGCCGATTGTCTCGCCAGCTGCCGCGCCGACAGGCGCGGCCGGCACGGGTGGCTTTTCTTCTTCGGGCGACATCTCTAGCCTCTTCGCATGATCACATTGAAACATCTGCTTCCGCGCGGGATCTATGGCAGGGCCGCCCTGATCCTGGTGCTGCCCATCGTCATCATTCAGCTGGTGGTGTCCATGGCTTTCATCCAGCGCCATTATGAGGGGGTGACGCGCCAGATGACGGGTGGCGTGGCGATTGATCTCGCCTATCTCCTGCAGGACTTCGCCGCCGGAAGCAGCGCGGAAGAGGCGCGGGCGCGGGCCGATGCGGTCGGCGGACCGCTGCAGATCACGGTGACCTTCCCGCCAGGCCCGTTTGCGCCGATCGACGACTCGGTCGCGATCCTCGATTTTTCCGGCCAGGCAATTGTCGAGACCCTCCATGCCGAGATCCCCGAGATGCGCGCGGCCGATGTCTCGGGCGATGACCGGATCGTGCGCACCAGAATCGCAACGCCTTTCGGCGATATCCAGGCCGATATCGCGCGCCGGCGGATGTCTGCGACCAATCCGCATCAGCTTTTGGTGCTGATGGTCCTCACCTCGGTGCTGATGACGGTGATTTCGTTCTTTTTCCTGCGCCGGCAGCTGCGCCCGATCGCGAAACTGGCCGAGGCGGCAGAGGCCTTCGGGCGCGGCGAGCGCATCGCTTACCGGCCGCGCGGCGCGCTGGAAGTGCGGGCAGCTGGGCGCGCTTTCGTCGAGATGCGCGACCGGATCGAGCGCCAGATTGAACAGCGGATGCTGATGCTCTCGGGCGTCAGCCATGATCTCAGAACGCCGCTGACCCGGATGCGGCTGGCGCTGTCGCTGATGCCGGAAGATGAGGACAGCCGCGATCTCCAGGCCGATGTGATCCAGATGGAGCGCCTCGTGGATGAGTTCCTCGCCTTCGTGCGCGGCGACGCGACCGAAGGGGAGGAGGAGTGCGACCCCGCCGCCATCGCGGCCGAGGTGATCCAGGCCGCCCGGCGCGGCGGCGGCACTGTGGCGGATCTTGTTGTGACCGGAGTGTCCCGGCGGGCGAAGCTGCGGGTTCAGGGGGTGCATCGCGCGCTTGAGAACCTGCTGGGCAATGCGCTGCGCCATGGCAGCAAGGCGCAGGTCAGCCTGAGCTTTTCGCCTCATACCCTTGTCTTCACGGTGGAAGACAATGGCCCCGGCATTCCCGAGGCCGAGCGGGAAAAAGCGGTGCAGCCCTTCACCCGGCTCGGCAGCGCGCGTGACCCCAACCAGGGCGGCGGCGTCGGGCTTGGCCTTTCGATCACCGCGGATATTGCGGCGAGCCATGGCGGTGCGCTCTGGCTTGGGACAGGCAGGGATCTGGGCGGGCTCAGGGCCGAGATGCGGCTGCGCCGCTAGTCGCGAGCCGCGATGCGGCGGGGAAAGGTGGGAGCCCTCCCTTGCAGCCCCTCTGCCGCATGACTAAGATTCCGGAAACTTTACGGCAGTAACACAGATTTTGAACTGAAGAGGCAGGCCCCGATGCGCGATCCCGTTGAGCACTATATGAACACGCTGGTCCCCATGGTCGTCGAACAGACCAGCCGGGGCGAGCGCGCCTATGACATCTATTCGCGCATGCTGAAGGAGCGGATCATCTTCCTCTCCGGCCCGGTGCATGACGGCATGTCGTCGCTGATCTGTGCGCAGCTTCTGTTCCTTGAGGCGGAAAACCCGACCAAGGAAATCTCGATGTATATCAACAGCCCCGGCGGCGTGGTGACCTCGGGTCTCTCGATCTATGACACGATGCAATATATCCGCCCGAAGGTTTCGACGCTGGTGATCGGCCAGGCGGCCTCGATGGGCTCGCTGCTTTTGCAGGCCGGCGAAAAGGGCATGCGGTTCAGCCTGCCGAATTCCTCGGTGATGGTGCACCAGCCCTCGGGCGGCTACCAGGGCCAGGCGACCGACATCCTGATTCACGCCCGCAACACCGAACGGCTGAAGCGGCGCCTGAACGAGATCTATGTCAAACATACCGGCAATGATCTGAAAACGGTCGAAGACGCGCTGGAGCGCGACAATTTCATGACCGCCGAAGAGGCAAAAGCCTGGGGGCTGATCGACGAGATCGTGGCCGAGCGCGGCAAGGCCGACGATCTCGCCAAGTGAGAACCGGCCACGGAAGAATCATTTCTGGCACCGGCGCGGCAGGTTTATCGCCTGCCGTGACCGCAGAATGACAGCGATGTGAAGATTGGCCCGGGAGCGGGCCATCCTTGGGCGATTTGGCGTTGTGGAGGTTTCGGACCTGTCCTAGACTTCTGCACTGAAATGGCCGCGTTATCCGCGCGGCGACTGCAAAGGGTTACGCATGGCCACCAATTCGGGCGACAGCAAGAACACGCTTTATTGCTCGTTCTGCGGCAAAAGCCAGCATGAGGTCCGCAAGCTGATCGCCGGACCGACCGTGTTCATCTGTGATGAATGCGTCGAGCTTTGCATGGATATCATCCGCGAAGAGACCAAGACTTCGGGGCTGAAAACCGGCGAGGGCGTGCCGACACCGCGCGAGATCTGCAAGGTTCTCGACGATTACGTGGTCGGCCAGGCCCATGCCAAGCGGGTTCTCTCGGTCGCGGTTCACAATCATTACAAGCGCCTGAACCATTCGTCGAAAACGGATATCGAGCTGTCGAAATCGAATATCCTGCTGATCGGCCCGACCGGGACCGGGAAAACGCTGCTGGCGCAGACGCTGGCGCGCATTCTTGACGTGCCGTTTACGATGGCGGATGCGACGACGCTGACCGAAGCCGGCTATGTCGGCGAGGATGTCGAGAATATCATCCTGAAACTGCTGCAGGCTTCGGAATATAATGTCGAGCGTGCTCAGCGCGGCATCGTCTATATCGACGAGGTCGACAAGATCACCCGCAAGTCCGACAATCCCTCGATCACCCGCGACGTCTCGGGCGAGGGGGTGCAGCAGGCGCTTCTGAAGATCATGGAGGGCACGGTTGCCTCGGTGCCGCCGCAGGGCGGGCGCAAGCATCCGCAGCAGGAATTCCTCCAGGTCGACACCACCAATATCCTCTTCATCTGCGGCGGCGCTTTTGCCGGTCTCGACCGGATCATCGCGCAGCGCGGCAAAGGGTCGGGGATAGGATTCGGCGCCAAGGTCAAAGGCCCGGATGAGCGCGGTGTCGGCGAGCTTTTCAAAGAGCTGGAGCCGGAAGATCTGCTGAAATTCGGTCTGATCCCGGAATTCGTCGGTCGCTTGCCGGTTCTGGCAACGCTGGAAGACCTCGACGAGGCGGCGCTGGTCACCATTCTGACCGAGCCGAAAAATGCGCTGGTGAAACAGTATCAGCGACTTTTCGAGATCGAGAATGTGAAGCTGACCTTCACCACCGAGGCGCTGTCGGCGATTGCGCAGCGCGCGATCAAGCGCAAAACCGGTGCCCGTGGCCTGCGCTCGATCATGGAGGATATCCTGCTTGATACCATGTTCGAACTGCCGGGCATGGAAGGCGTGCAGGAAGTTGTGGTGAATGAGGAAGTGGTCGGCGGCAAGGCGGTGCCATTGCTGGTCCATACCGAAACGCCGAACAAGAAAAAGCAGGCCGCCAGCGCCTGAGGCACTGGTCGGTGAAAGTCAGGGGGCGTGCCGGGGACGGCGCGCCCTTTTTCTGTTGTTGCGGCTGTCGCAACTGCGGATGCCTCCGGCGGGGATATTTTCAGACAGATGAAAGGCGGAACGGCGCGGCAGAGCGGGGAGGCGGCGCGCTGGCTCTGGACCTTTGGTGATGGCTGGTTCATATGGGGGGACGAAGATATGCCCGGAGAAACAGGTATGAAAAAGTTCCTGCTCAGCCTTCTGACCTGGTGGAACAGCGAGACGCTGAACACGAGGTTCTTCACCTGGAGAAACGGGGTGAAGGTGGGCGAGGACGATCAGGGCAATGTCTTTTACCAGTCGAAAGACGGTAAGAAACGCTGGGTGATCTTTAATGGCGAGATGGAGGCAAGCCGGGTTTCGCCCGACTGGCATGGCTGGCTGCATCACACCTGGGAAAAGCCGCCGACCGAGGCGCCGCTGAAACATAAATCCTGGGAAAAGCCGCATAGCGAGAATCTCTCGGGCTCTGATCTGGCCTATGCGCCGCCCGGCTCGATCCGTCGCGGTGTGCCGGCAGAGCGCAAGGATTACGAGGCCTGGGCGCCCGAATGACGGGGTCGCGCGAGCCAGGTGTCAGGGTGAGGTCTCGCATATGAGCCATTCTGTTGCGGAAGTGCTGACCGGGGCCGCTGTGCTCGCCGTCGGGATCGGCTTTGCCGTATGGGCGGCGAATGGGGCAGGGCGTGGCTTTGGCGCCACCCAGACCTATCCGCTGACCGCGTCTTTTCGCGCCGTGGACGGGATCCAGGTTGGCTCGGATGTCCGCCTCGCGGGGCTGAAGGTCGGCACGATCACGAAGCTTGAGCTGAATCCGGTGACCTTTTTCGCCGATGCCACGATCTCGATGCGGCAGGGCATCGATCTGCCGACTGATTCCGCGATCCTGATCTCGCAGGACGGGCTTTTGGGTGGCAGTTATGTCGAGATCCAGCCGGGCGGTATGGCGGATGTGCTGGGCCCGGGCGATGAGATCGAGGATACCCAGGGCTCGGTTTCGCTGATTTCGCTCCTGCTGAAATTCGTGGGCAGCGGCTCCTCTGACAGCGGCGCGGCAGCGCCGGCGGATGGCGGCTGATGCGGCGGCGGGCTCTGGCTTTACTTTTGGTCTGCGCCGGTGGCCCTGCTTTCACGCAGGGATTTGCAGAAGGCGAAGGCGCCGAGATCCGCTGGCTTGATACGTTGACCGGGCGCACCGGTGATCTGGAGCTGTCGCGCGGCCAGGCGGCGACCAATGGGCGGCTGACGATCCAGCTGAACCAGTGCCGCTACCCCCAGGAAAACCCGGCCGCCGAGGCCGAAGCCCATCTGACCATTCTTGATTCCAGCCGCCAGGACCCGGTGTTTTCGGGCTGGATGCTGGCTTCGGCACCGGCTTTGTCCGCGATGGATCACCCGCGCTATGACGTCTGGGTGCTGCGCTGCATCGTGCCGGGCTATAAGCCGCCCGAAACAATCGAGACGCCGGAAGAGACCGAAGAGGGCGAGGGCGAGTAACCCGTCGGGAGAAAGCTGGCCGTATGGCCCAGGGCCTCGCGCAGGCGTTCGTGATAGGCGGCGCGCGGGATTTCGACGCCACCAAGGCTGGCCAGATGCGGCGTGATGAATTGCGTATCGAGCAGCAGATAGCCACCGGCCCGCAGCCGGTGCGTCAGGTAAGCGAGCGCAAGTTTTGACGCATCGGTCCGGCGCGAGAACATGCTTTCACCGAAAAACGCCGCGCCGAGGCTGACGCCGTAGACGCCGCCGACCAGGGCGTCACCTTCGCGCACCTCAAGGCTATGGGCGAAGCCCATCTCGTGAAGCGATTGATAAAGCGAGAGGATATGGGGGTTGATCCAGGTCTCTTCGCGGTCGGCACAGGCCAGAACCACATCGCGAAACGCCTCATTGACCGAGACACGCCAGGGCGCGCGGCGGATCGTTTTCGCGAGGCTGCGCGAGATATGGAACCCGTCCAGCGGCAGAATTCCGCGCCTGCGCGGATCGACCCAGTGGATCTCGGGATCGTCGCGCGATTCCGCCATGGGGAAAACTCCTGCCGCATAGGCGTGCAGCAGGAGCTCCGGCGTAATCTCAGACATCAGGCCGGTCTGTCATCGGGCCGGTCAGTCGCGCGGGGCGAGCTGGGCCGCGAGCCATTTCTCCAGCCAGTGGATATTGTAATCCCCGCTCTGAATATCCGGCTCATTCAGCAGCGCCTCGAACAAAGGCACCGTGGTCTCGATCCCGTCGACCACCAGCTCGCCAAGCGCGCGACGCAGACGGGCCAGGGCCTCGGGCCGGTCGCGGCCATGGACGATCAGCTTGCCGATCAGGCTGTCGTAATAGGGCGGGATCGAATAGCCGCCATAGAGCGCCGAATCCATCCGCACCCCAAGCCCGCCCGGCGCGTGAAAGGTCTTCACCCGGCCCGGAGAAGGGGTGAAGTTCGGCAGTTTCTCGGCATTGATGCGCACTTCGATCGCATGGCCGTTCACTTCCAGATCGGCCTGGACGAAGGACATCGGCAGGCCTGCCGCGACGCGGATCTGTTCGCGCACGAGATCGACGCCATAGATGAATTCGGTCACCGGATGTTCGACCTGAAGGCGGGTGTTCATCTCGATGAAATAGAACTTGCCGTCCTCATAGAGGAATTCGACAGTGCCGGCGCCGATATAATTGATCTTCGCGACCGCATCGGCACAGACTCTACCGATCTCGGCGCGCAGTTTCGGCGTGATCACCGGGCCGGGCGCTTCCTCGAACACCTTCTGGTGGCGGCGCTGCAGTGAACAGTCGCGCTCGCCCAGATGGACCGCATTGCCTTTGCCATCCCCGAAGACCTGGATCTCGATATGGCGCGGTTTTTGCAGGTATTTCTCGATATAGACTTCGTCATTGCCGAAGGCGGCTTTTGACTCGGACCTGGCGGTCCGGAAGGCAATCTCAAGATCGGCCTCAGTCAGCGCGGTTTTCATGCCGCGCCCGCCGCCGCCGGCGGTGGCCTTGATGATCACGGGATAGCCGATTTCTTTGGCCACGCGCTGCGCGGTCTCGTAATCCGGCACGCCGCCATCCGAGCCGGGAACCACCGGGATCCCCAGTTCTTTCGCGGTCTCTTTCGCGGTGATCTTGTCGCCCATGATGCGGATATGCTGGGCGGTCGGGCCGATAAAGGTGATGCCGTGATCTTCCAGCGCCTGGGCGAAATCGGCATTCTCCGACAGGAAGCCATAGCCCGGATGCACGGCCTGGGCGCCGGAAATCTCGCAGGCCGAGATCACCGCCGCCTTGTTCAGATACGACCCCGAAGAGGCCGCCGGCCCGATACAGACGGATTCGTCCGCAAGCCGCACATGCATCGCATCGGTGTCGGCAGTCGAATGAACCGCGACCGATTTGATGCCCATTTCCCGGCAGGCCCGGATCACGCGTAGCGCGATCTCGCCCCGGTTGGCGATCAGGAGTTTTTCAAACATCCGATGGCCTCACTCGATGATCATCAGGGGCGCGCCAAATTCGACCGGCGCCGCGTCGTCGACGACGATGCGCTTTACCGTGCCGGATTTCGGCGCCGGGATATGGTTCATCGTCTTCATCGCTTCGATGATCAGAAGCGTCTGGCCTTCCTTGACCTGAGCGCCCACGGTGACGAAGGGCGCAGCACCAGGTTCTGCCGAGAGATAGACCGTGCCGACCATGGGCGAGGTGACCGCGCCCGGATGCTGGGTCGGATCTTCCGAGGCAACCGGGGCTGCGGTCAGTGCGGCTGCAGGGGCGACCCCGGGGGCAGCGGCATAGACCGGCGCCGGCGCGGCAACAGCCGTGGTCACGATATTGGCCTGTTTGACGACCCGGACATCAAGGCTGTCATCTTCGCCATATTCGCGTTTGACGGCGATCTCCGTCAGCTCGTTCTTGTTCAGAAGCTCGGCGAGTGCCGAGATGAATGCGACGTCTGCGTCGGAAGAATGTTTGCTCATGCCGTCCTCTGATGGCGTTTCATCGCCTGTTGACTTTGTTGCACCTGATTGAACGGGGCGGATATGGGCGCGACTGTCAGCGCTCACAAGGCCCCGTTTCTGCTGATCTCCGCTTATAGGGCAGCCATTCACCAGAGAAAAGCGCCGATCCATCACCCCGGGCCCGAGGCGCTGATTGGCGCTTTTTTCAGCTGCGCGCCTGCGGCCCGCAGCCTGGGCAGGGTTTTAAATTTTTCCATTTGGTAAAATTTGCGACCTGTGAGACGCTGAACCCGGAAGATGAAGCCCAGGAAGAGCCGAAACCAGCCACCATCCCCCAACAGAGAGGTCTTGTGCGATGAGCAACAGCCCGCTGACCCCCGGTATCGCATCGGGACGTTTGCCAGCCGAGGAATATGACCGCAATTTTCTCGATCACCTGCCGGCGCTCGACGTGCATGAGGCGAGGGTGGCCGCAGACCGGTGCTATTTCTGCCATGACGCGCCCTGTATGACGGCCTGTCCGACTTCGATTGATATCCCGCTTTTCATCCGCCAGATCGCAACCGGCACACCGGATGCTGCGGCAAAGACCATCTGGTCGCAAAACATCCTTGGCGGCATCTGTGCCCGCGTCTGCCCGACCGAGACCTTGTGCGAAGGGGTCTGTGTGCGCGAGGTGGCCGAAGGCAAACCGGTCGAAATCGGCCGTTTGCAGCGGTTTGCCACGGATTTTGCGATGCCGAAGGGGCATCCGTTCCAGCGCGCGACGCCCACGGGGCGGCGCGTGGCTGTGGTGGGGGCAGGGCCGGCAGGGCTCGCCTGTGCGCATCGGCTGGCGATGCTGGGCCATGATATCGTGGTGTTTGAGCGCCGCCCCCGGCCGGGCGGCCTGAATGAATATGGCATCGCGAGTTACAAATCGACCGGCGGTTTCGCGCAGGCCGAGGTGGACTGGCTGTTGCAGATCGGCGGGATCGAATTGCGCAACGGGGTGGAGCTTGGCCGTGACATCACGCTGGCCGAGCTGCGCCAGAGCTATGATGCAGTGTTCCTCGGGATCGGTCTGCAGGGCGTCAATCTCCTTTCCGCCGGCGGCGAGGATCTGGAAGGCGTCAGCAATGCGGTCGATTTCATCGCAGATCTGCGCCAGGCAAATGATCTCTCGACGCTGCCGGTCGGGCGGGATGTGGTGGTGATTGGCGGTGGCATGACGGCGGTGGATGCGGCGGTGCAGTCGCGGCTTCTGGGGGCGGAAAACGTCACCATTGTCTATCGCCGCAGCCAGGAGAAAATGTCGGCATCCGAACATGAACAGGATCACGCCACCAGCAAAGGCGTACGAATCATCCATAATGCGGCGCCGCTGCGGGTGATCGGCAAGACCCGGGCCGAGGCGGTGGAATTCGCCTATACCGAAGACGGGCCCGACGGGTTGCGGCTTTTGCCCGAGACCTTCACGCTGAAAGCCGATCAGGTGCTGCGCGCCATCGGCCAGCGCCTCACCGGTCTGCCCGATGGGGTGACAGTCAAGGGCGGCAAGATCGACACTGCGCCGGCGCAGGTCTGGGCCGGGGGCGATTGCGCCGCCGGAGGCGAGGATCTGACCGTGACAGCCGTGGCCGAAGGCCGTGACGCCGCGCTCTCGATCCATCGCCAGCTCTCGGGGCTGTGATCATGGCTGCACAGCAAAGTGGCATCGCGATGCGGTCAGGGCCTCTTACGCGAAGTTTTCGTAACGGCGACAGCGCGCCGGAGCTTTGGTCTTGTTCCCAGGGTTTTTCTCGTCCAAAGGTCTCGCAACCAGCGAGGCACCATGACCGATCTGATCGACCAGATAATCGACTTTATCGAGCGCCATCATGCGTTTGCCCCCTGGATCATGCTGGTCTTCGCGGCCGCCGAAACCACCGCATTTCTGTCGATCCTGATCCCTTCGACGGCGATCATGGTCGGCGTGGGTGCCTTTGCGGCCAATGGAATCCTGAACTTCACGACGCTGTGGATCGGGGCCTCGATCGGGGCAATGGCCGGCTCGTTCTTCTCCTATTGGCTGGGCTGGCGCTACGGCGCGTCTATTCTGCAGATGCGGCCAATGCGCGACCATCCGGAATGGAAGGCGAAGGCGAACACGGCGTTTCTCAGCTGGGGGCCGGTGACGATCTTCGCGGGTCACTTCGCCACCCTGCTGCGTCCGGTGGTCTTTCTGATGGCGGGGATGAGCGGCATGACGCTGCCGCGCTTTGCCTTCTGGAACATCCTCGGCTGTATCACCTGGGCCGGGGTCGTGCTGAAGTTCGGCGAGGTCGGCGGCTGGCTCATCAGCTGGGCCTGGGGCTGGCTCTTCGGCTGAACGCCCTTTCCTGCACCACATCTCACGGCGCGGCGGATCTGCATCCGGCCGCGCCTTTTTCTTGCGCAAAACCTGTTCCCAGACACCAGAGGCGGCCCAGAGCCGTTCATCTCCAGGGAGGCTCAAATGGCTGATCTTTCGACGAATTTCCTCGGTATCCGCTCGCCCAACCCGTTCTGGCTGGCCTCGGCGCCGCCGACCGACAAGGAATATAATGTCGAGCGCGCATTCGAGGCGGGCTGGGGCGGTGTGGTGTGGAAGACGCTCGGGGCCGATGGCCCGCCGGTGGTCAATGTCAATGGCCCGCGCTATGGCGCAGTCTGGGGCGCCGACCGGCGTCTGCTGGGGCTCAACAATATCGAGCTGATCACCGACCGGCCTTTGCAGGTCAATCTGGATGAAATCAAATCAGTGCGCCGCCGCTGGCGGGATCGCGCCCTGATCATCTCGCTGATGGTGCCCTGCGATGAGGAAAGCTGGAAAGACATCCTGAAGAAGATTGAGGATACCGAAGCGGATGGGGTCGAGCTGAATTTCGGCTGTCCGCATGGCATGGCGGAACGCGGCATGGGCTCTGCCGTCGGCCAGGTGCCGGACTATATCGAGATGGTGACCCGCTGGGTGAAACAGCATTCGCGCATGCCCTGTATCGTGAAACTCACGCCCAACATCACCGATATCCGGCTGCCGGCCGAGGCCGCCAAACGCGGCGGTGCCGATGCGGTCAGCCTGATCAATACGGTGAATTCGATCACCTCGGTCAATCTCGACACGTTCTCGCCCGAGCCGATGATCGACGGCAAGGGCTCGCATGGCGGCTATTGCGGCCCGGCGGTGAAGCCCATCGCGCTGAATATGGTGGCCGAGATCGCGCGGTCGCGGGAAACTGCGGGCCTGCCAATTTCGGGGATCGGTGGCGTGACCACCTGGCGCGATGCGGCAGAGTTCATCGCCCTTGGCTGTGGCACGGTGCAGGCCTGTACGGTGGCGATGACCTATGGGTTCAAAGTGGTGCAGGAGCTGATTTCGGGCCTCAGCGAATATCTCGATGAGAAGGGAATGACGCTGGATGAGCTGCGCGGCCGCGCGGTGCCTAATGTCACCGACTGGCAATATCTGAACCTGAATTACGTCGCCAAGGCGCATATCAACCAGGATGATTGCATCAAATGCGGCCGCTGCTATGCGGCCTGCGAGGATACCAGCCATCAGGCGATTGCGATGGGCCCGGGGCGTGTCTTCACCGTAAAAGACGATGAATGCGTCGCCTGCAATCTTTGCGTCAATGTTTGCCCGGTCGAGAATTGCATCACGATGGAGCCGATGGCGAAGGGTTCCGTCGATCCGCGCACCGGGCTTGTGATCGGCGATTACGCGAACTGGACGACGCATCCGAACAACCCGTCCTCGCGCCCGGCGGCAGAATAGGCGGAACGGGCAGTGGTGCCGTCCGCAGATGTCGGTTCGGTGCCACTCTCCGGTCAGGAAAGCCTGTTCCGGCGGGCCTGGCGTGCAGCCAGTGTTTCGCAGCAAAAGATCACGCGCGACCCTGCGTGCGGCAGAGGCACATGACGCAGCGCGTGGGCCGTTTGGGGCCCCTGGGCCATCGGAGCGCGCCGGGGAGGTCGCGGTTTGCCTGTGTCGCTCAGGGCACCCGGTTTGCCAGCGGGTTCACCCCGACCGCGCGGAGCGTCATCATATAGGCTCGCTGCGCGGCCTCGACCTTGTCGCGCGCGGCTTCGGAGAGCAGGCTCTGATCGGTCAAAGGCGGTCTTGAACTGTTGGCCCCCGAGGCCTGAGCCACCGGACGCGCGATCTCGCTTGCGGCGGCGGCCGAAGCACGGCTGCCGCTTTGTGATGCCGGAGCAGATCCGGCAGAAGTCCCGGCCTGGGCATTCGCAACCGGTTCTACGGTCGCCATGACAGGCCGGACGGCGGAAATGAATCCCATAACCGTCACCCCACGATAGAAAGCCCCACCCGAAAAGCCTGACACAGATCAGCGCATCTCCCTAGAAGGTAATGTCTTGCTTTTTATCGGTCTTTCAGAGGACGGGCATGCCTGGCTGTGGCGATAACAGCCGCAGATAGAGGGTTTCCAGAAAGCTCGCGGCCTCGGACCAGGGATCGTGCCCCGCGCCCAGCACCGCGCGCGTCTGGCTTTCGAAATCGGCGTAATGCTGGGTCAGCGCCCAGACCGAGATGATCAGATGCACCGGGTCCGAACGCCGGATCCGGCCCTGATCCATCCAGCGCGCCAGCAGCCGCGCTTTTTCCTGCACCAGATCGTGCAATTCCCCCTGAATCACCTCGGAAATACGGGGCGCGCCTTGCAGGATCTCATTGGCGAAGAGCCTGCTTTCGCGGGGAAAATCGCGTGACAGATCCAGCTTGCGGCGCATATAGCCCAGCATCTCGGCAAGCGGGTCACCGTCGTCGCGCATTGCCCGCAGCGGCTCCAGCCAGGAGGTCATCAGCCCGGTCAGCAGGTCGCGGTGGATCTCTTCCTTTGATCCGAAATAATACAGCAGATTGGGTTTCGAGAGCCCGGCCTCAAGCGCGATCTGGTCCAGCGTCGTGCCACGGAACCCCTGCGCCGAAAACACCTCCAGCGCCGCCGCGAGGATGGTCTCGCGGTTCTTTTGCTGGATACGGCTGCGGCGCGGGGCGCGGACGGTCTGGTTCTCCATAAGGTTTTTAAATCAGGCGCGGGGCATTCGGTCAAACCTCTGTCGCGCATCCGGGGAAAATTCTTGACCATGTGGTCAGGCTGTGCTGGCTTCTGGCTGACACCACAGCAGGACGGGAACATGATGGCCAACACCAGCAGAATCGGGGCCAGAACAGGCGCCAGAACGGGCGCCGGTGAAAACCTCCGTATCAATTCCGAACGGCTGTGGGAAAGCCTGATGGAGATGGCCAGGATCGGGCCGGGCGTCGCTGGGGGCAATAATCGCCAGGCGCTGACCGATACGGATAATGAGGGCCGCCATCTGTTCCGCGCCTGGGCAGAGGCCGCCGGCATGATCATGGGCGTCGATCAGATGGGGAATATGTTCTTTACCCGCCCCGGCGAGGAGGCGGAGGCCGAGCCGGTCTTCATGGGCAGCCATCTCGATACCCAGCCAACGGGCGGCAAATATGACGGGGTTCTGGGAGTACTGGGCGCGCTTGAGGCCGTTCGCACGATGAATGATCTCGGGATCCGCACGAAACATCCGATCACGGTGGTGAACTGGTCGAATGAGGAAGGCGCCAGGTTTGCGCCCGCTATGGTGGCCTCGGGCGTTTTCGCAGGTGTCATCGACCAGGATCATGCCTGGTCACGCCAGGACCCTGACGGCAAGCGTTTTGGCGATGAGCTGCGGCGGATCGGCTGGCTTGGGGAGGAGCAGACCGGCGCGCGGAAAATCCACGCCTATTATGAGCTGCATATCGAGCAGGGGCCGATCCTCGAGGCGGAAAACGTTGATATCGGCGTGGTGACGCATGGCCAGGGGCTGTGGTGGCTTGAATTCACCCTGACCGGGCGCGATGCGCATACCGGCTCGACCCCGATGGCGATGCGCAAGAATGCAGGCCTCGCTATGGCGCGGATATTTGAGCTGGTGCAGGAAGTCGCGATGGCGAACCAGCCTGATGCGGTGGGCGGCGTCGGTCAGGTGCGGTTCGCACCGAATTCAAGGAATGTGCTGCCGGGCGTGGTGGTGTTCACCGTCGATATCCGCACCGTGGATCTGGCAAAGCTGAACCGGATGCGGGCGGCAATCGAGGACGGTGCCGCAAAGATCTGCGCGGGCCTTGACGTTGGCTGCGCGGTCGAGGCGGTCGGCCATTTCGACCCGGTGACCTTTACCCCGGATCTGGTCGGATCGGTGCGCCGGGCGGCTGACAAGCTGGGCTACAGTCATCGCGACATCGTCTCGGGTGCGGGCCACGATGCCTGCTGGATTGCGCGCGTGGCGCCGACCACGATGATCTTCTGCCCCTGTGAGGGCGGGTTGTCGCATAATGAGGCCGAGGCGATCAGCCCGGAATGGGCGGCGGCGGGAACGGATGTGCTTCTCCATGCCGTGCTGGAAACGGCGCAGGTCGTGGCGTGAAGAGAAAAGGCTGAGACATGAATTCTTCTCCGGTGATCCTTGCGGCGCTGCTGGCTGTTATGGGCACGGCCGCGGCGGCGGAAGGCTGGCAGCTGCAATATCTGGCGGATGGTGGCGGCTCGCGCCCGGTCGTGGTCGAGCGCTCCGAGGCCGAATTTTCTGAGGCCTATCTGCGGGATTCGGTCGGGAACGGGCTCTATCTGTCCTGCTGGACCGATGAGGGTGGCAATCGCACCATCCGCTATTCTGCCGCAGGCGAGGCGGCCTTTGGCAGCGCGATCACCGCGCGCCTTGGTCTTGCCGATGGCGACAGCATCGACCTGAACGAGATGCCCTATGCCGGCGGCAGCTATTTCACCGCGCTTGGCCCGGACTCGGTGGAGCGGCTGCAAAACAGCGCCGGCGTCATCCTGACTGTCATGGGGGAAGAGGTCGGAACCGAATTCGATTTCGCCGCCGGGGGGCTGCGCGAGGCGCTGGCCGATCCGGTTTGTGCGGGACAATAACAGGGAGAAGATCATGAGCACGGTCATCAAAGGCGGCACCATTGTTACGGCGGATCTGAGCTATGTCTCGGATGTGCTGATCGAGGCGGGGCAGATCATTGCCATCGGGCATGGGCTGAAAGGCGACAAGGTTCTTGACGCCACCGGCTGTTATGTGATGCCGGGGGGGATCGATCCGCATACCCATCTCGAGATGCCGTTCATGGGCACCTATACGGCGGATGATTTCGACTCCGGCACCCGTGCGGCGCTGGCGGGCGGCACCACGATGGTGGTCGATTTCGCGCTGCCAGCACCTGGCCAGGGGCTGATGGATGCGCTGAAGCTCTGGGACAATAAGGGCGCGCGGGCGCATTGCGACTATTCATTCCATATGGCGGTGACCTGGTGGAGTGAACAGGTCTTTGATGAGATGAAAGTGGTCGCGGATCGCGGCATCAACTCGTTCAAGCATTTCATGGCCTATAAGGGCGCGCTGATGGTCAATGACGACGAGATGTTCGCGTCCTTCTCGCGCTGCGCCGATCTGGGCGCGATCCCGTTCGTACATGCTGAAAACGGCGATCTCGTCGCGGAACTGCAGACGAAACTGATGGCCGCAGGCACCACCGGGCCGGAGGGCCATGCCTATTCGCGGCCCCCCGCGGTCGAGGGCGAGGCCACCAATCGCGCCATCACCATTGCCGATATGGCGGGTGTGCCGGTCTATATCGTGCATGTCTCCTGCGAAGAGGCACATGAGGCGATCCGCCGCGCGCGCCAGGCCGGGCAACGTGTCTGGGGCGAGCCACTGGTCCAGCATCTGACGCTGGATGAGGGCGAGTATTTCAACCAGGACTGGGACCATGCCGCGCGCCGCGTGATGTCGCCGCCATTCAGGAACAAACGGCACCAGGACAGTCTTTGGGCGGGGCTTTCCTCGGGATCACTGTCCTGCGTCGCGACCGATCACTGCGCGTTTACCACTGCGCAGAAGCGCACCGGGCTGGGCGATTTTACAAAGATCCCCAATGGCACCGGCGGGCTCGAAGACCGGCTTTCGATGCTCTGGACCCATGGGGTGCGCACCGGGCGGATCACGATGAATGAATTTGTCGCGCTGACCTCCACGAATATCGCCAAGATCCTGAACTGCTACCCGAAGAAGGGCGCAGTGCTGGTCGGGGCCGATGCCGATCTGGTGGTCTGGGATCCGGAAAAGACGAAAACGATTGCGGCGGCGAACCAGCAATCCGCCATTGATTACAACGTCTTCGAGGGGCAGGAGGTTACCGGCTTGCCGCGCTACGTGCTGTCGCGCGGGCATGTGGCGGTGACGGATGGTCAGCTGACATCGGCCGAGGGGCATGGCAAATTCGTCGCCCGCGATCCGCGCGGGTCGGTCAGCCGTGCCTATACGCAGTGGAAAGACCTCACCGCGCCGCGCCCGGTGCAGCGGGGCAGCATCCCGGTCACGGGTGTGTAAGCCTCGGTTGTAAAGTTTTCACCGAACTGTAAATTCTCCGGGCGAGCCTGTCGCGCACCGCCCAGCTGACTTTGCCCGGAGAGACCATGTCACGCGCCCCTTTGATCGGCACCCGGTTGCGGGAACGGCGTATTACAGCGGGGATGCGGCAGGGGGATCTCAGCCGTGCGGCGGGGATCTCGCCTTCTTACCTCAACCTTATCGAACACAATCGCCGCAATGTGACGCCCGAGGTGCTGGAGCGGCTCGCGCGCGCGCTTGATCTTGCGCCGGAGGAGTTTTCCGAACGGGATCCCGGCGCGCTGGTGGCAGAGTTGCGCGCGGCGGCGGCGAGTTTTCCGGGGTCGGGCGCCGAGGCGGATCGGGCAGGCGAACTTGCCGGGCGCTATCCCGGCTGGGCGCAGCTGATTGCCGATCTCCAGACCCATATCGCGGGGCTGAGGCAGGGGATGGCGGCCCTGAATGACCGGCTGGGCCATGATCCGCACCTTTCGGCGGCGCTGCATGAACTGTTATCGGCGCTGTCGGCGGTCCGGGCGACGGCGGGGATCCTGGTCGAGACCGAGGATCTCAGCCCAGACTGGCAGCGCCGGTTTCACCTGAACCTGCATCAGGACAGCGAACGTCTGGTGGATGGCGCCGAGGCGCTGGTCTCCTGGCTCGACCATTCCGGGGAAGAGGCGGAGAGCGTCGTTGTCGCGCCCCAGGATGAGCTGGAAGCCTGGCTGGCGCGGATCGGCTGGACGCTGCCGGATGAGGCGGCACCCGATCAGATCCAGGGGCGGGAGGCGCGGGCATTGGCGCGGGCCTGGTCAGCCCAGGCGCAAAAGGACATCGCGATGATCCCCGAGGCAGGGCTGCGTACGGCGCTGGCGGCGGGCGGCGATCCGGCGCTGATTGCCGCCAGATTCGGTGTGCCGGTTCATGCTGCGATGCGGCGCATGGCCTTTCGGCCCGGTTCTGATGCCGGGCTGGTGGTCTGTGATGCGTCGGGAACGCTTTTGTTTCGCAAACCTGTGCCAGGGTTTTCGCCGCCGCGCTATGGGGCGGCCTGTCCGCTCTGGCCGCTGTTTGCGGCGCTGGCGCGGCCCGGCCAGCCGGTCCGGGCGGTGGTCGAGATGCCGCAGCCCGGCGGCGGGCGGTTTCTTTGTCTTGCCTGGTGCGAGGCGCGGCTGCCCTGGGGCTTTGCCGGACCGGAGCTGCGCGAGGCGGCCATGCTGATCCTGCCGGATCCGGCGCCACCGGCCGACCAGGCGCCGATTGCGGCGGGCACCACCTGCCGCATTTGCCCGCGCGAGGCCTGTCCCGCGCGCCGCGAACCCTCGATCCTTGGGACAGCACCGGCGGCGGCGGCAAAGCCGCAGCGCGGCGCGGCGCGCCCCGGTTGAACCCTTGTGCCGCAATGCAGCGCGAGATCGCCTTTTGACAGGGGCAGGAAAATCATAAGATACTGGCATTCCGGGCCAGGTGTCCGGAACCGGGAAGGCCGGGAGCGCCGCGCTTCAGGCGGCTGGCCGGGAGGAAGAAAGGCGGGGGACGGGCATGGAAAACAGCCGCAAGGTGCTGCTGGTCGAAGATGAACCCAATATCGCCGAGGCGATCCAGTTCATCCTGTCGCGCGCCGGCTGGGAGGTGATCCACCATGCCGAGGGTAGCGACGCGGCGCAGATCGCGCGGAGGGTGCAGCCGGGCCTTGTGATCCTTGACCATATGCTGCCCGGGCTTTCCGGGATCGAGGTGCTGACGGCCCTGCGCGCCGATCCGGTGACTGCCGATGTGCCGGTGCTGATGCTGACCGCCAAGGGCCTGCCACGCGACCGCGAGGCCGCCGAACGGGCCGGGGCGACGCGTTTCATGACCAAACCCTTTTCCAATGCCGAGATCGTGGCCGAGGTGCGCAGCCTGACCGGGGCTGGCGACATAGCCGGCCGGGCCGGAGCGGAGTCCGGCAATGTCACCCCATAAGGTCGCCGCAGGGTTTGCGCATCTGTTGCGCCCCGGGCCCGGTTCTGGTTCTGCCGAAACCGGGTGCCTTTTCCAGGCGGGGCTGCGCGCTGCTTGCTGCCGCGGCGCGCAGCGACCAGGGCCGCAGCAAAGGGCCCGTCCGGTCGAGATGGCAGGTCACACGTGAGGCGGCCGCTTTTTCTGGGCCGCATCCCCTATCGCCGCCGCCGGCTGCGGGACGCTGCGCGGCTTTTGCCGGTGGCGGGGGCTTTTCTGATGATCCTGCCGATCCTATGGACGCCTGCGGGTGGTGATGGCAACCGGCTCCTGTCCTCTGATGTCATCTGGTTCTTTGTGACCTGGGCCTTGCTGATCCTTGCCGCCGCGCTGTTGGCACCGGGCCTCGCGAGCCCCGACGCGCCACGCCCGGATGCCGCGCGTCCCGGCGTCCTGACGGGCGACGAGGAAGAAGGCTGATCCCCTTATGTCCTTCAACCTGCTGGTTGCTTCCTGCCTGGCCTATGTGATCTTCCTCTTTGCCGTTGCATTCCTCGTGGAACGGCGCTCGGGGCAGGGCAAGCTTGGCTGGCTGCGCTCGCCTCTGGTCTATACGCTGTCTTTGTCGATCTATTGCACCGCCTGGACCTTTTACGGCGCTGTCGGATATGGCGCGCGTTCGGGGCTGGAATTCATCACCATCTATCTTGGCCCGACGCTGGTCTTCATCGGCTGGTGGTGGATCTTGCGCAAGCTCGTCTATATCGGGCGACAGCAGCGGCTGACCTCGATCGCCGATCTGATTTCCTCGCGCTATGGCAAGTCAAACTCGCTTGGCGTCCTGGTGACGGTGATCGCGATTGTCGCGGTGACGCCCTATATCGCGCTGCAGCTGCAATCGGTGGTGCTGGCCTTCGAGGTTTTCGCCAGCGCCGCCCCGGGCGAGGCCCGCCCGGCCGCCGGGCAGACCGCGATCTGGGTGGCGGCAGGGCTTGCGCTGTTCACCATCCTCTTCGGCACCCGCAATCTGGATGCGAAAGAGCAGCATACCGGCATCGTCACCGCCATCGCGGTCGAGGCCGTGGTGAAGCTGGTCGCGCTGATCGCGGTTGGCTGTTTCGTGGTCTGGGGCCTTGCGGGCGGTGTCTCGGGGATCATGGCCAAGATCGACGCCTCATCCCTCCATGACTGGCAGTTGCAACCGGGGCGCTGGACCGCGATTCTGTTCCTTGCAGGCGCCGCCGTGATCTGCCTGCCACGCATGTTCCAGGTGATCGTGGTAGAGAATTCCGATGACCGCCAGCTGGCCCGCGCCTCCTGGGCCTTTCCGGCCTATCTGCTGGCGATGAGCCTTTTCATCATTCCCATCGCGGTTATGGGGATCGAAAGGCTGCCTGCGGGATCTAACCCGGATATGTTCGTCCTCACGCTGCCTTTGGCCGAAGGGCAGGGCGGGCTTGCGATGCTGGCCTTCCTTGGCGGATTTTCCTCGGCAACCTCGATGGTGATTGTCGAGGCAATTGCGCTTGCGACGATGGTATCGAACCATATCGTGATCCCGACCTGGCTGAGGCTGCGTCGGTCGGGCGCAATTTCCGAAGATGTCCGTTCCCTGGTGCTGACCGCGCGCAGGCTTTCCATCGCGCTCGTTCTCGCGCTTGGGCTCGGCTATTACCGGCTTTCGGGCGGTTCGGGGGCGCTGGCCGAAATCGGGCTGATCTCTTTCGCCGGGGTCGCGCAATTCCTGCCGGCGATGATCGGCGGCATCTTCTGGCGCGGCGCCACGCGGACAGGCGCGCTCCTTGGGCTGGCGACGGGCTTTTTGCTCTGGGCCTATTGCCTGTTCCTGCCGTCATTCGGAGATGCGATCCTGCCGGCTTCGGTGCTGCAATCAGGGCCCTGGGGGCTGGGCTGGCTGCGGCCCAATGCCATGTTCGGGACCGAGGTGATGGACCCTCTGGTCCATGCGCTGTTCTGGTCGCTGATCGGCAATACCGCAGCCTTCTGCGCCGCCTCGATCCTCAGCTTCCCCGGCCCGGTCGAGAGGTTGCAAAGCGCCGCTTTCGTCAATGTCTTTGACGGACCCGTAGGCCCGCAACGCTGGGCGCGTGGCGAGGCCGAACCCGAGGCGCTTTTGATGATGACGCAGCGCATCATGGGCGAAGAAGAGGCGCAAAGCCTGTTCGAGCGCGCTGCCCGCGATCAGGGCAAGAGCGAGTCGATGCTGCCCGACCCGACCCCCGCCTTTCTTGCGGCGCTGGAAGAACGGCTTGCGGGCTCTATCGGGGCGGCCACCGCACATGCGATGATTTCGAAACTGGTCGGCCTGGATACGGTCACGGTCGAGGATCTGATGGTGGTCGCGCGCGAATCCGCGCAGCTGATGGAACATTCCGCCCAGCTTGAGGAGCAGCGCGGCGAGCTTGCCCGTACCGCCACCGCATTGCGCGAGGCCAATGAGAAGCTGACCGCTCTGTCGGTGCAGAAAGACGCGTTCCTGTCGCAGATCAGCCATGAGCTGCGCACGCCCATGACCTCGATCCGCGCCTTTTCCGAGATCCTCGCCGAGGGTGACCTGCCGGTCGGAACCGTGGCGCGCTCGGGCGGGATCATCCGCGACGAGGCGGTGCGGCTGACCCGGCTGCTCGATGATCTGCTGGATCTTTCGGTGCTGGAAAGCGGCAAGGTGCAGCTTTCCGTCAGCCTTGTAAGCATGCGCGATCTGATCGACCGTTCGATCCTTGCGACCGAGAAGGTCAAGCCAGAGCGCGATATCGAATTCACCCGTGACCAGGTCGCCGAATCCGTCTGGATGCGGACCGATGCAGACCGGCTGACGCAGGTGTTCATCAATCTGATCGCCAATGCGCGCAAGTATTGCGATTCGAGCCATCCTCGCATCCGCATCGCGGTGCGGGTCAGGGCCGGGCGGGTGCGGGTCGATGTCGCGGATAATGGGAAGGGCATTCCCAAGGCGCTGCAATCCATGGTGTTCGAGAAATTCTGGCGCCTTCCGGGGGAGGCGCGGGCCTCGGGCGCCGGGCTTGGCCTCGCGATCTGCCGCGAAATCGTGACCAATCTGGGCGGCACGATCGACTATCTTCCGGGTCAGGGCGGGGCGGCATTCCGCGTGGTGCTGCCGCTGCGGATCGAGCCGGGCTGAGAAAGCAGGCAATGCGGCGCTGGCAGCGGTTTTTAGACGATTTTCTCTGTCACGTTAACTTTGCGCAAACTTTCTCGCGGTCAGAATGATGCTGCCTGGACAGAACGGGAAGCATTGGCATGAGCGAGATCCTGCGCCGCAAACTCCGCCCCGCGCAAGACGAACAGGCCCGGCCCCATGCGCTGGTTGATCAGGCCTGGCGGCTGGCGCTGGCGCGTGCCTTGCGCGAAGGGGCGGGGTTGCCGGCCGAAACCACGGCCCTGACATCACGGCCCTGCGATCTGGTGGAACTGCCGGAACTGCCGGCTGAGCGCGCGCTAATTGCGCTGCTGGATGGGCCGGGTGGCGCGATGGGGGTGGCGGCGCTGTCGCCGGAGCTCACGGCCTCGCTGATTGAGATACAGACGATTGGGTGCATCGGCGCGGGGCCGCCGGGGCCGCGGCGTCCGACCCGAACGGATGCTGCGATGATCTCGCCGGTGCTTGACCGGGCGCTGGCACGCTTCGACTTCCTGGTCCGCGATCTGCCGGACGGCCGGGTGGAGACCGGGTTCCGTTTTGCCTCGCAGCTTGATGACGCGCGCAGCATCGGGCTTTTGCTCGATGATCAGCCCTATCACCTGATGAGCGCCACGCTTTCGCTGGCCGATGGCAAACGCAGTGGTGAGATACTGCTCGCTTTGCCACTTACCGGTCCCCCGGTCGCACTTGCCTCTGCCAATAGGTCGGGGCCTGAGGGATTTGCCGCGGATCTGGGGCAGGCCGAATGCGAATTGCAGGCCGTGCTGGGGCGTCGGATGCTGACGCTTAATGAGGTGATGCAGTTGGAGCCGGGGCAGCTTTTGGCGCTGAACGATGCCAGTATCGCCAGGATCAGCCTGAATGGGATTGACGGGAGGGCGGTGGCGGCGGCGCGTCTCGGGCAGCAAAATGGCTATCGCGCGCTGCGGATCAGCGCTGTTGCGGCACCGGGAGGCGAGGTTGATGCCGGCCTCCCTGACATGGCCGCAAGGCAGGATCCGCCATCAGAGACCGCTCACGGATCTTTGGATTTCCCGGCGGGCTTTCCGATGGAACAGGGGCCTGTCGAACAAGGGACCGCACCCGATCCTGGTTTCGGGCTGGACGCGGGATTGGGCGAAAAGTTTGATGTCCGTGTCCCGGCCTGAGCGGCTGGTCCGGCTCGGCAGGGGAAGGGCCGCGCGATCCCGGCAGCCCCCCGGCTCCGATATCTCAGCCAGCGGCTTTTTGCGCGGCAAGTGCCTCGATCTGCGGGGCGAGATGGGCGAGCTGGTAGCCATGCTGCGCTGCGGCGGCGATCAGCTCGCTCGCGGGCCGCGTTCCGGCCTGGGACAGTGCCCAGACGATCGAGGATCGGTTGCCGCTGGCGCAATAGGCCAGGACCGGGCCTGGCGCTGCGGCAATGGCCTCGGCCTGGGCCGTGACATTCTGCATCGTCAGCGCGCCGCCGATCACCGGATTGGCAAAGAAGACAAGGCCAAGCGCCTCGGCCTGCGCCCGCATTTCCCCGGTATGAAGCTCGTCGGGGATCTCGGCGTCGGGGCGGTTGTCGATCACTGCACGATAGCCGGCGGCCCTGATCGCCTCAAGGTCCTCAAGGGCAATCTGGGGCGAAACGGCATAGGTGTCACTGAGCGGGCGGATTTCCATCTTGACGTCCTTTCGGAAATTCTGCCGCAGCCTACTCTGCGGAACGGCGGGGGAAAAGCCCCGATGCGGGGGGCAGAAGCCGGTGGGAAGCGGCGTGATCCTGATCTGGATCATGGTCGGGAAACAGACAGTGAGTAAAACCTGCCCGGACGTATCGGCAGCCGGAGGAGGAACGGCCATGGAAATTTACAACCGATTTTCGCAACTGCAGCATCTGACGCGGGAGGCGGTCAGGCTTGCAAAAGACGGCGCTTTGCAGGAGCTGAACGCGACACTTGCAGAGCTTCAGGCCCTGGCGCATCGCCTTCCAACCTTGCCCGAGAGCGCCGGGCGCGAAAGCCAGCTGCAACGCGAGGCGCGGCGCCTGCGCGAAGAAGCGGAAATCGAACAAAGTTTCGACAATATGCCGGTGTGACATTCTCCGGCCAGGCAACGGCTGTTCCTTATGGGCCTCTCGCAAGGGCAGGCCTTTGTTGGGCCCGACAGAATTGCGATGGGTTCGGGACGCGAACTGACAGGATGTCCTGGGTCTGGTTGTGAAAGAGGTGTAGAGGCCAGAGGGCTGGTAAGCCGGGGCCTCCTCTGGCGGGAGGTTGCCGGAGAAGCGGTGTAAGCTCTTGTCAAGCAACCGGAATGTCCTGTTAACTTGCACCCCATAGATTGACGGGTGAAGGCGGGGGCATGACTCGGGTTGAGGGGAGCGGGACTGCGGGCAGCGGTTCGGCCATAAATGCAGCTGATGCGCATGAAACGGCGGCGCCGGATAACGCTGTTGCGGGCACAGCTACGGCGGGGCCGGTGCAGCAAAGCCTTGTCGGGCCCGATGGGCGCGTCCTTCTGCTGGAGATCGGACATCCGCCTCTCAATGCCCTGACCCGGGAGGTGAGGGCTGCACTTTCGGCAGCGCTCGCGGCGGAATGCAGTGCAGGAGAGACACGGGCCGGCGGCGCCCGCCCGGTTGTGATCGCCGGTGCCGCAGGCACCTTTCCTTCGGCAACCCTTGTCGAGACCGGCACCGCGCTTCTCGAGGGCAATCCCACGCTGGCCCAGATTTGCCGGCAGATCGACCTTTATCCCGCGCCGGTGGTGGCAGCGATTTCCGGCCGCGCCATCGGGCCGGGGGCAGAGCTGGCGCTCGCCTGTCACGCGCGGATCATGGCGATCAGTGCGCGGATCCAGTTCCCCGAGGCCGGGCTCGGCCTTTCGCCCATGGCCGGCAGCAGCCAGCGTCTGCCACGGCTGACCGGGCCGGATGAGGCGATCTCGCTGCTTTTGAATGCGACACCGCTCGATGCCGATCAGGCGCTGGCCATCGGCCTCGCCGATCATGTGACCGAGGGCGACCCCGTCCCGGCGGCGATCGCGCTTGCGGCGCAGATGCCCACCCCGGCGCCGGTGATTGCCCGCGAGGACGGGATCCGCGACAGCACGGCATTTGGCGCGACCATCGCCCGGGCGCGGCGCGATCTGGCGCGCAATCCGATGCCGGCTCCGGCGCGGATCATCGACTGCATTGAGGCCGCACTTTATTTGCCACCGGAAAACGGCTTCGCGCTGGAGGCGGTTGTCTTCGATGACCTGCTGGCCACCGGGGAAAGCCGGGGGCTGATCGCCGCCGCGCGGGCCGAACGTGCGGCGCATATTTTGCCGCCGGGCGTGGCTGGCAGTGGCGGTGCCGAGATCCGCACGCTTGGGCTGACCGGGGCTGGCCCGCAGCTGGCGGCGCTGGCGCTCTTGGCGCTTGGCCGGGGCCTCCGGGTGATCTGGGCCGGGCCGGAGGGGGGCGGGGACGCGGCCTCGCTGGAGCGGATCTCGGCCTGGGTGCGCGAGCGGCTGGAAGCCGAGACGCGTTCGGGCCGGCTGAGCCAGGCGCAGCGTGACGCGGATTTCCTGCGTTTTGAGACCGGGCAGCCCGCCGGTGCGCTGGCCCAGGCGGGGCTGGTGGTCCATGCGCGGCCCGGGGCTGTGGCGGATGGCCTGGCCCGGCAATATCCTGCGGCGCTGCATCTGGGGATTGGCGGGGGGGGCGGGCGCGCCGGCCTGACCATCGCGCCGTCCGGGCGGGTCTGCGAGATCAGCACCGGTGGCGTGGCGGGGCCGGTGGCGATGGGCGGGCTCTGGCGGCTGATGCGCAGTTTTGGCCTGCAGCCGGTGCTCAGCGGCACCCTGCCGCAGGTCGGGCGCCGTGTCGCGGCAAGCGGTCAGGCGGCTTTGTCGCGGATGCTGGCGATGGGCGTGCCGCGCCGGCTGATTGCGACGGCGCTGGAAGGCTTTGGCCAGGCGATGCCCGATCTGCCGGAGCCGGGATCTGAGGTCGCAATGCGCGGTATGGCCGCCGAAGAGGTGATCCGGCGCTGGCTGGCGGCGCTGGCGAATGAGGGCTACCGCCAGATTGCAGATGGCGCGGCATCAGGGCCGGCAGCGGTGGATTTTCTGATTGTGCAGGGACATGCCTTCCCGCGCTGGCGCGGGGGGCCGATGCATCTGGCGGGCGAGCGTGGCGCTATGGTGCTGCGCAGCGATCTGCGCCGCTGGCAGGGGGATGATCCGGTCTGGATGCCGCATCCGTCCCTGGACCGGCTGGTCTCGAAGGGGCGGTCGGCGGCGTAAGCCTGCGCCTCATTCCGGGGCTCAGCCCAGCGAAATGCCCATGATCACCATCGCGAGGCCCAGCACCGAAAGGCCAAGCGCGCCGAAATTCACCGCGAAAAGTTTTTGCAGCTCGCTGCGCATCTGTTCATCCGTGGCGCCCGAGCGGCGGATTTTCAGCCCGCGCAGGATGCACCAGAGCAGGCCGAAGACGCCAAGAAGCGACAGGAAGGCGCCGGGCCAGATCAGATAGGGCATTGAAAGCTCCGCCATGTGCTGCGGCATGCTGGCTAAACGCTGGCGGGCTTTCGCGCAAGAGGGGTCACAAGAGCGGGCGGCAGCGCTTGAAATCGGCGGCCCCGGCAGGGTATCTGTCGGGCAAAGCATAAAGCGGAGAGCAGGAATGAATGACGCCTTCAATGTGACCGCCGATGAGCTGCGTCAGCTGATCGAGCGGATCGAACAGTACGAAGCCGAGAAGAAGGATATCGCCGAGCAGCTGAAAGAGGTCTATGCCGAGGCCAAGGGCCGGGGCTTTGACACCAAGGCGCTGCGCAAGATCGTGTCCTTGCGCAAGCAGGATGCCGATGAGCGCCAGGAAGCGGATGCGATCCTCGAAGTTTACATGACCGCGCTCGGGATGAACTGAGCAGCGCATGCGGAATAAGAAAACGGGGGCCAGTGGCCCCCGATTTCATATCGCAATGCGGCTCTGGCTTCAGACCGCAGCGCGGCTTTGAGCGCGGATTTGCAGGCTGCGCCGGAAAAAGGCGGCGAGGAACATCGCAGTCAGCACCAGGATGATGGTGGCGGCGGGCGAGGCGTCAAGCCAGAAGCTTGCCCAGATCCCGGTCATCATCGCGGTGAAGCAGGCGATGCAGGCCACGACCAGCATCTGGCCGAAGCGGCGCACCAGCAGGAAGGCGATGGCGCCTGGCGCGATCAGAAGGCCCACCGCCAGGATCAGCCCGGTCGCCGAAAGCGTCGCCACGATGGTCAGCGACAGCACTGCAAGCAGCCCGTAATGCAGCATCCCGACCCTGAGCCCCGAGGCCCGCGCCTGGGCCGGGTCGAAGGCCTGGAGCATCAGGTCTTTCCAGCTCACCACCAGCGCCAGCGTCACGAACCCGGCGATCAGCCCGGCGGTCCAGAGATCCTGGACACTGACCCTCAGCATATTCCCGAACAGGATATGGTCGAGATGCGCATCGCTTTCGATCGAGGTGTAAAGCACGATCCCGGCGGCAAACATGCCGGAAAACACCACACCCATGATGGTGTCTGGCTTTATACGGCTGTTTTCCGACAGCCAGCCGGTCGCAACCGAGGTGAACATGCCGGCGGCAAAGGCGCCGATGATCAGCGGAAAGCCCCAGATATAGGCCAGCACAATCCCCGGAAGCACGGCATGGCTGACCGCATCCCCCATCAAAGCCCAGCCCTTCAGGACCAGAAAACAGGACAAAAGCGCGCAGGGCACTGAAATCATGGCCGAAATCAGGAAGGCCTTTTGCATGAAGGGAAACTGGAACGGCAAGAGGAATGTCTCGATCATATCGCGTCCTCCGCATGCAGGGCAGCAGCCGCGCGGCGTTTCGCGGCCAAAAGCCCGTGTTTCGGGGCGAAGATGAAGACGAGGAGGAAGATCGCGGTTTGCAGGCACACGATCACCCCTCCGGTCGCACCATCGAGGAAATAGCTCACATAGGCACCGGCAAAGCTGGTCACGGTGCCGATGGCAACCGACAGCACGATCAGCCGGCCAAAGCGGTCACAGATCAGCCAGGCGGTGGCTCCGGGTGTCACGACCAGCGCGATCACCAGAAAGGCGCCGACCGTCTGCATCGCCGCCACAACCGAGGCCGACAGCAATGTGAAAAACACGCCTTTCAGGAGGCCCGGATGCAGCCCGACAGAGCGCGCATGGTTCTCGTCGAAGAACACCACCATCAGGTCTTTCCATTTCACCAGCAAGACCGCCAGGGTTACAAAGCCAATCACCGCCAGTTGCAGCGTGTCTTCGGGCGTGATGGCGAGGATATTGCCCATGGTGATCGTCTGGATCGAGACCGCCATCGGGTTCAGGGACACCATGAACAGGCCCAGCCCGAAAAACGCGGTGAAGATCAGCCCGATCACCACATCCGATTTCAGCCCGCTCCGGTCTGACAGAAACAGCATGGCGAGGGCCGCCAGCCCGCCCGAGAGAAAGGCGCCAAGTGCGAAGGGCAGGCCCAGCATATAGGCACCAGCCACCCCGGGTACGACCGAATGCGAAAGCGCATCGCCGATCAGCGACCAGCCTTTCAGCATGAGATAGGCCGAGAGAAAGGCGCAGACGCCGCCGACAAGCGCCGAGACCCACATCGCGTTAAGCATGTAGGAATAGGTGAACGGCTCCCAGAGGATCTCCATTCAGCGACCCTCCCGCGTGCGGGTCTCATGGCCATATTGCACCAGCGGCCGTTCGTCATCGGTCAGGATCGAGACATGGCGCGGGTCGTCATCGTCATGCAGCTGATCGCCCGAAAGGGTGAAACGGCGCAACACGCCGCCAAATGCCTCTTCGAGATTGTCATGGGTGAAGGTTTCGGCGGTCAGGCCATAGGCCAGTACCGTGCCCCGGACCAGCACGACGCGGTCGCAAAACTCCGGCACCGAGCCCAGATTATGGGTCGAGACCAGCATGACGCGGCCTTCATCGCGCAGCTCGCGCAGAAGGGTGATGATCTGTTCCTCGGTCTTGACGTCAACGCCGGTAAAGGGCTCGTCGAGCAGGATCACCTGGCCGTCCTGCGCCAGAGCACGGGCCAGAAAGACGCGTTTCTTCTGGCCGCCTGACAGCTCTCCGATCTGGCGGTGGCGGTAATCGAGCATATTGACCCGCGCCAGCGCCTGGTCGACCGCTGCGCGATCCGCCGCAGAAGGGATGCGCAGAAAGCCCATATGGCCATAGCGGCCCATCATCACAACGTCTTCGACGAGGACGGGGAAGGACCAGTCGACCTCTTCGGATTGTGGAACGTAAGCCACAAGGTTCTGTTTCAGCGCCTCGCGAACTGATCGGCCAAGCAGGCTGATCTGACCTTTCGCAACCGGCACAAATCCCATGATCGCCTTGAAAAGCGTGGATTTTCCGGCGCCGTTCACGCCGACCAGCGCAGTGACAGTGCCACGCGGGATCCCGAAACTGGCATTCCTGAGCGCGGTATGGCCATTGCGGTAGGTGACCGTCACATCCTGCGCGGTGATGCCACCACCCGGATCATCGGCTGCTGTGGCCTTTGTCCGGGGGTCTGGGGTCTGCGGCATGATAGGAAGGGCTTTCTCAGCTGGAATTAAGGGAACTCTGCCACGGGAAACCGCGGCAGAGAAGTGTTTTTGAGAATGGGTCTCAGTTGGGGCTGCTCTCAAGCCCGATGGCGATGGTCTCTGCCGTGACTTTCAGCAGGTCGAGATAGGTCGGGACCGGGCCATCTGCGGTGGAAAGACTGTCGACATAAAGCACGCCGCCATAAGAGGCGCCGGTCTCACGCGCGACCTGTTCGGCGGGGGCGGTATTGACCGTGCTTTCGCAGAAGACGACCGGGATATGGTGCTCTTTAACCCCGTCCACCACAGCGCGGACCTGCTGCGGCGTGCCCATCTGATCGGCGTTCATCGGCCAGAGATAGAGCTCCTTCATGCCGAAATCGCGGGCGAGATAGGAAAACGCGCCTTCGCATGTCACCAGCCAGCGTTTGTCTTCGGGAATGGCGGCGATACGGGCACGCAGCGGCTCGATCGCGGCCTTCATTTCCTCCTTATAGGCCGTGGCATTGGCGGCATAGGTCGCGGCATTGTCCGGATCGTGTTCTGTCAGGGCTTTCTCGATATTGTCGATATAGATCAGAGCGTTATCCAGACCCATCCAGGCATGGGGATTTGCTTTGCCCTGATAGGATCCCGATGAGACCGCAATCGGATCAATCCCGTCGGTCAGCGTGGCCGAAGGCAGGTCACCGAGGTTTTCCAGAAAGCCCGCGAACCAGAGCTCCAGATTCAGCCCGTTCCACAGGATCAGATCGGCATCCATCGCGCGGACCAGATCCTGCGGGGTCGGCTCGTAGCCATGGATCTCGGCGCCGGGGCGGGTGACCGAGACGACCTCAGCCGCATCGCCCGCCACATGCTGCGCCATATCGGCGATCACGGTGAAGGTGGTGACAACTTTCAGCTTCTCTCCGGCAAAGGCCAGACCGGTGGTCAAAAGAAGGGCGGCGAGGGCGGTGGTCGGGGTTTTCAGCCAGGCTTGCATTATCTCTCCTCTCGGCATGCTTAGATGTAAATGCAAATCATTCTCAACTGTCAACCGTTGATTTGCGAGGGATAGCGGGTGTTGTCGCTGTCGGGCGTTGCGAATGTCGCAAACGGCACAAAAGCGCCGCAAACCCGAAGCGGTGAACGCCCCGGCAGGAGTATTTCCGGATCAGAGCCGTTCAGGAGGATAAGATGTCGGAAGTGATCGAGGGTCGTCGGGCGCGGGGTGGCGGTGCGGCGCGGCGCGCGGAACGCACGGCTGTCAGCTTCGAGACGGCGAAGTTCATCAGCCGCAACATCCCGAATTTCGAAGTGCTGAATGAAGAGGCGCTTCAGATCATCGAATATAACGCCGAGACGATCCTCGAAGAGATCGGCGTCAATTTCGTTGAGAATCCGGCGGCGCTGGTGCGCTGGCGCGAGGCCGGCGCCGATGTGCGCGGCGAGCGGGTGCATATCCCGCGCGGCCTAGCGCGCAAGCTTTGTGCGACCGCGCCTGCGACGTTCACCCAGCACGCCCGCAACCCCGAGCGCAATGTCGAGATCGGCGGCAGGAATCTGGTGCTGGCACCGGTTTACGGCCCGCCCTTCGTCCGCGATCTGGAAGGTGGCCGCCGTTACGCGACCATCGCGGATTTCCAGAATTTCGTGAAGCTGGGCTATATGTCGAAATGGCTGCACCATTCCGGCGGCACGGTTTGCGAGCCGACCGACATCCCGGTGAACAAGCGCCATTTCGATATGCTGCACGCGCATATGACGCTGTCTGACAAGCCCTATATGGGGTCCGTCACGGAACCCTCGCGGGCGCAGGATTCGGTCGATATGTCGAAGATCCTGTTCGGCGACGATTTCGTCGACCAGAACACGGTGATGACCTCGCTGATCAACATCAACTCGCCGATGACCTTCGACGGGATCATGATGGGCGCGCTTGAGGTCTATGCGGCCAATAACCAGGCCTCCATCGTGTCGCCCTTCATCGTCGGTGGCGCTATGGCACCGGTGACGGTGGCAGGCACGCTGACCCAGGTGCTGGCCGAGATCCTCGCCGGTGTGGCCTATAGCCAGCTGGTACGTGCAGGCTCGCCGGTGATTGCGGGGGCGTTTGTCACCTCGATCGACATGAATTCCGGCGCGCCGACCTTTGGCACGCCCGAGGCCGCGCATATCACCTATGGGGCCGGTCAGCTGGTCCGCCGTCTGGGGCTGCCGTACCGGTCGGCCGGGTCGTTCTGCGGCTCGAAACTCCCCGATGCACAGGCGGCCTATGAGACCGCGAACAGCCTGAATATGGGGCTGCTGGCGGGTGTGAACTTCATGCTCCATGCCTGCGGCTGGCTGGAGGGCGGGCTGGTCTCGTCTTACGAGAAATTCGTGATGGATGCCGATCAGCTGGGCGCCTTGCACGGCATCGCCAAGGGCGTTGCGGTGGACGAAAACGCCCAGGCGCTGGATGCGATCCGCGAGGTCGGTCCGGGTGGCCATTACCTTGGCTGCGCCCATACCCAGGCCAATTTCAAGACCGCTTTCTGGCGCTCGGATGTACTGGATTACAAGCCGTTCGAAACCTGGGAGGAAGAGGGCGCCCGCGACACCTCGCAACTGGCAGCTCTGAAGGTCAGGAAGATGCTGGCGGATTATGTGGCGCCGGAGCTCGACGTGGCAAAGCGCGAGGCGCTGGATGACTATGTCGCGAAGCGCAAGGCAGAGATGCCCGACGCCTTCATGTAACAGTTTCGCGATTCGAAACAATTGGCCCCGCCCTGGCAACAGAGCGGGGCCTTTTTCTGTCAGAAGGGCTCAGTCAGGATCAAAGCGAAGCACACCCGCACGCCGCGTTGTGCCCCCGGTATCGCTCGGATGGCTTATGCCATCGCTCACCGGGATCTCGCGGAAATCAAACGGGCTGACCCCTTCGATACAGGCGACATTGACGCCGTATTGATCGGTATTCGAGCGGCGCTGATGATGGGTATAGATGCCGCAGATTTTGCAGAAATAGTGTTTCGCGGTGCCGGTGTTGAACTGGTAGAGCGTGAGATTATCTTCGCCGGCTTCGAACCGGATATCCTGAAGCCCGGCCGAGACCGCAATCGCGCCGCGCATCCTGCAATAAGAACAGGTGCAGCGGCGGATCGAAGTGAAACCCCCGGTCAGACGCAGCCGGAAGCGGACCGTGCCGCAATGACAGGCTGCGCTGAAATCCTCTGTTTTCTGGCTCATTGGCACCTCCCTGAAGTGGTGAGAGCCTATGTCCCGGCAGTAACGGCCACAAGACCGCGGGGAAGGACAGAGGGTGGATTTCAGCCGGCGGCCGGTCGCGGTTGCAAAAGCCGGCACTCGGCCACGAGAGCTGCGAGCACCTCGATATGGTCGCAGATCGAATAGGTGGACGCGCCGCTCTGGCGGATTTCCTCAATCCGCGCCTCGGCCTCGAACAGCTTCGAGACAATGCGCTCGGGGCGGTTTTCTTGTGGGGCAAAGCGCTTCAGCGCACTGGGCCGGTGGTAATCGGCCAGGGCAAACCGGACAGCGCGCATCAGGATTCCGGGGCGGCGGATTTCAGAGAGATTGGTGCGAAAATCAGACATTCACGGCTCCTTCTGCGGGTAAGAAGGGCAGTCTGTCCTGGAAAATCCCGGCGTTGCGCAGGCGTGAAAACCGGCGAGCGCCCGGGAAGGGGCTGTTTAGCTTTTGGTTACCATTATCGACAAATTGTAACCAGTTAATATCTGAGTAACCACGATCCCCTAAGCTGCATTTCGCACCAGCCGGATGTTCAGACCTGAAAATGGAACAGATCAGAGATTTTGAAAACCCAGCCAGCGCATCCCGGTTTCCGGGTTCTCTGCCGGCCTGGATTCCGGATCAGGTCAGGCTCTATCTCGGTCACACCGAAGCGGGGATTTCACTCAGGGCGCTGGCGCGCGAACGGGGGGTGCATGCCTCGACCGTGATGCGTCAGGTGCGCCGGTATGAGTGCCGTCGCGACGATCCGCTGATGGATGCGGCTCTCAGCCAGCTCAGCCGTTCGGCGCCGCTTTCCCCCAATCCGGTCCGCCAGAAGGTAATCCCCGCGATGACAGGCCATATTCCGCAAGAGGTCACCCGCCGCGCCAAAGCCGCTCCGGCCATGGGCGTCACACTTCCCGATGAAGGCGAACTCGACCGCGAAGCGCGCCGCATCCTGCGCCGCCTCGCTGAACCGGGCGCGGTGCTGGCCTTTGCCGGCGATATGGATAAGGCGGCGGTGCTGCGCGAGTTTCCCGATGGGCGCGCGGTCAGGACGGCGGTGCTGGAGCGCGCGGTCGCCCAGGCCTTTTGCCTCAAGGACTGGATCTCGTGCCGCAAAAGCGGGCGGATTTCGACCTATGGCATAACCCAGGCGGGGCGGGCTGCGCTGCGCCGGATCCTGGGCGAGGACGGGGAGCCGTCCGGTCTGGCCGAGGCGGCGACGCCTTTCGCCGATCAGCATCGCGATTTTGCCGAGCGAGAAGTTCAGACGCCCGAAGGCCCGCGCCGGATGCGGTTCAACATTGCGGAAAGCCCGGTTGCGGTGCTGGGGCGGCGGCGCGAGAAGACTGGCGAGCTGTTCCTGACCTCGGATCTGGTGGCGGCGGCCGAGCGGCTGCGCGAGGATTTTGAGCTTGCACAGATGGGGCCGCGCGTGGCGCAGAACTGGGAGAAATTCATGACCGGCGGCGACCGGGGCGGTTTTCGCGGTGACAGCGACCTGGCCGAGGGGCCGGGCCGGGCGCGCGACCGGGTGGCGCTCGCCTTGCGCGATCTGGGGCCGGGGCTTGGCGATATTGCCCTCAGGGTCTGTTGCTTTCTCGAAGGTGTCGAAAGTGCCGAGCGCCGTATGGGATGGGCGGCGCGATCGGGGAAGATCGTGCTCCGGATCGCGCTGCTCCGGCTCCGCCGGCATTATGACGAGACCTATGGCCGTTCGGGTCCGCTGATCGGGTAAGGCTTTGGGGCCCGACCCGCCAGAGCGCTGGAATGGAATAAAGAGGCGCGCCCTTTTCAGGGCGCGCCGTTGCAGTTCATCCGCGCAGATCAGTCTGCGCGCGTCAGTCTGCGCGTGTCAGGCCGGCCGCATGCACGATACCAGCCAGGGCCCCCCCCACCAGAGGGGCCAGGATGAACACCCAGAGCTGGCTCAGCGCGGCGCCGCCGGCAAAAAGTGCAGGGCCGACCGAGCGGGCCGGGTTCACCGAAACGCCGGTGACCTGGATGCCGACAAGGTGGATCCCGGTCAGGGTCAGACCGATGGCAAGCCCGGCAAGGATGGTCGATGCGCCGGGATGGGTCGCGCCAAGGATCACCGTGACAAAGAGGAAGGTCGCCACGATCTCGAAGATCAGCGCCGAGGTCAGATTGTATTTGCCCAGATAATTCTCGCCATAGCCGTTCGAGCCGAGCCCGTATTCCCCAAGCGTGAAGCCGGTTTTGCCGGTCATGATCAGGTAAAGCACCGCCGCGCCGAGGATGGCGCCGGCCAGCTGAGCGATCACATAGGTGATGAAGGCGCCGGGCGTCATCTTGCCCGCCAGCAATATGCCAAGGCTGACCGCGGGATTGAGATGCGCGCCTGAGATCGCGCCGATGCCATAGGCGGCGGCGACGATCGAAAGGCCGAAGGCCAGCGAGATGCCGGTCAGGCCCACGCCGGTTGTGCCATCAGCGCCGGCGATCACCGCTGCGCCACAGCCAAAGAAAACGAGGATGAATGTGCCGATGACTTCGGCAGTAAATTGTTTAGACATTGTCCCTCCGGGTGACAGTGCCGGGGGGAAATTCCCCGGCGGATACTGGTCGGGCGGCTCCGGGGACGTGTATATGCACTATCCGTTGCCTTGGAGCCTCTCTCAGCTTATGTCTGGGGTGACCCCCGGAAAAGGGGGAAAAATTCCAGAGGTCAGCCCATGCGCGATCTGAAGATCCCCGATCAGCGTCACCCCGAAAAGGCGCATCGCCCCGATCAGGAGCAGCCGAAAAAGCCGTCCTGGATCCGGGTTCGGGCGCCGAATTCGGAAGGGTATAAAAAGACCCGCGACATCATGAAGGAAAACCGTCTGGTGACGGTCTGCGAAGAAGCGGGCTGCCCCAATGTCGGCGAATGCTGGAGCCAGGGTCACGCCACCATGATGATCATGGGCGAGATCTGCACCCGTGGCTGCACCTTTTGCAATGTGGCGACCGGCAAGCCGCAAAACCTTGATGCGTTCGAGCCGGGGCGGGTGGCGCATGCGGTCTCGAAGCTTGGGCTGAACCATGTGGTGATCACCAGCGTCGACCGGGACGATCTGGAAGATGGCGGCGCCGAGCATTTCGCTCAGACGATCCGCGCCGTGCGGCACCGCTCGCCGGATACCACGATCGAGATCCTGACGCCCGACTTCCTGAAATGCGCGCCCTCGGCACTGGAGAAAGTGGTCGAGGCGCGGCCCGATGTTTTCAACCACAATCTCGAAACCGTGCCGGCGCTTTACCATGAGGTCCGCCCCGGCGCGCGCTACTTCCATTCCCTGCGGCTTTTGCAGCGGGTGAAAGAGCTTGATCCGACGATGTTTACCAAATCGGGGATCATGGTCGGTCTTGGCGAGACCCGGCCCCAGGTCTTGCAGGTGATGGATGATATGCGCTCGGCCGATATCGATTTCCTGACCGTAGGCCAATATCTGCAACCGACCCCGAAACATCACCGCGTGGCGGAGTTTGTTACGCCGGAAGATTTCAAGGCCTATGAAAAATCGGCCTGGAACAAGGGCTTCCTGATGGTGTCGGCCACGCCGCTGACGCGGTCTTCCTATCATGCGGGCGATGATTTCGCGCAATTGCGCCAGGCGCGGATGGAGAAACTCGGCCAGGCCTGAGCCTGACCCGGGCCGCCCAGGGGCGGCTCACTCTGCCGGCGCGACCTTTTTCAGCCAGGCCGCGACGGCTGCCGCCTCTTCCGGGGGCAGACGGGCGAAATTCTCGACCACATGCGCCATATGGCCGCCGACGGAATCATAATCAGGGGTGAAGCCGGTGGTCAGATAATCGGCGATTTCCTCCGCGCTCCAGTCGAGGGCGGCGGGGGTGATGTTCGGGATCTGCCCGCGCCCCGAGGGATTTGGCGCGCCAGCCAGCCAGCGCGAGCGGTCCATCGCCCCGAAAAGGTTGCGCGGTGTATGGCATTCGCCGCAATGCGCCATGGCCTCGCCAATATAGCGGCCGTGTTCTTCCTCAGGCGTCAGATCGCCGGTCGTCACCCAATCCTTGCGCAGGAACAAGAGCTTCCAGCCGCCCAGCAGCCAGCGCTGGCTGAAGGGAAAGCTCAGGTCATGCGCGAGGCTGGGTGTCGGATCGGAGGGCAGGGTTTTCAGCCAGGCGTCAAGGTCGGCCACATCCTGCAGGGCGAGCTTTGTATAAGAGGCGTAAGGCAGCGCCGGATAGAGATGTTCGCCGCCACGCGAGACCCCCCTGGTCAGGGCATTGGCAAGATCAAGGGCAGACCAGGCGCCGATGCCATACTGCTTGTCCTGGCTGATATTTGGCGCATAAAACGTGCCGAATTGCGACGGGAAGGCCTGGCCGCCGGCAAGGACCGGTCGGTCATCGGCGCTGTTCTCCTGTCCGGGCGCAAGGTGGCAGGACGCGCAGCCGGTGGCGAGGAAGACCAGCCGCCCGGCTTCGGCATCACCGGTGAGCCCCTCCATCGCATCCGCCGCATGCGGGGCGGGCAATGTGGCCCAGGTCAGAGCGGCTGCTGCAACCGCAGCGGCTGACACCAGGATCAAAGTGGCGCGGCGCAGGGGATGGGGGGCTCGTGGCATCGGCTTGCCTTTCCGGGCTGGCTTTCCCCCATTCTGGACCGCTCAGGCCGGTTTGTCAGCGCGGTTTCGTGTAGCGTTCAGAACCGCATCCTGTTCACCCGGAGCCAGTCCGGCCAGCCCCAGATCCATTCAAAGGCCGCGAAGGCAAGACAGGCGGCGATCACGCCCAGCACCAGCAGCACCCGCTTCATCGGCGGCGGGTTCTGCGCCCAGCGTTTGGCGCGCAACAGCCAGACGGTGATATTCATCGACACTCCCTCATCGCGGTATTCGCCCTTTGTCGGGATATAATCAGGACGCGATTCGCTTCAGACACCGGGGTAAGACTACCGGAATGGCGGCTGGCGCGACCGAAATCGTTCATGTCACGTAGCCCGGCGGCGTGCCCTTTGCGCGCGCCGGCGATCTTGCCGGGAACCTTAGGGCAATGCTCAGGCATCGTCGGTGAATCTGACCTTTCCAATATAGGGAAGGTTTCGGTTTCTCTGTGCAAAATCAATTCCATAGCCGACAACAAACTCATCGGCGATCTCAAATCCTGTCCATGTTGCGCGGATCGGCACCTCGCGCCGTGACGGCTTGTCAAGCAGCGCACAGATCTCAAGCCGGCGCGGAAGTCGCGACATCAGCAGGTTTTTCACATGGGTGAGGGTATGGCCGGTATCGACGATATCCTCGACCACAAGCACATCGCGGCCCTGGATCTCGCCGCGCAGATCCTTGAGGATCCGCACCTCGCGCGAGCTATGCGTAGAATTGCCATAAGAGGAGGCCTCGAGAAAATCGACCTCGACCGGCAGATCCAGCTCGCGCACCAGATCTGCAATGAAGACGAAAGAGCCGCGCAACAGGCCGACGACGACCAGCTTCCCGGTTCCCTGATAGGCGGCGGTGATTTCGCGCGCCAGCGTCTCGATCCGCGCAGCAATCGCCTTGGGGCTGATCATCTGGTCGATGACATAGGGCCGCCCCGCCGGGGTTTCGAGGGCCGGGGTCTCGAGCGCCGGAGGTTCGGATGCCGGAGCTCTGGTGGCAGGCTGGGTTTTGGTGGGATCGGTCATGGCTGGCGCTCGGTTCTGGCGGAATGATTTCTTTTCACCCCGAAAGCGGGTGGGGGAAAGCGGAAACTCCCGCAATGGGCCCGCAATGGGGTTGAATTCCGGCGGTCGAGCGGTGAGATGGGGGTGTATCCGCAAGATTATCAGACATGCCCAGACATCAAGAGACCCGCAAATTGCCATGGTCGGCACAAGAGATGTTCGATCTCGTCGCCGATGTGGAGAACTATCCGAAATTTCTGCCCTGGAATGCGGCGGCACGGATCAAGTCGCGCCGGCCGGTCGAGGGCGGCGCCGGGGGCGACACCGTGATCGAGGCCGATCTGGTGATCTCGTTCAAGGTGTTTCGCGAACGCTTTGGCAGCCGGGTCACGCTTTTGGGCGGCGAAAAGCGGATCCTGACAGAATATATCGACGGTCCGTTCCGGTATCTGCGGTCGACCTGGGAGTTTCGCGATCTGGAGGAAGGAGGCTCTGAGGTCGGGTTCTTCGTCGATTTCGAATTCCGCAATGCGATCCTGCAAGGCGTGATCGGGCTGGTTTTCAACGAGGCGATGCAGCGGATCGTGCGGGCGTTCGAGCGGCGCGCGGCAGAGCTTTACGGCGCAGGCGGGTAGCGGACGCGTCAGTGAGGGCGGAGGCGCAAAATCGCGCGCCCTTACGGGCTTAGGTCAGCAGGAAGCAGTCCTGGTTTGCGTGCTCAGGCTCTGGCAGACGGGGCGGCGGCGCTAAGGAGGAGGCGCAGCGCGTATTCGGTGGCGGCCTTGCGCACATTGCTGCGCCCCAGGGCGCCGAAATCGCGGGTCTCGGTGAGTGTCATGCGGCCGGCTGTCGCGAGGCCGAAACAGACCCGGCCTTCGGGCTTGTGCTCGCTGCCACCGGGGCCGGCGATGCCGGTGACCGAGACTGCGAGACCGGCGCGGGACTGGCGGAGCGCGCCTTCGGCCATTTCTCGCGCGACCTCCTGGCTGACGGCACCGAAACGGGTGAGGGTGCTCTGATCCACGCCAAGCATCGTCTGTTTCGCCTCATTGGAATAGGTGACGAAACCGCAGTCGACGACATCGGAGGAGCCGGGAATATCGGTCAGCGCGGCCGATACGAGGCCGCCGGTGCAGCTTTCGGCTGTGGCGATCCTGAGCCCGCGCGCGCGGGCTTCCTGCAGCACGGCTTCGGCGAGGCTTGCGATTACATCAGCCATGGCTGCAGCACCGCATGATAAAGCCCGGCAAGGATGACCGATCCGATGCCGGCGAACAGGCCTGCAAGGACGTCGTCGAGCATGACGCCGGTGGCATCATGGCGCCGGTCGGCCTGGCCGATGATCCAGGGTTTCCAGATGTCAAAAAGGCGAAACAGCAGGAAAGGTACGACCCAGGCTGGCCAGGCGCCCCACCAGAGCCCGATATCAAGGCTGTGGTTCATCGCCGGAATGGCGGTGAAGCTCAGCGCGATCCACTGGCCGGCGACCTCGTCGATCACCACTTCGGACGGGTCGGTGTCGCTTGTGCCGCGCAGGTAAAGCGGCACCGCCCAGAAGCCGAGCAGTGTCGCCAGAACCGCCCCCACCGGCACCAGCCAGTAAAGCCCCTGGTTCATCGCCAGCAGCGCCAGCAGTGCCGCCGCCAGCGAGGCCCAGGTGCCCGAAGCCGGACGAAGATGGCCAAGGCCGAAGAAAGTGGCGGTCAGGTTAATCATGCTTTCACCAATACCACGGTTGCGATGGAGGCTATACCTTCTTCGCGGCCGGTAAAGCCCAGCCGCTCCGAGGTGGTTGCTTTGACGCTGATCCGGCTTGCGTCGAGTTCCATGATAGCTGCGAGGGCGGATTGCATGGATGCGGCATGTGGTCCGATCTTTGGGCGCTCGCAGATCAGGGTCACGTCGCAATTCGAAATCGCGAAACCGCGATCTGAGGCCAGCGCCACGGCATGACGCAGGAAGATATGGCTGGCAGCGCCCTTCCATTGCGGATCCGAGGGCGGGAAATGCCGTCCGATATCGCCTTCGGCCAGCGCGCCATAAATCGCATCCGTCAGCGCATGCATCCCCACATCTGAATCGGAATGCCCCAGCAGCGCGTGGTCATGCGCGATCCTCACGCCACAAAGCCAGAGGTGATCGCCCCCGGTGAAGGCATGGACATCAAAGCCATTGCCCATGCGGATATCCATGGTGCTTTCCTTTCCGCGCCGTTGCGCGAGGATCTGTTCCGCGCGGGGGAAATCCGGCGGGAAGGTGAGTTTGAGATTGTCTTCCTCGCCTTCGACGATCGCGACCTCCAGCCCGGATGCGAGGGCAAGTTCGACATCATCGGCAGCCTGGCCTGCCGCATCGGCGCGATGCGCGGCGAGGATAGAATCAAAGTGGAAGGCCTGGGGGGTCTGCGCGCGCCAGAGCCCGTCACGGGGCTGAAGGCCGGTCACAACCGCGCTTTCGCCGCGCCAGAGCGCATCGCTGACCGCGAGCGCAGGGGCCGCGGCCCTGTTGTGATCGAGGGCCGCCAGCATCCGCGCGATCAGTGCGGGGCTGGTCAGCGGCCGGGCACCATCCTGGATCAGCACCCTTTTATACCCCTGGCCCGCCATGGCTTCGAGCGCGTTTCGCACCGATGCCGCCCGCGTGGCGCCGCCTTCAATCAGCGGTGCCCCAGGCGCAATTCCGGCGACAATTCCGGCGGCGGTCTCGCGGTCATCGGGATGGATCACCAGCGCCAGATCAAAGCCCTGAAACGCGCGCAGCGTATGGGCGAGCACCGGTTCTCCGGCGAGAAGGCGCCATTGTTTCGGCACCCCGCCGCCGGCCCGCTGCCCACGCCCGGCGGCGGTGATCACCACCAGGGTCTTCGGCGCTGCGCCGGCGGGACCAGGCTCCGACATATGTGATACGATCTGGGGATGGGACACAGAGTTTTTGCCTGGTTTGGACTGGGGCTGTTGCGGCGGTTTTAGGCCAGGGAAAGCATGCTGGCAATCTGCGCGTCATTGCCCAAAATGCGGGCAAGGGTGATTAATTATTGTGCAGTTCTTCATTCCGGTGCAGGTCTGCCCGCGAAATATCCGGGCATCTGCCTTGGAACTATGCCGGAGCCCCAATAGCACTTTCCCTGAGATAAAAGGAACCCGACCTTGGCTTTGACCCCTGGCACTCTGGAAAACGGTCCTTCGCAAGGGGATCTGCCTGCGGCGCCCGCCGCAGTGAAGCCCGCCGCAGTGACGACTGGCGCAGTGGTTATCGGGGCGCATATCCTTTACCCGCCGGTGTTTCTGGCGCCGCTTGCGGGGATCACTGATCTGCCGAACCGCCGGCTGGTAGGGTCTTTCGGCGCGGGGCTTGTGGTGTCGGAAATGGTCGCCTCGGATGAGGTGCTCAGGAACCGTCCCGAAGCGCGGGCGCGGGCAGAGTTGGGCTTTGGCGAGAATATCACTTCGGTCCAGCTGGCAGGACGCGAGCCCGCATTGATGGCCGAGGCCGCGAAATGGTGCGAGGGGCAGGGCGCTGAAATCATCGATATCAATATGGGCTGCCCGTCAAAGCGGGTGACGACGGGGCTCTGCGGTTCGGCGCTTTTGAAGGATCTCGACCTTGCGGTCGGGCTGATCGAGGCGGTGGTTGGCGCGGTGAAAGTGCCGGTGACGCTCAAGACCCGGCTGGGCTGGGATGAACATCTGCTGAATGCGCCTGACCTGGCGGCGCGCGCCGAACAGGCGGGGGTGAGGATGGTGGTGATCCATGGCCGCACCCGCTGTCAGTTCTACAAAGGCCAGGCCGACTGGGCCGCGATCCGCCGCGTGAAAGAGGCCGTGACGATCCCGGTGATCGCGAATGGCGACATTATTGATGCGGCCACGGCTGCCGAGGCGCTGGCGCTGTCGGGCGCGGATGGCGTCATGGTCGGGCGCGGGGCCCAGGGCGCGCCCTGGCGGCTGGCCGAGATCGCCCATGCGCTTTACGGCACGCCCGCGCCGGTGATCCCCGAGGGACTGGCGCGGGGCGAGATGATCGTCCGGCATTACGATGAGATGCTCGATTTCTACGGGCTGCAACTGGGTCTGCGCTGCGCAAGGAAGCATCTTGGCTGGTATCTGGAAGAGGCCGGGATGGACCATGCCCGCGAGGCAGTGTTGACCGCCACCGACCCCGCTTTGGTCCGCGACCTGATCCTGCGCGCCTTCGGCGAGACAGAGGAGGCAGTATGAGCAGCTACCGCTCTCCCTGGCCGGTTCCCGGCGTGATCTGGGCGTCTTTGCCCCTGCCGGCCCTGCTGATCGGGCCGGATGGCATGATCCGCGAGGCCAATCCGGCGGCGGAGAGCTTTCTGAACGCCTCGGCGAAATCCCTGTTCGGCCAGCCGGTGCTGGACCGCGTCATGATCGACGCGCCGATGGAGGAAGCCTTCTTGCGCGCCCGCGCCAATCAGGCGCCGATGAAGATCAACAATGCCGATGTGACCAGCGGCGAGCGCCCGCCGGTGCAATGTTCGGTCCATATCGCGCCGATGCATGATCAGCCGGACCATCTGATGCTGATGTTTTCCCCGCGTGAGATCGCAGACCGGCTCGGCCGGGCAGGGGCTTCGAAAACGGCGGCGAAATCGGCGATCGGCATGGCCGAGATGCTGGCGCATGAGATCAAGAACCCGCTCGCAGGCATCGCCGGTGCCGCGCAGCTTTTGTCGATGTCGCTGACGCCGGAAGATCGCGAGATGACCGATCTGATTGTCGAGGAGACGCGGCGCATCGTCAAATTGCTGGAACAGGTCGAACAATTCGGCAATCTGCGCCCGCCGGAACGCCGCGCGGTAAATATCCATGACGCGCTTGACCGGGCGCGGCGTTCGGGGCTGGTGGGGTTCGCGTCGCATATGGTGATCCAGGAGGATTACGACCCCTCGCTGCCGCCGACCTTTGCCGACCCCGATCAGCTGATGCAGGTTTTTCTGAACCTGATCAAAAACGCCGCCGAAGCTGCCGGGCGCAAGGGCGGCACCATCCGGCTGCGCACCTTCTATGACCTCAGCCTCAGGATGCGCCGCAAGGATGGCAGCCAGGGCGCGCTGCCTTTGAATGTCGAGGTGATCGACGACGGTCCCGGCCTGCCGCCCGATATCGCGGCTGAGGTCTTTGATCCCTTCGTTTCGGGGCGTGAGAACGGCACCGGGCTGGGCCTCGCGCTGGTCTCGAAAATCATCGCCGACCATGAGGGCTGGATCTCGGTCGAGTCCGTGCCGGGGCGAACGGTGTTCCGTCTCTCGCTGCCGATGGTGCCCAAAGAACCAAAGAAAGAGGTGTAACCCATGGATGGAACGGTTCTGGTCGCTGATGACGACCGCACGATCCGCACGGTTCTGACCCAGGCGCTGACCCGGGCGGGCTGCAAGGTGCATGCGACCTCTAGCCTCATGACGCTGATGCGATGGGTGGAAGAGGGCAAGGGGGATCTGGTGATCTCGGATGTGATCATGCCCGATGGCAACGGGCTGGACGCATTGCCGCGGATCGCCCGGATGCGGCCCGGCCTGCCGGTGATCGTGATATCGGCGCAAAACACCATCATGACCGCGATTCAGGCCGCCGAGGCCGAGGCGTTCGACTATCTGCCCAAACCCTTCGATCTGCCCGACCTTATGAAACGTTCGGCCCGCGCGCTGGAACAAAAACGCCGCGCCGCCCCGGTCGCGCAGCCGGTGCGCGAACCGGCCGAGGAACTGCCGCTGGTTGGGCGCACCCCGGTGATGCAGGCACTCTACCGGCTGGTGGCGCGGGTGATGAACACGGATATTCCGGCGCTGATCTCGGGCGAGTCGGGCACCGGTAAAAGCCTTCTGGCGCGCGCGATCCATGATTTTTCGGACCGCCGGACGCTGCCCTTCGTCACCGCGACCGCGAGCGATCTGCAAGGGGTCGAGGGCCCGTCTTCGCTGATCGCGAAGGCGCGCGGCGGCTCGGTCGTATTCGATGAGATCGGTGATTTCGACGAAGATGCCCAGGCACGGGTGGTGCGGCTTCTCGATATGCTCGGGGACGATTCGATGGCCGGCAAGGCCCCCCGGATCATGGCGACAAGCCAGGTCGATCTGGCCGGTCGGATGGAGACCGGCAGCTTCCGCCAGGATCTTTATTACCGGCTCGGGGGGGTGACGTTGCATGTGCCCTCCCTGCGCGAGCGCGTCGAGGACATCCCGCTGCTCGCTGAACATTTCCTATCGAGGGGTGAGCGCGATTTCGGCACCACGCGCCAGCTGGCCCCCGACGCACGCGAACTGATCCGCAACCATTCCTGGCCTGGCAATGTGCGTCAGCTGGAAAATGCGATTCGCCGTCTGCTGGTCACCGCCTCCGATACTGAAATCAACCGGGCAGAGGTGGCGGTGGTGCTGGGTCAACTCCCGGTGGCGGAGCCAAGCCGTGGCGTCATGGAGGGTGAGAAACTTTCCGCCACCGTGTTGCGCCACCTGAAACGCTACTTCGATCTGCATGGCGGACAGCTGCCACCCCCCGGCGTTTACCAGCGTATCCTGCGTGAAGTGGAGATGCCGCTGATCGAAATCGCACTGGATGCGACCGGCGGCAACCAGGCAAGATGTGCCGATCTTCTCGGGATAAACCGCAATACTTTGCGCAAGAAGATCACTGATCTGGATATTCGCGTGACACGGCGCCGCAAGCTGATGTAAAACCGCAACATCAAGCGTGGCAGACGGGTCGCACAAGGACCCGTCCACAAGATGTTGAAGGTGATGGCGGGAGTTGAATCCGGTCGGGTTGTGAAGCGCGATGTCTGGCAAAGGGTCTCGCGCCTGCGCCGGCAGCGACGGATTCAGACAGCCTTCACCCTGGGGCTGGTCTTCCTTGGCCCGGTGCTGGTGGTGGCGAGTTCCCTTCTCCTCGGGCCGATGAACCATAGCGGCAACTCGCCGGCGTTGCGGCTGATCCTGCTTGCTGACCTGGTCTATGTTCTGCTGATTGCGGCTTTGGTGCTGGCGCGGGTGATGCGGATGGTGGCCGATCGCCGCCGCCGTTCGGCCGGGTCGAACCTGCATATGCGGCTGACCGGCGTTTTCGCCGGAATGGCACTGGTGCCGACCATCCTTGTCGCGGTTTTCGCGGTGCTTTCGGTCAATCTCGGTCTGGAAGGCTGGTTTTCCGAGCGTGTCCGCTCGGTGGTGGGCGCGTCGCTGGCGGCGGCCCAGGCCTATGAGGGCGAACAAAGCGCGAGCCTTGCGCAGGATGCGATGGCGCTGGCGGTCTATCTGAATGCTGCGCGTGAACAAAGCGTAATGCTGCGCGATGACCAGCTGCGGCCGCTTTTGGCCAAGGGGCAGGAACAGATCCAGCGCGGGCTGAAAGAAGCTTATCTTGTCGATGGCACAGGTCAGCTGAAGACGCGGGGCGAAAGCTCTTATCTTTTTGACTTTGAAGTGATTTCTTCAGAGAATCTGCAAAAGAGCCAGGCCGGTGGCGTCGTGCTGATCCCCGACTGGCAGAACAATGAATTCCGCGCGCTGGTGCGGCTGCCCGCCTATGCCGACCGCTATCTCTATGTCTCGCGCGCCGTGGACGGGCGGCTCCTCTCGCTGCTCGATGAGACGACCGAGACAGTGAAGCTTTACACCCAGCTGGAAGCGGATCGCGGCAAGCTCCTGCTGAATTTCGGCTTCATCTATCTGGGCTTTGCGCTGATCCTGATCCTGGCTGCAATCTGGCTGGGCCTGTGGTTCGCCGAACGCCTGTCGCGCCCGGTGGGGCGGCTGACCGGCGCTGCGCAGCGGGTCGGCGAAGGTGATCTTGACGTGCAGGTCGCCGAGGAGCAGGGCGATGACGAGATCGCCATGCTGGGCCGTATCTTCAACCGCATGACCCGGCAGCTGAAAGGCCAGCGGCTTGCGCTGGAGGCCAGCCATGCCGAGACCGAGGAACGCCGGCGGATGTTCGATTCCGTGCTGTCGAATGTGACGGCGGGGGTGATTGGCCTTGGCGGCGACGGGCGGGTGGATTTCATCAACCGCGCAGCTTTGCGGGTACTGGATCTCGGCGACGAGGTCGAAGACCGGCTTCTGAAAGAGATCGTGCCGGAATTCGCCGGGCTGTTTGAGACGCTGCAGGCGATCTCGGGCCAGGTCGCGCAGGAGGAAATCCGCATCACCCGGCGCGGCCAGATCGAGAGCCTGCTGGTCAGGATGGGCGAACGGCGCTCGGACAGTGGCGAGGCCGAAGGCTATGTGGTGGCCTTTGACGATGTGACCGACCTTGTGTCAGCGCAGCGTATGGCGGCCTGGGGCGATGTCGCGCGCCGCATCGCGCATGAGATCAAGAACCCGCTGACGCCCATTCAGCTTTCGGCAGAACGGGTGAAGCGCAAATTCTCGAAACAGGTGCAGGATGTCGAGGAGCTCGCGAGCCTCACCGATGTTATCGTGCGGCAAACCAATGACTTGCGCCGCATTGTTGATGAGTTTTCTAAATTCGCCCGTATGCCGGAACCCGACCGGCGCGAGACCGATCTGCTGGCGATCCTGCGGGATGCGGTGACATTGCAGCGCGCGGGTCAGCCCGGTGTGGCCTTCACCACCCGGATCCCGGAGGGCCAGCTCCTGATGGATCTGGATGCGACCATGATCAGCCAGGCCCTGACAAACCTTATAAAGAACGCCGGAGAAGCCACTGACTCCCATATTGAAAATGGGGCAGGCGAGGGATACCATCCGCAGATCCGCGTCACGCTTGTCTGGGATGAGGCGGAAAGTGTAATCCGCATCATGGACAATGGCACCGGCCTGCCGGAAGACCGGGCGCGGCTGTTTGAGCCCTATGTCACGACGCGCGCCAAAGGGACGGGCCTCGGACTGCCGATCGTGCGCAAGATCATCGAGGAACATGGCGGCACGCTGACCCTCACCGATGCGCCGGTGTTCGAGGGGGAAACCCATGCCGGCGCCATGGCCGAGATCAGGCTCCCGCGTCTGAACCGGCGTCGGATGGGGCGCAATATGGCACCGCAAGGGACTGCTGCGGCTGAGAAAACGGAAAACAACTCCCGGAACGGGGCGGCATTGACCCCTGAGAACGGGCCCGGGAACGGGAATGGAGGCTGAGATGAGCATTCTGATCGTCGATGACGAAAAGGACATTCGCGAACTGATCGGCGATATCCTGAAAGACGAAGGTTACGCGATACGCCTCGCCGGGAATTCCGAGGATTGTATCAACGAAATCAATACAGAAGCGCCCGATCTTATGGTGCTAGACATCTGGCTGAAAGACAGCCGGATGGATGGGATCGACATTCTTAAAACCGTCAAACGCGATAACCCGGATGTGCCGGTGATCATCATCTCGGGGCACGGCAATATCGAGATTGCGGTCGCGGCGATCAAACAAGGCGCTTACGATTTCATCGAAAAGCCCTTTAATATCGACCAGTTGGTGCTGGTTGTTGCGCGGGCTATGGAGACATCGAGGCTGCGCCGCGAGAATAGCGAGCTCAAGCGCCGCGATGTGACCTCGACCGAGATGATCGGCTCGAGCCCCGCGTTCAAAGGGCTGCGCGCCCAGCTCGACAAGGTGACGAAATCGAATGGCCGCGTGATGCTGACCGGGCAACCGGGATCGGGCAAGGAACTGGCGGCGCGCTACATCCATCTCAACTCGAACCGCGCCTCGGCGCCCTTCATCACCGTGTCTTCGGCAACCATCGAGCCAGAGCGCATGGAGGAGGTGCTTTTCGGCCGCGAAACGCCGGAACGTGGCATCGAGCCTGGTCTTCTGGAACAGGCGCATGGCGGTGTGGTCTATTTTGACGAGGTCGGCGACATGCCGACCGGCACGCAATCCAAGATCCTGCGCGTGCTGACCGAACAGCAATTCAACCGCGCCGGCGGCAGCGACAAGGTGCGGGTCGATCTGCGCGTGATCTCCTCGACCTCGCGCGATCTGCCGGGGGAAATCCGCGCCGGGCGTTTCCGCCAGGAGCTGTTTGACCGCCTGAACGTGGTGCCAATTCCGGTGCCCTCGCTGGCAGATCGTCGCGATGACATTCCCGAACTCGCCCGCCATTTCGTGGCCTGGTTCCATCGCAGCCAGGGCCTGCCTTTGCGCCCGATCAGCCCTGATGCCGAGGCGATGCTGCAGACCATGTCCTGGCCGGGCAATATCCGTCAGCTGCGGAATATGATCGAACGCGTGCTGATCCTCGGCGAGGGCACCGACGAGATTGAAGCGCGTGAGCTTCCCGGGGCCGAAGGGGCCAGCGGCGCCGGTGAGACCATGGTGCTGGGCGGCGCGGTGGCGACGCTGCCCTTACGCGAGGCGCGCGAGCTTTTTGAACGCGAATATCTCCTGACCCAGATCAACCGCTTCGGCGGCAATATCTCGCGGACGGCGAATTTCGTCGGCATGGAACGGTCGGCGCTTCACCGGAAGCTGAAAAGCCTCGGCGTGGTGACCTCGTCGAAATCCGGCACCCGCAGCGCCTATTTCGATGACGACTTCCAGGACGGCGAGGCGGGCTGAGCACGGCCCGGGCAGCATCTCCGGCGGGGGGAATTGACCTTTCGGAAGCGCTTTGCGAAACAGGGCAAATGACGGCGGGCGAGGCCAGAGGAGAACCCTATGAAGGTCATCATCTGCGGCGCCGGCCAGGTCGGCTGGCAGATTGCGCGCCAGCTGGCCGGTGAGAAAAACGATGTCACCATCGTTGACACCAATGCCGATCTGATCCGCCGCGCGACCGAGGTTCTGGATGTTCAGGGCGTTGTGGGCTTTGCAAGCCATCCCGACATTCTGGAAAAAGCCGGCGCCCGCGATGCCGATATGGTGATCGCCGCGACCTATTCCGACGAGGTGAATATGGTCACCTGTCAGATCGCGGCTTCGGCCTTTAATGTCACCCGCCGCATCGCGCGGATCCGGGCGCAGAACTACCTCGAGACCGGCTATTCCGATCTCTACAACACTGACCGGCTGGCGATTGATGTGATCATCAGCCCGGAGCTTGAGGTGGCTGAGGCCGCGCTGCAGCGGCTTGCCGCGCCCGAAACCTTTGACACCGAGGTTTTCATGTCGGGGCGCGCGCATCTGCTGGGGATCCGCCTTGGTCCGGAATGCCCGGTGCTGAACACGCCTTTGCGCCAGCTCAATGACCTCTTTCCCTCGCTCCGGGCGATCGTGGTGGGGGTGCGCCGCAATGAGAAGCTCTTCGCGCCGCATCCCGAAGATCAGCTGCTGGAAGATGATCAGATCTATCTCTTCGTCCATACCGAGGATATGAGCCGCAGCCTCGGCATCTTTGGCAAGCGTGAACATAAGCAGGACCGGATCGTCATAGTCGGCGGCGGCAATGTCGGGCTGACGGTGGCGCGGGCGCTGGAGGCGCGGTCCGACCGGGTCCGGGTGCGGATGATCGAGAAGAACCGCCAGATCGCCGAGGCCGCCGCCGATCAGCTGTCGCGCACCATCGTGCTGAATGGTGACGGGATGGATATGGATCTGCTGGCCGAGGCAGGCGTTGACCGCGCCGATGCGGTCCTGGTGGTCACCGATGATGACAAGACCAATCTGCTGGTTTCGGTGCGTGCCAAACAGGCGGGCTGCCCGCTGACCATCGCGCTGGTCAATGACCCGACCATGGCGCCTTTGATGGCGGCGCTGGATCTCGACGCATGGATCAATCCGCGCGCGACCACGGTCTCGTCGATCCTGCGCCATATCCGGCATGGCCGCGTTCGCGCCGTCTATTCGCTCGGCGATGGCGAGGCCGAGATGATCGAGGCCCAGGTGATGTCGACCTCTCCGATCTCTGGCAAGATGATCCGCGATATTGCATTCCCTGAAGGCGTGCTGGTCGGCGGCGTGATGAAGGGCGACCGGATGCTGAAACCTGAACCCGATACGCGGATCGAGCCTGGTGATCTGGTCGCGGTCTTTGCCCTGGTGAAAGATGTGCCCGAGGTCGAGCGCCTGTTCCAGGTCTCGATTGATTTCTTCTGATGCGGCCGCTGGCCGGGCTCCCGCGGGGTGGCAGGCGCCCGCTGTTATGGGATGTGCCGCTTCTGGTGCTGGCTCTGGGCGTCGTCGGGGTCCTGTGCTGGATCCCGGCGGCCCATGCCGCAAGCCTGAGTGATCACCGCACGGCGCAGAGCTTTTTCTATTCCGGGCTCCTCCTTGTCGTGCTGACCGTGATGCTGGCCATGGTGACCCGCGACCCAAAGCGCCGCCATTCCGCCCATAGTCAGCTGGCAGCACTGGCGGGAACCTATGCTCTTCTGCCTGTCGCCTTCGCCCTGCCGCTGGTGCCGCTGATCCGCGACACCACGCTGCTCAATCTGTGGTTCGAGATGATCTCGTCTTTCACCACCACCGGCGCCACCGGTTATGCGCCCGACCGGCTGCCGGCTTCTGTCCATCTGTGGCGGGCGATGGCGGGCTGGCTCGGCGGCTATTTCGTGCTGATCGCGGCCTGGGCGGTGCTCGCACCTCTGAACCTTGGCGGGGCCGAGGTGATCTCGGGGCAGCTTCCGGGGCAAAAGAGCCAGCTGATCGGCCGCGCCGGCGGGTTGACCGACCCGCGCGAGCGGCTGACCCGTGCCTCCTCGGCGATCCTGCCGGTCTATGCCGGGCTGACCTTCGCGCTGTGGATCATGTTGCTGATCGCGGGCGAAAACGGGCTGATTGCGCTGACCCATGCGATGGGGACGCTTTCGACCAGCGGCATCTCGGCGGGGACGGGGCAGGCGGTGCTATATTCCGGCCTCGCGGGCGAGGTGCTGATCTTCTTTTTCTTCCTGCTGGCGCTCAGCCGCCATCTGATGCCGTTCAACCTGCCAGGCCAGGTGCATGGATCGCTGCGCAAGGATCCCGAGATCCGGCTCGGCCTGATCCTGATCTCGCTTGTGGTCGTTGTCCTGCTGCTCCGCCATCTGGTGGCGGATGCCGGAGCGGGCGGCGAGGAGAGCCTTGCCGCGCTGATCCGCGCCTTCTGGGGATCTCTCTTTACCGCCGCCTCCTTCCTGACCACCACCGGCTATGAAAGCATCTGGTGGAGTTCGGCGCGCAACTGGGCGGGGATGGGATCGCCGGGGCTGATGCTGATGGGGCTTGCGATCATCGGCGGCGGGGTGGCGACGACCGCCGGCGGGGTGACGCTTCTTCGGGTCTGGGCGCTTGGCCTCCAGGGTAAGCGCGAGCTGGAGCGCATCATCCACCCGCATTCCATCGGCAGCGGCGCCGAGGCGCGCAGGCTTGCCGGGCGCGGCGCCTGGTTCGCCTGGATTTTCTTTATGCTTTTCGCGATATCGGTCGGCCTGATCACCGCCGCGCTGACCCTGTTCGGACTGCGGTTCACCGAGGCGCTGATCTTCTGCCTTTCAGCCCTGACCACAACAGGCCAGCTCGCCTGGCTTGCCGGGGCCGAGCCGCTGTCCTGGGCGGCGCTGTCCGCCCCGGTGAAGGTGATTCTCGCTTTGACCATGGTGCTTGGCCGGGTGGAGACACTGGCGCTGATCGCGCTGATCGCACCGGGCAACTGGTCGGGAGGCTGGTCAGCCCCATGGTCGGGCAAGGCAGGGCGCTGAGAAGTCGGGGCTTTGACGGGCTTTTGCGCAACAGTCTGACGCTCTCAGGTCACAACCAGGTGCAGATTCTGCATTTCATCTCTGGAAACCATGCGCAACATTCCTATTATTCGCGCAACCCGGTCGGTTTTTCCGCATCCGGGCGAGGTGGGCTTGATGCGGGTGTTCCGCCGGCCTCACCGGATTTCTCAAACCCGCAAGTGAAGCGGGCCCAGGCGCAAGGCAAAACAAACAATGGCTGGCGATAAACAGAACCTCCAGGACGCCTTCCTGAACCATGTCCGCAAGGCCAAGGTTCCGGTGACGATCTTCCTGATCAACGGGGTCAAACTGCAGGGTGTGATCACCTGGTTCGACAATTTCTGCGTGCTGCTGCGGCGCGACGGTCAATCGCAACTCGTGTATAAACACGCGATTTCGACCATCATGCCCGGTGCGCCCATCAATCTTTATGAAGGCGAAGATTGATTAATAAGCCCTCCGATCCCGCATCCGATCCCCCTGAAAATTCAGAAGGGCCAGAATTTCAGGACGCGCCCGGATCTTCCGGCTGGATGGAAGATGATGATCTGTTCTCCGACCTGTCCGCGCTCAGGGCAGAGCGGAGCAAATGGCAACTGACCGCGACTGAAAAGACGCGGGCAGTTGTTCTGCATCCCGATATCCGCAGCCGCCAGACCCGCCGTCTTCCCGAACATGGTCTGGCCGAAGCCGTCAGCCTTGCCGCAGCGCTTCCGAATATGGATGTGGTCTGGTCCCAGGTGGTTAAGGTTTCGAAAACCGTGCCCGCCACGCTGTTCGGCCCTGGCAAGGTCGAAGAGATCGGCGAAAGGCTGAAGGCGGAAAATATCGGTCTCGTCTTTATCGACGGGCCTGTGACGCCGGTACAGCAACGCAATCTCGAACGGGACTGGAAGGTCAAGCTCCTTGACCGGACCTCGCTGATTCTCGAGATTTTCGCCGACCGCGCCCGCACCCGCGAGGGCGTGTTGCAGGTGGAGCTGGCCGCGCTGAACTATCAGCGCACCCGCCTCGTGCGGGCCTGGACTCACCTTGAACGCCAGCGTGGCGGTTTCGGTTTCGTCGGCGGCCCAGGCGAGACACAGCGCGAAAACGACCGCCGCGCCATTGACGAACAGGCGATCCGGCTGCGCCGCCAGCTTGAGAAAGTGGTCCGCACCCGGGAATTGCACCGGGCGGCCCGGGCCAAGGTGCCTTTCCCGATCGTGGCGCTGGTCGGCTATACCAATGCTGGCAAGTCGACGCTGTTCAACCGGGTGACCGGGGCAGAAGTGCTGGCGAAAGACATGCTTTTCGCCACGCTCGACCCGACGATGCGGGCGCTGGAAATCCCCGGAGCTCTTGGTGGCAGTCGCCGCGTGATCCTCTCGGATACGGTGGGTTTCATCTCGGATCTGCCGACCCAGCTGGTCGCCGCCTTCCGCGCCACGCTGGAAGAGGTGCTCTCTGCCGATCTGATCCTGCATGTCCGCGACATCTCGCATCCCGAGACCGCCGAACAGGCCGCCGATGTCGAAGAGATCCTGACCTCGCTCGGCGTGCCGCCAGAGACGCCGAAATTCGAGATCTGGAACAAGCTTGATCTCGTCGATCCGAGCGCCCGCGAGGCGCTTGCGGCGCAGGCTGAAACCCGCCCCGATACTTTCGTAATCTCGGCGCTGACAGGTGAGGGGGTGCCGGATCTTCTGACCGCAATCTCCGCCAGTTTCGAGGCCGAGCGCCGCGAGGAAGAGCTGGCGCTTGGCTTCAGCGAGGGCCGCAAGCGCGCCTGGCTGCATCAGACCGGTGTCGTGGTCCGCGAGGATCAGACCGATGAGGGCTGGCAGATCACCGTGCAATGGAATGAAAGGCAGGCGCAGGAATGGGCGCGGCTCTGACCAGGCTCACGCAGGCCGTCGCGGCAGGTCTGATCGGCACCGCCCTCGCGACCGGCGTGCATTTCATGACCCTGACCTCCGGTGTGGCACGCGGCCTGATCGGCTCCGGTCAGGGGCTGCCGCAAACACCCGGCCTGCCGCTGACGGCGGGCGGGCTCGCCCTCGAATGCCTGATCGCCGCGCTGCCGGTTCTGCCGGTGGTCGCGCTCACTGTCTTTGCCGGGCGCTTCCTGATGAGCCTTGGTTTTCTCGCGACATGGGCCTGGGGCGGCGCCCGCCTCGGCACACTTATCGCTGCCACCGGCGGCAGAACCGTCGGCTGGGGAGACGGGTTCTCGCTGTTTTACAGCAGCGGCATGTTCAGCCTGATTGCTGCACTGACCGCCGCCTTCGTGCTCTGGATCCTCGCGCCGCGGCCGCTTTGAGACGCGGCCCTATCACTTCTCCTGACCCAGATACTCCCCCGCCGGACGCATTCTCCGGCAGGGCAGAGGTGGCTCATTCGGCCGGAACAGCAGGTGTCAGCAGCATCACCCCCGCCGCCGCCGCATGGGCAAGATCGGGGTCCAGCGACATGGGGATATATTCACCGCGCCGCCACAGCTCGCCCAGATCGTCATAATGGCGCGACAGCGGGTGGCCCGACTGTCCGGTCGCCGTGATGAAGATCGAGCTGTCAGGGTCGGCGAAATCATAGACCCCACGATAGCCGGCGCCATGGACGTTCAGATAGGGCTCCGGCCCCGATCCCTTGGTCACACCGCGCATCAGCGTGTCATCGCCTCCGGATGTCGACTGGCGGATATTCACGAACCACCTGACAAAGGGAATATTTCCCAGCACCGGATGGTCATGCGTTGCCTGATGCGCATCGCCCCATCGCCAGCTTTCGATATTGCGCCCATAGGTCTCGCTCAGCTCGATCAGCGCCTCGTCCAGCGCCATCCGCGCCATATCGGTGCAGGTCTCGACCGGAGCCGATTGCACCACATCACACCAGACTGCCGCACCATCGATATTGCGATAGACGCGTTCGAGGAAGACCGGATCGATGCGGCGGAAATTCTGCGCCAGCGGCCCGAGTTCATCCCGGATCAGCCGCTCCATCAACACCCTGAGCCAGGCTTCGGCGATCAGCGGTTCGGGCGCATGTTCGCTCATCTCGCCATTCCAGGCCGCCAGCAGCTTCAGCGCGCGCTGGCGGAATTCCTCTGCCGTGCCCGTTTCCGCTGCCTCTCCGGTGAACCACAGATCCGCCCCGATCAGCGGCAGTAACAGCCGCGCCGTCGGGTTCATCGTATCCAGCTGCGCCTCCATAAAGCTTTCGCGGGTATGGACCTCGCGGGTGCGGATCAGCGCGAGCCAGGCCTGGATGCGCTGCGTATCTCCCCAGGTAAAGCTGACATGATTGGGGAAGGGACGGTCGACCGTCTTGTTATTGGTATTGCCGAGAATACCCTCGGGCGGGTTCACGAAGCGCGGGTTTTCCTCATAGGGGAAGACCCCCTTAAAGCCGGTGGCCTCGACCCAGCCGGGGGACGGCATCCGGCCCTGGCTCGGATGGGCCGCGTCACGGATCGGCATGGCGCCGATCAGCTGCAGCGCAATGCCGTCCTTTCCCGCCAGCATCAGGTTCTGCGCCGGTGCGACATAGAGCCGCCCGGCCTCGATCGCATCCGCGACCGTGTTTGCCGACATCAGCCGCACGGCAGCCGTCATCGAGGTATCTGCCGGGGAAAGCGCGGTCCAGGACATCACCGCGACATGACCGGTGGGGGTCACCGATTGCAGATCATATTGCTTGCCCGAAAGCACCGGGCCATTTCTCGACCAGCGCAGGGTCAGCGTGATCGGCGCACCGTCCTTGACCCGCACCACGCTCTGGCGGGTGATAAAGCGCTCATATGTGCCATCGGGGAGCAGATATTCTTCCTGGTTTTCCGGGTTCAGCTTTTCGATGACGATGTCCTGGTCATCAAGATAGGCCGTGGTCAGGCCCCAGCCGAGTTCTTCGCTGCGCCCGATCATCACCACCGGAATGCCGGGGATCGTTGCGCCGATCACGCCGCCTTTTTGCAGTTCCAGCCGCGCCAGATACCAGATCGTCGGCGCGGTAAAGCCCAGATGCGGATCATTGGCCAGAAGCGCGCCGCCCGCAGCCGAGCGTCCCGCCATCGCAGCCCAGGCGTTTGACGCGCCCGAAAGCGCCGGCTCCACCAGAGGCGACAGCGGCCCGAGCGCGAAATCAACCGGCTTTTCGCCAGGCTGCACGCCGGGGATCAGGCTCGCGTAACTGGGTGAGGTGATGCCTTTGGTCGGGTCTTCCGGCAGGATATCGGCCAGCCGTTCAGGCGGCAGCACCAGCGAGGCGCGGGCGCGCAGGACTTCACTTTGCCCCATGCCAGTCAGTTGCAGCGCCATCAGCTTTAGAATCGCAATGGAATCGGCCGGCGCCCAGGCGGCGATCTCGGGTGCGAAAAACCAGAATTCCGGCGCGCCACGCCCGCGCGCGCCTGAGTTCACTTCACTGATCCAGGCGTTCACCCCGGCCGCATAGGCCTCGAGGACCGCCAGCGTCTCGGGATCCTGCGCCTTCACCGATTCCAGCGCGAGGCCGTAAAGATCGTAGCGCCGGATCAGCTCATCCACCGCCAGCGTCCGCTCGCCGAAAATTTCCGACAACCGCCCCTGGGCCGTGCGGCGCAGCATGGTCATCTGCCAGAGCCGGTCCTGGGCATGGGCAAAGCCAAGTGCGAAATAGGTGTCATGATCGTTCTTGCCGAAGATATGCGGCACCGAGTCATTGTTCCTGACCACCTCGACCGGGGCCGAGATGCCCTCAAGCGTGAAGCCCTCGTTGTAATCCACCAGCGAGCGCGACAGGAACCAGTAGCCGATCAGCACTGCAAGGCCCGCAAGTAAAAGCAGCCCGGCGGTAATCCGCATCAGCCAGCGAAAGAGGGTGAGCATCGGGCCTGTCCTTGACGTCCTTGGTCCAAAGGGTTCCTAGTCCATCACGAAACCAAGGGCAATTCACGGCGACAGGAGCGGATCATGGCAAAGGTGGCATTTCTCGGGCTGGGGGTGATGGGGTACCCGATGGCCGGGCATCTTGCAGCGCAGGGTCATGAGGTGACGGTGTGGAACCGCACCGGGGCCAAGGCCGCAACCTGGGGAGCGAAGTTCAAAGGCCGGGTGGCGCTGAGTGCGAAAGAGGCGGCGTCAGGCGCGGAATTCGTCATGGCCTGTGTCGGGAATGACGAGGATCTGCGCGAGGTCTGTCTGGGCGAAGAGGGCGCTTTTGCCGGCATGGGGCAGGGCGCGATCTTTGTCGATCACACCACCGTTTCTGCGAAGGTGACGCGAGAGCTGGCAGTGATCGCAGCGGCGCGCGGCTTTGGCTATGTTGATGCGCCGGTCTCGGGGGGCCAGGCGGGGGCCGAAAATGGCGTCCTTTCGGTCATGTGCGGCGGGTCTCAGGCCGATTACGACCGTGCGGCCCCGGTGATCGATGCCTATTCCCGGATCTGCCGCAGGATCGGCGATGCGGGGGCAGGGCAGCTTGCGAAAATGGTCAACCAGATCTGTATCGCCGGGCTGATGCAGGGTCTTTCCGAGGCGCTGGCCTTCGGATCAAAGGCCGGGCTTGATGGCAAGGCCGTGGTCGAGGTGATCTCGCAGGGCGCGGCGGGCAGCTGGCAGATGGTAAACCGGCATCAGACCATGCTGGAGGACCGGTTCGATTTCGGTTTTGCCGTCGACTGGATGCGCAAGGATCTGAACATCTGCCTGGAAACCGCCGAGGAGATCGGCGCAAGCCTGCCGGTGACCGCGCTGATCGATCAGTTCTACAAGGATGTTCAGCTGATGGGCGGCGGCAGGAATGACACCTCAAGCCTGATCCGCCGCCTGCCGCGCTGATTAACGTCTTGCCTTGCGTTGCAGGATCAGATGCAGCGCAAGGCCGATGCCGGCGACAATCATCAGCATCAGCCCCAGATGCAGCCCGTGCAGCCGCCCCATCACCAGCGTAACCGCGCGCCCGAAATGATAGCCAAGCGCGGTGAACAGCACCGCCCAGACCGCGCAGGACAGCGCATTCAATGCGGTAAAGCGCCGCCAGCCCATCGCGGTCTGCGCCAGCAGGACCGGCCCGACGATCCGCGTCCCCGGCACAAAGCGGAAGGCAAGCGTCAGCCCGTCCGGATGGCGCGCGAGCCATTGATGCAGCCAGCTTGCCTTTGTCCTGTCAGCCATCCGGCACAGCCAGCTGCCGATGCGCCCCTCGCGCGGCATTTGCCGGGACAGCAGGAACCAGATCTGATCGGCAAGGAAGGCGCCGGCGAAAGCGCTCAGCGCGGTCAGCTCCCAATGGCTCAGCCCGTGATGGGTGATGACGCCGCCAAGAATGGCGGCGGTTTCGCCTTCGAAAAAGCAGCCCCAGAAGACCGCGACGAGACCCCAGCGGGACAGGAGGCCCTCAAGGGGCATCGCAGATCAGGGAATGATGCGGGTATATTTGACGCCCGCAAGCGTTGCGCCGGCAATCAGCCCCTGCTGGCCGAAGATCAGCGCGACCACCGGGTCACTTTCCGTGGTTGCCTTGCCGATCGAGGCGCCTTCCTCGGGCGTGGCATAGCGCAGATCCGCCGAGGCGGCCCAGCCGGTCGAGCGGCGGAAATCCTCCAGCGCGTTCGGCGTCATGTAGAACAGCGCATGGGCATATTGCTGCGCGCCGATCTGCAACCCGACACTGGCCTTGGTCGCGGAATAGTAATCCACCGTGGCGCCCTGGATCCTGAGCGCGCCGCGCCCGAACGCGCCGCCCCAGACCAGACCCGCTTCGGTCATCAGCGGCATATAAAGCACGCCATTGGCACGCGACGCCAGCTCGCGCGTGCCGGGGTAGCGGCCGAAGAGATAGTTCTGCGTCGCATCCACCCGCGCATCGATCTGCGCCGCACCATTCGAGCCGACACCATTGCCGCAGGCGGCGGTCAGCAGCGTGGCCGAGCCGGCTCCGGCCAGCATTGCGCGTCTTGTGATCTTTTCCATGGCTCTGCCCTCAATGGTTTTTGCCGGCATATCCGGCAGAGGCTCTGCGGCCCCGTTCCCGCTAAATCTAGCGGCGGATCTGCGGTTTGTCATCGGTTATGCGCAATTCTCCGCAGGATCGGCGGCATTTCCCGCCGATCCTGCGCGGGCCGGCGGTCAGCCGCGCAAAAGCCGGGCGGCCTCGGGGGCGAAATAGGTCAGCACGCCATCACAGCCAGCGCGCCGGAACGCCATAAGGCTTTCCAGCATCACCTTTTCGCCATCGATCCAGCCATTCAGCGCCGCCGCCCGGATCATCGCATATTCCCCCGAGACCTGATAGGCGAAGGTCGGCGCCCCAAATGCCTGTTTCACCCGGTGGCAGATGTCGAGATAGGGCATCCCGGGCTTTACCATCACCATATCGGCACCCTCGGCGAGGTCGCGCGCCACCAGACGGATCGCCTCATCGCCATTGGCCGGGTCCATCTGATAGGTCTTTTTGTCGCCGACCAGCCGCCCGGATGCGCCCACCGCATCGCGGAAGGGGCCGTAAAAACCGCTCGCATATTTCGCGGCATAGGACATGATCGAGACATTCCGGTGGCCTGCGGCCTCGAGACCGGTGCGGATCGCGCCGATCCGGCCATCCATCATGTCGGACGGCCCCAGGATATCCGCGCCCGCCTCGGCCTGGGCCAGCGCCATTTTCACCAGCGCCGCGACAGTCTCGTCATTGAGGATCTCGCCTTTCACGACAAACCCGTCATGCCCGTTGGCATTATAGGGATCAAGCGCGATATCGGTCATCACCGCCAGATCCGGGATCTCGCGTTTCAGCGCCCGGATCGCGCGATTGGTGAGGTTTTCTGGGTTCCACGCCTCTTCACAGGTCTCGGTGCGCAGCGCCGCATCGGTATAGGGAAAGAGGCAGATCGCGGGGATCCCGAGCTTTGCGGCCTCTTCTGCGCGCACAAGCAGCCGGTCCAGAGACAGCCGGTTCACCCCGGGCAGTGAATGGATCGGCTCTTCGACGCCACTCCCTTCGCGGATGAAGACCGGCCAGATCAGGTCATTCACGGAAAGCTCATTCTCACGCGTCAGCGCCCGAAGCGCTGGCGTCCGGCGGGTGCGGCGGTGGCGGGTGGCGGGGAAATCGGCCTGAATCGGGTGCATATCGGATCCTGCAGGATGGCGGCACGGTCACAGATCATGCCGGACAGGCTGCCTTGCTTTGTGTCTCTTGTCCTGGGGGCTTGCGGCCCGTGCCCTTGCCTGCCATGGAATGGGGCGGGTCTTCAAGCGAGACCCGTCGGGATCGGCATCGGACAGACGAAGGATTCTTCGCGCTTGGAGCTTTACGGCATTCTCTCTGAAGTGATCGACCTGCGATCCTTCTCTAACCTGTGGTACTGGATTGTCCTGGCGGTGCTGTGGTCTTCGGCCAGTCACTGGGTTCTGGGCGTGCCCTATGATCTGATCACGCGCGGGCGCCGGAGCGGCGGCCAGGCGCAGCTGGATGTCGAGGCCATGGTCGCGATCAACAGCCGCCGGATGCTGAATGTCACCCGTACCGCTGCTGTTCCATTGTTCTTCGGCGTGGCTTTCTTTTTCACCACGCTTGCGATGCTGGCCTTCTGGTACTGGCTTGAATTCGCCCAGGCGCTGTTCTTGCTGACGGTCTGGCTGGTGCCGGTGGGGTGGATGTCGCTCTGGACTGCGCTCAGGATCGAGGCGGGCGAGAATATCGGTGAGGCGCTCAACCGCCGCCTGATGATCCTGCGCCGCCTGGTGCAGGTTCTGGGGATGTTCGCGATCTTCATCACCTCGCTGTTCGGCATGTGGCGCAATCTGTCCTATACCGTTTTCCACTGACTTCTGATGAGCTTATCTGACCTGCCATGACCACACGTCTGCCGATCATTCTCGGAGGCGCCCCCGAGGGCTATGACGGGCACCTGCTTGCGCGTGAGCTGGAGCGCGGGGCGCCGGTGATTTTTGTTGCACGCGATGACAAGCGGGCTGAAGCGATGCGGGTGGCGCTCGCGGCTTTCGCGCCGGGCGTGCCGGTCCTGAGCTTCCCGGCCTGGGATTGTCTGCCCTATGACCGGGTCTCGCCCAATCCCGAGACATCCGCGCGCCGCATGTCGGTGCTGGCGGCGCTGGCCGATGGCATGGCGGGCGCCTTTGTCCTGATCACCACACTGAATGCCGCCACGCAGCGGATTCCGGCACGCGATGTGGTCCGGGCGTCTTCGTTCCAGGCGAGGCTTGGCGACCGGGTCGATGAAAAGCGGCTCAGGGATTTTCTGGCCCGGATGGGGTTCACGCCGGTCTCGACCGTGTCCGAAACCGGGGATTACGCGCTCAGGGGCGGTATCGTCGATATCTGGCCGCCCGGGGTTGGCGGGCCGGTGCGGCTGGATTTCTTCGGTGATCAGCTTGACGGCATCCGCCGGTTTGACGCGACAAGTCAGCGCACCACGGAAAAGCTGAAATCGGTTGAATTCTCGCCGATGTCCGAGGTGATACTTGACGAGGCTGCGATCAGCCGGTTCCGGCAGAATTACCGGGTGGAATTCGGCGCCGGAGGCTCGGATGATCCGCTTTACGAAGCGGTCAGCGCGGGGCGCAAACATCAGGGGATGGAGCATTGGCTGCCCTTTTTCCATGAGCGGCTGGAGACGGTGTTCGACTACCTTCCCGATGCCACCGTGATGCTGGATGACCAGGTGGTCCCGATGCAGCTCGCCCGCTGGGAGGCGGTCGAGGATGCTTATGACGCCCGCAATGACGCGATGGCGGCCCGGGCAAAGATGGACAGCCCCTATAAGCCGGTGCAGCCGCAGGGGCTCTATCTCGACGAGGCCGGCTGGAAGGCGGCCCTGGCCGACCGGCGCGAGATCCGGCTGTCGCCTCTGGCGCAAAGCCCGGGGCCGGGCGTGCTGGATGCGGGCGCGCGCGCGGGGCGGTCTTTCGCCCCCGAACGCCAGCAGGAAAGCATCAATCTCTTCGAGGCCCTGGCCGATCACATCCGCGCTTTGCGCGCGGATCGTCATGTCGTGCTGGCTTCCTGGTCCGAAGGCGCGATGGAGCGTCTGCGGGGGCTTTTGTCGGATCAGAAGATCGCGACCGAAACGATCCGCGATCTGCGCGATCTGGATCAGCTGCCGGCAAAGGGCCAGGGAAAAGTGGGCGGCCATGTGTCGCAGATGATCTGGGCATTGGAGGCGGGGTTCACCGCCAAAGGCCTTGCCGTCATCTCGGAACAGGATGTGCTGGGCGACCGGCTGGTCGGCAAACCGGCGCGCAAGCGCAAGGCCGAGAATTTCCTGCGCGAGGTCGACAGTCTTTCCGTGGGCGATCTGGTCGTGCATGTGGAACATGGCGTCGGGCGCTATCTGGGGATCGAGACCATCACCGCGCTTGGGGCCCCCCATGCGATGGTGATGATCGAATATGCCGAAGAGGCGAAACTCTACCTGCCGGTCGAGAACATCGAGCTTCTGTCGCGTTATGGCCATGAAGAGGGGCTTCTGGACCGGCTTGGCGGCGGCGCATGGCAGGCGAAGAAGGCGAAACTCAAGGAACGCATCCGTGAGATCGCCGACAAGCTGATGCGGGTCGCGGCAGAGCGGATGCTGCGTTCGGCCCCGATTCTTGAGGCGCCGCATTCGGCATGGGAGGCCTTTGCCGCCCGCTTCCCCTGGCCCGAGACCGATGACCAGCTTTCGGCGATTGCCGATGTGGTGGCGGATCTGGAAAAGGGCTCGCCCATGGACCGGCTGATCGTCGGCGATGTGGGCTTTGGCAAGACCGAGGTTGCGATGCGCGCGGCCTTTGTGGCGGCGATGGCGGGGATGCAGGTCGCCGTGATCTGCCCGACCACTTTGCTCGCGCGCCAGCATTACCGCAGTTTTGCTGAACGGTTCCGGGGCTTTCCGCTGAATGTGCGGCCCCTGTCGCGCTTTGTCGGCGCGAAAGAGGCGGCAGAGACCAGGAAGGGCCTCGCCGAGGGCGGCGTCGATATCGTCGTAGGGACCCACGCGCTGCTGGCCAAGGGCGTGTCGCTGAAGAACCTCGGCCTTCTGATCATCGACGAGGAGCAGCATTTCGGCGTGTCGCATAAGGAACGCCTGAAAGAGATGCGCTCCGAGGTGCATGTGCTGACGCTGACGGCGACGCCGATCCCGCGCACGCTGCAACTGTCGCTGACCGGGGTGCGCGATCTGTCGATCATCGCAACGCCGCCGGTGGACCGTCTGGCGATCCGCACCTATGTCTCTGAATTCGACACGGTGACGCTGCGCGAGGCACTGCTGCGCGAACGCTATCGCGGCGGGCAATCCTTCTTCGTGGTGCCGCGTGTTTCCGACATTCCCGAGATCGAGGAATTCCTCAAGGCGCATGTGCCGGAAGTGTCTTATGTCATCGCGCATGGCCAGCTGGCGGCGGGCGATCTCGATGAGCGGATGAACCAGTTCTATGACGGGCGGTTCGATGTGCTGGTGGCGACGACCATCGTCGAATCCGGTCTGGATATCCCGACCGCGAATACGATGATCGTGCATCGCGCCGATATGTTCGGCCTGTCGCAACTCTATCAGATCCGGGGGCGGGTGGGCAGGTCCAAGACCCGCGCCTATTGTTACCTCACAACGCGGCCCCGGATGATCCTGACACCGCAGGCGCAAAAACGCCTGAAATTGCTGGCGAGTTTTGACAGCCTTGGCGCAGGGTTCAATCTGGCCAGCCACGATCTCGATCTGCGCGGGGCCGGCAATCTACTTGGCGAGGAACAGTCTGGCCATATCCGCGAGGTCGGCTATGAGCTCTATCAGCACATGCTGGAAGAGACGATTGCCAAGCTGAAATCGGGCGAGATCGACGGGCTGGCGGATGTCTCGGATGACTGGTCACCGCAGCTGAACCTCAATGTGCCGGTGATGATCCCGGAGACGTATATTCCCGATCTCGATATCCGGCTGGGGCTGTATCGCCGGCTGTCGGGGCTTTCGTCCAAGGTGGAGCTGGAGGGCTTTGCCGCCGAGCTGATCGACCGGTTCGGCGCGATCCCGAAAGAGGTCAATACGCTGATGCTGATCGTGCGCATCAAGGCGATGGCGAAAAAGGCGGGGATAAACCGGCTGGATGCCGGGCCAAAAGGCGCGACGCTGACCTTCCAGAATGACCGATTTGCCAATCCGGCGGGGCTGGTGGAGTTCCTGAAAGCCCAGGGGCCGGCTGCGAAAGTGCAGGGCAATAAGATCGTGCTGCTGGGCGAGATGAAAACCGAGGCCGAGCGGATCCGGGGGGCTTTCGCCATTGCCCGTGATCTAGCAGAAAAGGCGCGCGATAAGTAACCGCGCGCCTTATTTCTGATACCGGATGCCTCTGGCCGGAATGTTTTTATCAGGGGAAAGAGCTGGTCCCGATCAGGGATCAGCGTCTGGTGAGGCGCATCAGAGCCAGCGCGAGGCCGAGGAAGACCACCGAACCCGCCACCAGCGGCAGATGGCTGCCGGAAAAGCTCTGGGTGACCGGCAGCGAGATGACCACCGACAGGACGGTCGAGACCCCCGCCATGATCGAGGCGGCGAAGCCTGCGATATGGCCCACCGGTTCCATCGCAAGGGCGTTGAGATTGCCCATGGTCAGGCTCATCATGCAAAAGAGGCTGATGATCCAGATCATGAACAGGGCAAATTCCAGCTCCTGCGGCAGCGCGATCCAGAGCAGCGAGGCCAGCACGAGGACCGAGACCAGCAAAACCGCCGCAAAGGTCAGCGTGATCACGCGGCGCATGCCCACGGTCATCACGAGGCGCGCATTGGCAAGCGAGCCCATCGCCGAGAACCCGGCCGCCAGGGCGAACCAGAGCGGAAATTCCGCGCCGCGTTCGAAATGCTGTTCGAAGACCGGCGAGATCGAGGAGAGCAGCGCGACCAGCACCGCCATCACCAGCGTCTGGATCAGGATCGTCACCACCACGACGCGATGCGAGAACATATCCTTTGCCGAAGCGATCAGACGGGGCACATTCAGCGGGATGCGGTCGCGCACCGGCAGGGTTTCGGGCTGCCGCAGGCCGAGCCAGACAAGGCTGACCAGCGAAAACACCACGAAGACGAGGAAGATCGCGTGCCAGTCGGCAAGATGGATCACGGCCTGACCCATCAGCGGGGCAATGGCGGGGGCGACCATGAAGATCATCATCGCAAAGGACATGATCCGGGCCATTTCGCGGCCGCTATACATGTCGCGCACCATGGCAAGCGACACCGTGCGCGGGCCCGCGGCGCCGATGCCCTGGACCACGCGGGCCACGATCAGCATTTCGAGTGAACCTGCGAAGTAGCAGACCAGCGAGGCCGCGCAATAGACCGCGCCGCCGATCATCATCACCGGTTTGCGGCCCCAGGCATCAGAGAGGGGGCCGGAGACAAAGGTGCCCAGCCCCATCCCGAGGAAGAAGGCGCCGATGATCAGCATGGCGCGGTTGGGCGCCTCGGGGGAGAGGAGCTTGCCGATATCGGTGATCGCGGGCAGCATCGCGTCGATGGAAAGCGCGATGGTCGCGAAAAGCATGGCAATCAGCGCGATGAATTCGGGCTGGCTCAGCGCCGGTTTCGCGTGATTGGGGCCCGGCGCATGCGGGCTGTTCGGAGTTTTCATATTTCAGGTCTTTGTTATTTCCTGGATCACATTCCCCCAGAATTCAGGGGGTTGTGCTCCGTTTACGACATATTGCTGTGCAACGAGGAAGGTGGGCACCGCATTCACACCTTTGCGGCGGGCCTCGGTCTCTCGGGCAATCAGCTCTGATTTATCGGCATCCGACTGCAAAAGCCGCAGCGTCGCCTCTCGGTTCATGCCGGCACTGGCGGCGATATCGGCCAGCACTTCGGCATCCCCGATGTCACGGCCTTCGTCCCAATAGGCCTGGAGGATGAGGGTGACAACCTCATGCTGCACGCCTTCGATCCCGGCCCAGTCGATCAGCCGATGCGCGTCAAGCGTATTGGGAATGCGGGACGGACGGTCAGGGTCGATTTCGCCGCCGGCGTCACGGGCCACCTGGCGCAGACGTTCATTGACCTCACTGACTTTCTCCTCGCCCCCGAAACGGGCGGCGAGATAGCTGCGCTTGTCGACACCCTCGGCGGGGATATCGGGGTTCAGCCGGAACGGATGCCATTGCAGGCGAAACGGATGCCCTGGCGCGGCGGCAAGCGCACGTTCAAGGTTCTGCATCCCGATATGGCACCAGGGGCAGACGGGGTCGATAAAGATGTCCAGCCTGACGTCAGGCCGGGTTGCGTCGATGGTCATTGTGAGGCTTTCCGGCTCGGGGGGGATGACAACCCGTCTCCATATACAAGGCCACGAGACGGCGGCGGAGCACTTTGCCGGTCGGACCACGCGGCAATTCCGTCAGCCCGAGGGTTGAGAGCGGTATCCAGGCGCGCGGGCACTTATAGCGCGCGAGGCGCGCGGCTGCAAAGCCATTTGCGGTGCGATCAGACACAGCCTCGCCTGCGTAAAAACACGCAATGATGCGGGTGCCGCTGTCCGGGGTGGCGCCTGGCGGCTCGATTTCAGCCACGGCCAGTTCGGTGATCCCGGGGAGGCCTGCCAATGCGATTTCGACTTCGCGCGGGCTGACGCGGATGCCGCCTGCATTCATCATCTCGTCGGCGCGGCCCTGGTAATGGAAGGCGCCGCTTGCATCGGTCGCGACAAGATCGCCGGTGGTGAACCACGGCCCTGAGGGGGCAGCGGATCCCTCATAAGACAGCATGAGCCCCGGATCATCGGTTGCGATGGCCAGATGGCCGGTCTCGCCCGGGGCGACCGGCTGGCCGGCATCATCCAGCACTGCGATGCGGCGGCCGGGTTGCGGAAAGCCGCAGCTTCCCGGGGGCGCGGGGCGGGCGGGACTGCCCGAGAGAAAGGTCGAGATCTCGCTCATCCCCAGGGCTTCATGGATGTCGGTTCCGGTCTTCGCCTGCCAGTCGCTGCGCAAAGCGGGGGGCAGTGCCTCACCGGCGCAAAGCGCGTGGCGCAGGCGCGGGAGCGCGGGCAGCGGCCCCCGCAGCAGACGGCGGAAGATCGCGGGCACCGAGGCGAAGATCGTCGCATCATGGCGTCTGAGCACCAGGGCGAGCTGTTCCGGCGCGATATCGGGCGCGGCAATCAGCGCGGTCGCCCCGACCGTCCAGGGGTCCATCAGACCGGTTCCCATCGTATAGGTCCAGTTGAAAGCGCCCGAATGCAAAAGCCGGTCCTCTTGCCGCAGTCCCTCCCAGCCGTCATGCATCGGCTGGCGGCCGAGAATGGCGCGATGGGCGTGGCGCACCGCCAGCGGCGTGCCTGAGGTGCCGGAGGTGAAAACGATATAAGCCTCGCGCCCGGCCGGGCCGGGGTGCCAGTCGGCGGGGGGCAGGGTCTCGGGCGCGGGCGGCACGGTCAGGCAGCGCAGCCCCTCGGGGCAGGCGATGCCTTCACCGGCGATCACCGCTTTCGGGCTGACCTGCGCGGCCATGCGGGTGATTTCAGGCCCGGTCAGAAGGGGCGAGGTCGCGACGGGCACGATCCCGGCCGCCATCGCACCAAGATAGCAAAGCGGGTAATCCGGCGTATTCCCCAGCCGCAGGAGCAGCCGGTCGCCGGGCCGCAGCCCTTCATCCAGCAGCCAGCCCGCAAGCCCCCGGACCGAGGCGATCAGCCGCGCATAGCTCCAGCGAGTCGCACCCGTCAGGCTCAGAACCGCCAGTGCAACTTTGTCGGGCGTTGCCGCCCCGGCGCGCAGCACATGTCCGGCGAGGTTGAAACGGCTGGGGTCGGTAAAGTCCATCATTGCGACGGCCTCCGGGCGCGGGATGCAGGGGCAGGGCGGCTGCGTCCGGCATAATCCGCAGCCCGGCCCGGCACAAGCCAGGGAGCGGGTTGTCACAGGCATGGGGACTTAGCGTCCCCGCAAGGAATTCAGCCCCGACGTCATGCCACAGCCCTGTGGCCGGTACGCAGTCTGACAGCGCATGAAGGGGATGGTCACCGTGGCTTCGGGAAAGTCAGGAAACTGCTCTCCCAAAGGGCGCGGTCGTCGCAGATGCGCTCAGGTCAGAGCCGGAAGGCCTTGACCGAAAGCGCCTCAGAACCAGCCCTGCACGGTGCGCGCGCCGCCAGAGACATCGTCGCCCACGCCCGCAACCGTGTTGCAGCCTGCAAGCCCTGCGACAAGCGCACCAAGAAGAAGAAGCTTTTTCATGATCTTACTGCCTTTCTGCCCAAAGGCCGGACCATCTGCGCGGTCCCGAACCCGATTTTATGCGCGAGAATATAGCCACTCAATCGGCCTGATACCACCATGTATCCGGCTGGAACCCGTTCCAGTCGCCATAGAGTGGGATTTTTGCCGGATAGCGCAGCTCTTTGCGATGCGCGATGCGGGCGCGGTCGGAATACCAGATCGGCATGACATAGCGCCCGGCGGTCAGGATCCTGTCCAGCGCCCGGACGGCGGCCTGAAAGGCCTCCGGATTGTCGGCGCGCAACAGGGCCGCGATCATTGCATCGGCGGCGGGCGAGTTCATCCCCATCCAGTTGCCGCTGCCCGGGCTCGTGACGCCCCCCGAACCCCAATAAAGCACCAGCTCATTCCCGGGCGAGAGCGAGAGCGAGCGGATGTAATGGGTGACTTCGAAATTGTAATCCTTGGTGCGTTCGCGCATCTGGGCCGCGTCGATGATCGAGACCCGCGCCTCGACGCCCAGCTGTTTCAGCGCCTCGACCCAGATCGAGGCGACCGCGATCAGCTCGTCCTGGCCGACGCTCAGAAGGATCTCGAAGCGGAACGGTGTGCCGTCGGCATCGCGCAGCACGCCCCGGTCATCGACCAGCCAGCCGGCCTCTTCCATGAGCCGCGCCGAACCCCTGAGTTTGCGGCGGTAATCGCGCTCATCACTGGCAAAGGGCAGCCGATACCCTTCCAGCGTGCCGGGGATGAGGCTGTCGGCAAAAGGCTCCAGCAACGCGCGTTCCAGCCCCACGGCCGGTGTGCCGGGGATCATGCCAAGCGGCGAGTTCGAGAAATAGCTTTCGATCCGGGGCTGCACACCGCCATTGATCACCTGATTGACGAATTCGAAATGGAAGGCCTGGATCAGCGCCTCGCGCACCCGCCAGTCCTGAAACAGCGGGTTGCGGGTATTGAACACGAAGCCTTCGATTCCCGAGGGCCGGTGATGCGGGATTTCCGATTTCACCACATCGCCCGCAAGCCGCGCCGGAAAGTCATAGGCGGTCGCCCATTTCGACGGGTTGGTCTCGCGGAAACTGGTGATGAAGCCGGATTTGAACGCCTCGAAAATCGCCTGGGGATTGGCGAAATACTCATAGCGGATCTCATCAAAGTTCCACTGACCCCGGTTGAAGGGCAGATCCTTGCCCCACCAGTCGGGATTGCGGCGATAGATGACGCTGGTGCCGCGTTCGACTTTTTCGACAAGATAGGGGCCGGAGCCAAGCGGGGGATCAAAGCTGGTCGCGGTAAAATCGCGCCCGTCCCAGCTGGCCTTTTTCAGGATCGGGCGCAGGCCGAGGATCAGCGGCAATTCACGGTCTTCGGTGGTGAAGGTGAATCGCACCTTGCGCGGGCCGGTCTGTTCGGCTTTGGCGATCTTTTTCCAGGCGGTGTGATAGCGCGGCGCGCCATCGGTCCCGAGCGTCTCGAAAGACCAGAGCACATCTTCAGGGGTCACCGGCGATCCGTCAGAGAATCGGGCCGCCTCACGAAGGGTAAATTCTGCGTATGTCCGTGCCGCATCCGTCTCAACCGATTCGGCCAGCAGCCCGTAAAGCGAGAAGGGTTCGTCGTAATTTCGACCCAGCAGCGTCTCGGTCACCAGGGGAGAGACGCTGACCACCGGCTGGCCCGAAGTGATGAAAGGATTGAGGCTGTCAAAGGTGCCAGGAAGCGCAATGGTGATCGCGCCGCCCTTGGGCGCATCGGCGTTGACCTGGGGGAGTGACACAAAATCCGGGGGGAGCCCGGGCTCTCCATACATAGCTATGCCATGCTTTGGTTCTGCAACTGCAGGGTGCGGCAGCAAAGCCGCCAGAACCAGGCCTGCAAGAGCCCCCATAAGAGCCGGGTTGCGGCGCATCGGTCGCAGGGGAGATTCGGTCGACATAGTGGAAACAATCCCTGGGCCGTCATGGTGTATTGGCGTGACCCTAAGCCGAGGGGCCAGGGTTTTCAAACTTTTAGCTTGGCCATCGGCGCAGAGAGGACTATATAAGACTCACTGCTCGATAGGTTTCTTGCCTGTATGAAACCTGCCTCAACGACTTAACGCCGGCCTAGCGCCGGCGTTTTTTTTGGCCCAAAGGCCATATGTGATGCAAGAGCAGGCAGCCTGAGAACACCATAGATTTACCAATCCTTGCTGGAATTCCCGGGTTCAGACGCTAGAGTTCCTTGCAGGTGCAGCATGGAGTATCGGGTCATGGATCTGAGGGAAAAACGCGCGGTGATCACCGGTTCGAATTCGGGAATCGGTCTCGGAATCGCTGAGGAACTTGCGAAGGCGGGGGCCGAAATTATCCTCAACAGCTTTACCGATCGCGCGGAGGATCACGATCTCGCGAAGAGTTTCACCAAAAGATTCGGCGTGAAGGCGCGCTATATCCAGGCCGATCTTTCCTCGGGCGCGCAGGCGCGGGCGCTGGTGGAAGAGGCCGGCGGGTGCGACATCCTCATCAACAATGCGGGCATCCAGCATGTGGCCCCGATCGATGAGTTTCCGGTCGAGACCTGGGACCGGATCATCGCGATCAACATGAACTCGGCCTTCCATACCACGGCAGTGGCGCTGCCGGGGATGCGGGCAAAGGGCTGGGGCAGGGTGGTCAATATCGCTTCGGCGCATGGGCTGACGGCGAGCCCGTTCAAATCGGCCTATGTCACTGCGAAACACGGGGTGGTGGGCATGACAAAGACCGTCGGGCTGGAGACGGCGGGCCAGGGAATCACCTGTAACGCGGTCTGCCCGGGCTATGTGCTGACACCGCTGGTCGAGGCGCAGATCCCCGATCAGATGAAGGTTCACAATATGGATCGCGACACCGTGATCCGTGAGGTAATGCTCGACCGCCAGCCCTCGCGTCAGTTCGTCACCACCGAACAGATCGGCGGCACCGTGGTCTGGTTGTGCTCGGATTATGCGTCCCAGGTGACCGGGACGACGATCTCTGTCGACGGAGGCTGGACCGCGCTTTAGGAGGTTACGACAGCACGACGCGGGGCGCGCGCGCCCCGGATCCTGCACAGGATCCGGACCGTTTCCTGTGCAGGAAACGGCGCTGACGCGGCGGCGGGACGTCAGGGCAGCAAAAGAGGTAGATCTATGACGGCCATCAGCCTTGCATTGCAGGGGGGAGGCGCGCATGGCGCCTATACCTGGGGGGTTCTTGACCGGCTTCTCGAGGAGCGGGACTTGGAGTTCGCCGCCATCAGCGGCACCTCTGCGGGGGCGCTGAATGGCGCGGCCCTGAAGGCCGGTCTGGTTGCGGGCGGCCGCGAGGCGGCGCGCAAGCGGCTGCGCCGGCTCTGGGACGATATCGCTGATATCGGTGACTTTCGTATTTTGCTGCCCTTGTTTCAGCCCTTCCTGCCGATGATGCGCATGGTCCAGGATGTGACCGAGGCGCTGATGCCCGTCAGCCCGCAGGGAATGGCGGCACAGATCTACAGCCCCTATTCCTGGGGCGCCGCCTGGCGCAATCCGTTAGAGCCGGTCATCCGTGATCTCGATTTCAGCCATGTCTGTGCCAATGCCGGCCCCGCGCTTTTCATCGGCGCCACCAATGTCCGTACCGGCAAGGCTCGCGTCTTCCGGGGCGACGAGATTACGCCCGAGGCGCTGATGGCCTCGGCCTGCCTGCCCTCGGTTTTCCAGGCGGTCGAGATCGGTGGCGAGGCCTATTGGGATGGCGGTTTCGCCGGCAATCCCTCGCTCTGGCCGCTTTATGACCGGGCGCTGCCCGACGATATTCTGATCGTGCATGTCAACCCGCTGCGGCGCGAGGATCTGCCCGAGACGCCGCTCGAGATCCAGAACCGGATCAATGAGATCAGCTTCAATGCGACGCTTCTGTCAGAACTGCGCTCGATTGCTTTTGTCAGACGGCTGATTGCCGAGGGACGGGTCCAGCCGGACCAGATGAAGGATCTGCGCCTCCATATGGTTCTTGACGATCTGCTGATGAATGAGCTTTCGGCAAGTTCAAAACTGCAGCCCTCCGCTGCGCTGATTGAACGGTTGTTCGAAGCTGGCCGCGCCTCTGCCGAGGGGTTTGTGAGCAAGTGTGCGGATAAGATCGGGCGCGAATCTTCCGTGGACCTGGCGGCTCTTTTCGGCTGAGACTGCTTTACCGTGATCAGGCCGGCTCTTTCGGGGTCGGATAGACCAGCCCGCCCGAGACGATCAGCTTGGCCGCATCATCGACGCCGGTCTCATCAAGGATCACCAGCTCGCGCGTCGGAACAAAGATCAGCATGCCGCTGGTGAAGGGCGTCAGCCCGACAAACACCGCCGACATCTCGCCGCCGAGCGTGGCGAGGCGTTCCGCGATCTCGCCTTTCGGGCGCGTTGAGATGAAACCAAGCGCCCAGGAGCCGGGGCGGGGAAACTCGACCAGGCAGGCCTTGTCGAAACTGGTTTCCTTCTTGTTGAAGAAGGTTTCTGCCACCTGTTTGATCGCACCGTAAACAGATCGTACCACCGGCATCCGGTCGACCATCGTCTCGGCCTTGCGGATGATCGAACGCCCGATCAGCCCCTTGGCGATCCAGCCGACGAGGATGGTGAAAATCAGGAACACCAGCACACCGACACCGCGCACCGGGAATTCATATTCCGGCCCGAGATAGCGCAAAAGCACCGCATCGGGCTGCCAATAGGCCGGGATCAACGGCAGGATCCAGCCGTCGATCCAGCCGATCACCGCCCAGACGAGGTAGAGCGTCAGCCCGACCGGCAAGACGACGACGAGGCCGGTGAGAAAGCTGGCCCTCAGGCTTGCGAAGAAGCCGCGCTTTTGGGGCGGAACGGGCAGGATCGGATCGGACATACTAACTCCCTGATAGCGCTAATCTAGGGGGGGGGATGCCCCCCGCGCAATGGGCGATCAGGGAAAATCCATAGAGATCAGGCATGTTTTACCGAACCCGTCGCGATCCGGGCGGCGAACCGGGCATTGTTCAGCACCAGTGCGATGTTCGCGGCCAGTCCGTGGTCGCCGGTCAGCTCACAGATCCGCTCGAGAGGGCAGGGCATCACCTGTTTTGCTTTGATGTGACCCGCCGCGACCTCGACCAGCGCGGCCTCGAGATGGGCATGATTTCGGTCAGCGGGATCTCACGTTCCTGGGGGATCGGGTTGACAGCCAGCTGGCCGCCGGGAATGCGCGAGGACCGCGCGCATGGCCGCCGCTGCCGCGATTTGCGCCGGATCATCAATTCGCGGGGGCGCCTTCAGGGCCGTGTCGCGCGACCAGAAGGCCGGCAGATCGTCCTGGCCGCAAGCGATCGCCGGCACGCCGGCGGTTTCAGGATAGCGCAGGGGCTTCGGCAGGTCTGGAATCGCCTTGGCAACCCGCCGCCACCACCTTTACCGGGGTCTGGGGGAGCTCCTGGAGATTGGCAGAGAAATCGAACGAGGCCTCGGCGCCACGATGCACGCCGCCGATGCCGCCGGTCGCGAAAGTGGAGATCCCCGCAGGCCGTGTGCAGATCATCGTCGCCGCCACCGTCGTCGCGCCATTGCCGCCCCGGACCAGGCAGGCCGCAAGATCGGCACGCGAAAGCTTCGCCAGATCGGTGAACTGGCCTGGGGTGTTCAGCTCTGAATCAGACAGCCCGATATGGATGCGGACCTGTAGCACCGCCATGGTCGCGGGCACGGCTCCGGCGGCGCGGATTTCAGCCCCGACCCTGGCGGCAATTCCGACATTTTCCGGCCAGCGCATGCCATGGGTGAGGATGGTCGATTGCAGGGCAACCATGGGCGTACCGTTTTTGCGGGACAGGGCTACCTCGCGCGAGTAGGTCCGCAGGATTGAGTCATCAGTTGATATCTTCGGAAACACAGGTGGAGGCGGCCAGGAGGGCGGCGTGCAAAGCCGCCTCGCGGGGCCGCGCGCGCAGTTCGTCTGCGATATGGGCGGCCATGAAAGTGTCACTGGCGGGGATCACCCGGGTCACAAGGATCTGCGGCGGGCAGCCGGAATCGCTGGGTCTCAAACGGCAGGCCTCGGCCGCCGGGCGGCCGCCATCGGTGACCAGAGCCCGCATAGCGCCGCGTTCTCAAAAGCGCCACCTGCCAGGAGTCCGGCCTCTTAGAAATTGAGATATGGCGTCGCGCCGGGATGGGCGAGGAACGGGCGCAGTCTGCCGGCCTTGCCGGGGCTGGCCGGCACGATCATGAGATCGGTCGCGCGAAACAGCTGTGAAACGGCGATTCCCGCGAGCAGCGCTTAGATCAGTTCGCCGTCCGGCGCGATCAGCCCGTTCGCGCCTTCGACCGCCAGATAGCGGTCGGTCGGCAATTCTTCTGATCGCAGCGCGAACCGGGTGCTGACGCCAGGCACGGATCAGGTCATCACCCTCGGCGTCGCGGTCGAGCAGCGGCAGCATCACGGGGCCGAGGCCAAATCGCGCGAGACCCGTCGCGATGGAGGTCGGCAGACTGGTGATATGACCAGGCTCATCCGAGCCCTGCTGCATCATCGCCAGGCTGCGCCCGATAATGTCCCACAGGACCGGGCCTGTGCAGAGACTCCGCGATACATCTGTCACGGTCCGCTTGTTGTGCAGGTTTCACAGCCAGGCCGGCCTGTGCAGTCTGAGGGGGCATCGCCTGCGTGGGCGCCGGCGACAAAATGCGCAGGCCCCGCTAAGTTGAATAATGTTCATATTTCGTTCACGAATTGCAGTTGGCGCGGCGCAGTTTTTACCCTATCTCTCTTTCGCGTTTATCCCCTGAGTGTCGAGATGGCGGTGTGATGATGGCCGAGCATAAGTTTATCGAAGTGCGCGGCGCGCGCGAACATAATCTGAAGAACGTCGATCTTGATATTCCGCGCGATCAGTTCGTGGTGATCACCGGGCTGTCGGGCTCGGGTAAATCATCGCTGGCCTTTGACACGATCTATGCCGAAGGGCAGCGCCGCTATGTCGAGAGCCTCTCGGCCTATGCGCGCCAGTTCCTCGACATGGCCGGAAAGCCCGATGTTGACCATATCTCGGGTCTGAGCCCGGCGATCTCCATCGAACAGAAGACCACGTCGAAGAACCCGCGTTCGACGGTGGGGACGGTTACCGAAATTTACGACTACCTCCGTCTGTTGTTCGCGCGTGTCGGCGTGCCCTATTCCCCGGCGACCGGGCTGCCGATCACCGCGATGCAGGTGCAGGATATGGTCGATGCGGTGATGGCAATGCCGGAAGGCACTCGCGCCTATCTTCTGGCCCCCATCGTGCGCGACCGTAAGGGCGAATATAAAAAGGAATTCCTGGAACTTCGTAAACAGGGCTTCCAGCGGGTCAAGGTGAATGGCGAATTCCACGAGCTGGAAGAACCGCCGACACTCGACAAGAAATTCCGCCATAATATCGACGTGGTGGTCGACCGCATCGTGGTGCGCGAGGGGCTGGAGGTGCGGCTTGCCGACAGTTTCCGCACCGCGCTGAACCTCGCCGATGGCATAGCGGTCATCGAAATGGCCGACGAGGGCGCCGAGCGCAAAACCTATTCCGAGAAATTCGCCTGCCCGGTTTCCGGCTTTACCATTGCCGAGATTGAGCCGCGGCTGTTTTCCTTCAACGCGCCCTTCGGGGCCTGTCCCTCCTGCGACGGTCTCGGTGTCGAGCTGTTTTTTGACGAGCGTCTCGTTGTGCCCGATCAGGGCCTTTCGATCCTGCAGGGCGCGATAGCCCCCTGGGCGAAATCGAAATCAGCCTATTTTACCCAGACCGTCGATTGTCTGGCGAAGCATTACGGCTTTGACAAAAAGACCAAATGGCGCGACCTGCCGGAGCAGATCCGCCAGCTTTTCCTTTACGGATCAAAGGGGGAGGAGATTGACTTCACCTATGATGAGAATGGTCGCGTCTATAAGGTGCGCCGTCTTTTCGAAGGCATCATCCCCAATATGGAACGCCGCTACCGCGAGACCGACAGTTCCTGGTCGCGTGAGGAAATGGAGCGGTATCAGAATAATCGCCCCTGTTCTTCCTGCAATGGCTACCGGCTGAAACCCGAGGCGCTGGCAGTGAAGATCGCCGGGTTGCATATCGGCCAGGTGGTGCAGAAATCGATCCAGGAGGCGTTTGACTGGATCTCGACCGCGCATGAATCGCTGACCGGGCAGCAGAATGAAATCGCAAAGGCAATTCTGAAGGAAATCCGCGAACGTCTTGGATTCCTTGTGAATGTCGGGCTGAATTACCTGACGATGGCAAGGAATGCCGGCACGCTTTCCGGCGGCGAGAGCCAGCGGATCCGGCTCGCCTCACAGATCGGCTCGGGGCTGACGGGGGTGCTTTACGTGTTGGACGAGCCCTCGATCGGGCTGCATCAGCGCGACAATGACCGCTTGCTGACGACCCTGAAAGGGCTGCGCGATCAGGGCAATTCCGTGCTGGTGGTCGAACATGACGAGGATGCAATCCGCGAGGCGGATTATGTTTTCGACATCGGCCCGGGGGCTGGCGTCCATGGTGGCCAGATCATCGCGCGCGGCACTCCGGCCGAGATCGCGGCCAATCCCGACAGCCTGACCGGCCAGTATCTTTCGGGGCAGCGCGAGATTGCAGTGCCCAAGGAGCGTCGCAAGGGGAACGGGAAAAAGCTCACCGTTGTAAAGGCTTCCGGGAATAACCTCAAAGACGTGACCGCCGAATTCCCGCTGGGCGAGTTTGTCTGTGTCGCGGGGGTTTCGGGGGGCGGAAAATCGACCCTGACCATCGAGACACTCTACAAAACCGCTGCGATCAAGCTGAATGGCGCGCATGAGACACCGGCGCCCTGCGAGACGATCAAAGGGTTCGAGCATCTCGACAAGGTCATCGATATCGACCAGCGCCCCATTGGGCGAACGCCGCGGTCCAATCCGGCGACTTATACCGGCGCCTTTACCCATATTCGCGACTGGTTTTCCGGCCTGCCCGAGGCGAAAGCGCGCGGCTATGGGCCGGGGCGGTTCTCGTTCAACGTCAAAGGCGGGCGATGTGAGGCCTGTCAGGGCGACGGCGTCATCAAGATCGAGATGCATTTCCTCCCCGATGTCTATGTCACCTGCGAGACTTGCAAAGGGCAGCGCTACAATCGCGAGACGCTGGAAATCAAGTTCAAGACCAAAAGCATCGCCGATGTTCTTGATATGACCTGCGAAGATGCGCGCGATTTCTTCCAGGCTGTGCCTTCGATCCGGGAAAAGATGGATGCGCTTTGTGAGGTGGGCCTTGGCTATATCAAGGTCGGCCAGCAGGCGACGACGCTTTCCGGCGGCGAGGCGCAGCGGGTAAAGCTGTCGAAGGAACTCAGCCGTCGCGCGACGGGCCGCACACTCTATATCCTCGACGAGCCGACCACGGGCCTCCATTTCGAGGATGTGAGGAAGCTTCTCGAGGTGCTGCATTCTCTGGTTGATCAGGGGAATACCGTGGTGGTGATCGAGCATAATCTCGACGTCATCAAGACCGCCGACTGGGTCATTGATATCGGCCCCGAGGGCGGTGATGGCGGGGGGCAGATCGTTGCCAGTGGCACGCCCGAAGCGGTGGCCAAGGTCGCGGCCAGCCATACCGGGCGCTATCTGGGCCCGATGCTGAAGCCGCGGCGGGTGGCGGCAGAGTAAGCCGCCAGAAGCCTGTCAGCCGGGCCTGGATATCCCGGTGCGGTTCTTGCAGGCCTGGTTCAGCCGGGTCTGAGACATACGGGCCGCGCAGGTCGCTCTGTCGAACTGATCCTTCAGTCAGGATCATAGCGGAGTGGCCGCGCGCTTCCTGATCAGTTAGGGCGGATTCTGCCTCGTTTTAAGGCGAAAACTCTCCGATCGGCCGGCGCTGCATCGAGAATCAACCTTTCCTCTGCGGAAAATCACGGCGTCTGTAAGCACCTCTCTCGACGCCTGGCTGCTGCACTGTGCTGCCCTGGCCCGAAGACCGGCCCTCATTGCGGCGGAGTTCCTTTTCTCAGGCGCTTTTTCAGGCAGATTTCCTGCGCGCCCCGGTTGCATCGCTTTGGCGGTCGGGATCTTTTATTGCCCGTTGCATTGCGCTGCCGCATTTGCTTACGTCTGTGGCAAGAGAGCGGTTAATCCGCCGCAGAATTCGGCTGGCAATGCCAGCACTGAAGTCAGGGAGAACTGAGTGACGGTTGATCCGAAGAACGACGCTTTCGTCGCTTTCGAGCATGTTCAAAAAAGCTATGACGGTGTCTCGCTGGTCGTTAAGGATCTGAACCTCCATATCGCCAAGGGCGAATTTCTGACCATGCTCGGGCCATCGGGATCGGGTAAGACCACCTGCCTGATGATGCTGGCGGGGTTCGAGACGGCGACCCATGGCGAGATCCTTCTGGATGGCCGCCCGATCAATCAGGTGCCGCCGCATAAGCGCGGCATCGGGATGGTGTTCCAGAATTACGCGCTTTTCCCGCATATGACGGTGGGGGAGAACCTCTCCTTCCCGCTGGAAGTGCGCGGCATGGGTAAGGATGATCGCGAGACGCGGGTGAAACGCGCGCTGGATATGGTGCAGATGGGGGCCTTTATCGCGCGGCGCCCGGCGCAATTGTCAGGCGGGCAGCAGCAACGTATCGCGCTTGCGCGGGCATTGGTGTTCGACCCGAAACTGGTGCTGATGGACGAGCCGCTCGGCGCGCTCGACAAACAGCTGCGCGAGCATATGCAGTTTGAAATCAAGCGCCTGCACGAATCCCTCGGCATCACGGTCGTCTATGTGACCCATGACCAGGGCGAGGCATTGACCATGTCCGACCGGGTCGCGGTGTTCAATGATGGCCGCATCCAGCAGCTTGCCCCGCCCGCCGATCTGTATGAACGCCCCGAAAACAGTTTTGTCGCGCAGTTCATCGGCGAGAACAACAAGCTGCCGGGCACGATTGAAGAGATCGGCGGCGGCAAGGCACGGGTGCGGCTTTCGACCGGCGAGCTGATCGACGCGACGCCGGTGAATGTCAACGCCAGCGGTCAGAAGACGCTGGTCTCGATCCGGCCGGAACGGATCGAGTTCAAGCCCTCGCTGATGCCGCCAGGCGCGCTGACGCTGGATGCCGAAGTGCTGGAGGTCATCTATATGGGCGACATCCTGCGCACCCGGATGCGCGTCGCCGGGACCGACGATTTTGTGGTCAAATGCCGCAATACCCTGGATCAGACCCGGCTGAGCCCGGGCGAAAAGATCAAGGTTGGCTGGCATCCGCAGGATGCCCGCGCGCTTGACGCGGTCTGAGAACCGCCGCGTGTAAGCGCCCCCCGGTATACCGGGGCCTTGCCTCAGAGGCTGCGAAAACGGGCATAAGACCCGCGCGGCTCCGGGGTCACTGTTTTCCCCGCAAGGGGACCATTTTCAACACGGGAGACTGATAATGAAAAAACTGCTCGTCCTCTCCACCGCACTTGGCGGGTTCGCGCTGCCAGCACTGGCGCAGGAGGTCACGGTCATGGGCTGGGGCGGCGCCTATGCCAACAGCCAGATCGAAGCCTATTTCAAACCCTTCACCGAAAAGACCGGCATCAAGGTCAATTCAATCGATTCAGACAATCCGGCGATCCCGGTCAAGGCGCAGGTCGATGCGGGCAATGTGACCGTTGATGTCGCTGTGCTTGAAATTGCCGATGCCGTGCGTCTGTGCGACGAAGGCCAGCTGGTCCAGATCGATGGCGCCGATCTGCCTGATGGCGCCGATGGCACCAAGGCGATGGACGATTTCCTTCCCGGCACCGTGACCGAATGCATGGTTGCAGCTGATATTTTTGCGACCATCATCGGCTATGACACCACGAAATTCGCCGAAGGCGCCGGGCCGAAGACGATCGCCGATTTCTTCGATATCGAGAAATTCCCCGGCAAACGTGGCGTTCGCAAGAACCCTAAAGTCACGCTTGAAATGGCGCTGATGGCGGATGGTGTTCCGGCGGCCGAGGTCTATGCCGTGCTCGAGACCCCGGAAGGCGTCGATCGCGCCTTCGCAAAGCTCGATACGATCAAGAAAGATGCCGTGTTCTGGGATGCCGGCGCACAGCCGCCACAGCTTCTGGCGGATGGCGAGGTGGTGATGACCATGGCCTATAACGGCCGGATCTTCAACGCGGCCCATGGCGAGAACAAGCCCTTCGATATCGTCTGGGACGGCCAGGTCTATGAATGGGAAGGTTTCTCGATCCCGAAAGGCGCCCCCAATGAGGAGGCGGCCCTTGAGCTGATCAAATATGCGACCTCAAGCGAGGTTTCGGCGAAAGCGGCGTCTTATATCTCTTACGGCCCGCCCCGCAAATCGGCCGCAGCTTTCGTCGGCAATATCGATGGCACCGACAAGCCGATGCTGCCGAACCTGCCGACCGCGCCGCAAAACCTTGGCAATGCGCTGGCCTCGTCGCAGGATTTCTGGGTCGACCGCGATACCGAACTGGGCGAGCGCTATAACGCCTGGCTCGTGTCGAACTGAGCTGAAACGGGGGTGCGGGGGGCAAATCCTCCCGCACCGCCGCCATTTCCCTCCCTGTCGCCAGAGTGCTGTGATGACCTTTGCCCAACCGAGCCGGATCGCCGCTGCCCTGTTTCTTGGTCTCGGGCTTGTGCTCGCCATTCCGCCCGAGCTGCAGGCCAGAGATACCGGGGCAGAGACGGGTGCGAAATCGGGGGCGATGGCCTTTCTCACCGCCGACATCGCGATGAATGCCGCAATAGAGGCCGCACGTGCGAGCCTGCCATCAGTGTTGGCGACGGCTGCGAAATCCGATCTCTCCGATCACAGCTATATGGTGAAATGGGCGCATCCGGTTGATCTGGGTGATGCTGGCACCGAACACAGCTGGGTCGTGCTGACGGGTGTTCACGGTGGTCTTGTCGAAGGGACACTCGCCGCTCAGCCGCAGGGCTTTCACGGCAAGGCCGGCGATCCGGTGACTTTCCCCGCAAGCGAGATCTCAGACTGGATGCGGTTTCGGCCCGATGGGGTGATCGAAGGCGGCTATACGACCCGCGTGATGATCAGCCAGATGAGTGAGGAAGAACGCGCCTCTTATGATGTCGAATTCGCTGCACTGCCCGCCGCGCGCGCCGGTCTGAAAATCAGCGCCGGCAACTGACCGGCCTCGCCCGTGGACGACCCTACTCCGCGACGGGCCCTCTCGAGGACCGGACCATGACCGCCCGGCCCTGAGACGCGATCCGGGCCGGACAAACCAGAAGAATAAGCGTCCCTGCACATGCGGGGCAGAAGTTTCAGGACAGAATTATGGCAGAAACCACCATGGATCCCACCGCCGCCGGGCTGACGACAGCCGATGGCCGCCCGCTGAAGGTGGCGCTGGCCGCCGCACAGTCGCGGGCGAAACGGCGGGCCTTCCTGCTGGTCCTGCCGCTCTTGCTGTTCATCGTGATCACCTTCGCGCTGCCGATCGGGCAGATGCTCCAACGCTCCTTCTATCATGACGGGTTTTCCAAGGCCTCGCCCGCCCTCGGCGCCTGGTTCGCCGCCAATCCGGCCGGCACCGTACCCGATGAGGCAGCCTATGCCGCACTCGCCTCCGACCTGCTTTTTATGAAGGAAAGCCGGCTTGCAGGTGAGGCGGGCACGCGGATCAACTATTCCGTGCCCGGGACACGCTCGCTGATCACCTCGGCTGCGCGCGGGGCGGATGATCTGCAGCCGCCTTACCGCGAGGCCCTGCTGGAGCAGGACAGGAAATGGGGCGAGCCGCTTTTGTGGGTCGCGATGCGGGAGGCGGCATCGCCCTGGACCACCGACTTCTACCTCTCCGGCATCGATATGCAGCGCTCTGCGGATGGCGGTATCGAGCGCGTGGCCGAAGTGAACCGCGTCTATATCTGGCTCTATGTCCGGACCTTCCTGCTTTCGGCGGTGATCACCGGCATCTGCCTGCTGCTGGCTTTCCCGATTGCCCATATGCTGGCGACGCTGCCGATGGCGAAGGCCAATCTGCTGATGATCCTCGTGCTGCTGCCGTTCTGGACCTCGCTTCTGGTGCGGACGACGTCCTGGATTGTGTTGTTGCAGGGCCAGGGGGTGATCAACTCCCTGCTGGTCACGATGGGGGTGATCGATGACAGCGGGCGGCTCGCGCTGATCTATAACCAGACCGGTACGATCATCGTGATGGTGCATATCCTGCTGCCCTTCATGGTGCTGCCGCTTTATTCGGTGATGCGGGTGATCCCGCCAAGCTATGCCCGCGCGGCGCGCTCGCTTGGCGCCACCTCCTGGACCACCTTCCGCCGGATCTATCTGCCGCAGACCCTGCCGGGGATCGGCGCAGGGGTTCTGCTCGTCTTCATTCTGGCGGTCGGCTATTACATCACGCCCGCGCTTGTGGGCGGCGCCGATGGCCAGCTCTTCTCAAACCAGATCCAGTTCCATATGACCAAATCGAACTGGAGCCAGGCCGCTGCCCTCGCCGCGATGCTGCTCGCAGGGGTGCTGGTCCTTTACTGGCTCTATGACCGCCTGATCGGCATCGACAAGCTCAAGCTCGGCTGACGTCAATCCGATGAAAGGGGCAAAAGCCCGGTCCCTTTCATCTGTCCTTAAATATCCTCTGGTGGTCCGGGGGGCGAAGCGCCCACGGCGTCTTTCTCCCCGCGGCAGCCAGATAAGACACCACCTGTCAGGAGACAGCCATGGCCCTTCCGACCTATGCCGACCCGCTCGAGCGCGCCTGGTATTACGCCTATATCGTGATCTGCACGCTGATCTTCATCTTCCTGATCGCGCCAATCCTTGTCATCATGCCGCTCTCTTTCAACGCAGAGCCCTATTTCACCTTTACCTCAAAGATGCTGAGCTTCGATCCGGAGGGCTATTCCCTGCGCTGGTATGACGAGCTGGTGGTCAAGGGGATGCAAACGACCGGCGCCACCGGCGCGGCCTGGTGGTCGGATATGTGGCAGAACTCGGTCTGGGTGAAAGCGGCGAAAAACTCGGTGATCATCGGCTTCTGGGCGACGATTCTCTCAACGGTGCTGGGCACGCTCGCAGCCCTTGGCCTGTCGCGCCCCGAGATGCCATATCGCCGGCTGATCATGGCGGTGCTGATCTCGCCGATGATTGTGCCGATCATCATCGTGGCGACGGGGATGTTCTTTTTCTATTCGAACCCCTGTTCGGTCATCGGCGTGACCTGTGGCACCGAGGACCAGCCCTGGCGGCTGACTTCGACCTATACCGGTGTGATCCTCGCCCATGCAGCGCTTGGCATTCCCTTTGTAATCATCACAGTGACGGCTACCCTGTCGGGTTTTGACCAGTCGCTGATCCGTGCAGCCGCAAGCCTTGGCGCCAACCCGCGCACGACATTTTTCAAGGTGATCATGCCGCTGATCCTGCCCGGCGTCATCTCGGGCGCTCTGTTCGCCTTCGTCACGTCTTTCGACGAGGTGGTGGCTGTCCTGCTGGTCGCTGGTCCGGAACAACAGACCATTCCCCGCCAGATGTGGAATGGCATCCGCGAAGCGATCTCGCCCGCGATCCTTGCCGTGGCAACGATTCTCGTTGTGATTTCCATCGCGTTGCTGACCACGATCGAAATACTGCGCCGCCGCTCGGATGCGATGCGCGGTGTCACGGGACGCTGAAAGCGTCGACGATTTCTTGAGAAAGAAATCGGGCCGGAGTTTTCCTTAAAACTCCGGCTCACCGCGTCAGGGCAGGATTTGCAACCAGATCCAGACCGAGAGGATCGAGAAAGCGGTACCAAACAGCACCGCCGAGGCATTCACCCGCTTGGCCACGCCATACATATGCGCGAACAGATAGGCATTGGCGCCAGGCGCCATGGCTGCCGTCAGGATCACCGAGCGCAAAGCCGCATCGCTGATCCCGAAGATTCCGCGCCCGACCCCCCAGGCGATGGCCGGATGGATCACCAGTGACGTGAAGCAAATCCACACAATCGTCCAGCGATCCCCCTCGGGGCGGTAGCGAAACAAGACGCCCCCCAACCCAAACAGCGCCGCCGGCAGCGCGGCCAGTGCCAGCATATCCACCGCCGACCAGACCGGACCGGGCAGGGCGACCCCGCTCAGATTGACCGCAAAGCCAAAGATGATCCCCAGCACCAGCGGCTGATGCAGGATCGCGCCCGCGATCTGGCGTGACAGTCGAAATGCCGAGAGGCCCTGTCCGCGTGAACGCGCCCATTCCATCAGCGAGATGCCGAGCCCGTAGAACAGCGGCGAATGCACCGAGATGATCGCGAAATTCCCCGCCAGCGCTGCGGTCCCATAGGCGCGTTCGGTGATCGGCAGGCCCAGAAGCAATGAGTTCGAGAACATCCCCGCAAAGCCGATGGCGATGGAATCGGTCAGCGGCCGGTGGAACAGCCACAGCGCTCCGGCAAAGCAGATCGCAAAGCCCGAAAAGGCGCCGATATAGAAAGAGAGCATCATCCCCGGATCGTAGGCGAGCGACAGATCCAGCCCGGCCACGCCCCGAAACAGCACACAGGGCAGCGCGTAGCTCTGGGCGAATTTCATCAGCCCGTCGACATGGCTCTCGCTGAACTTGCCCGTTCTTGCCGCCAGCCAGCCGAATCCGATGACAATGAAGACCGGCAGGATAACGTCTAACAGCGCGGACATGGCAGCTACTCTTGCAGGGCCTCAGCCCGGGATGTCGTATTCTATGACCATGCCGTCAAAGGCGGGGCGGATATGCCGGGGCAATTCGCCGCACAGCGTGTCATAATCCAGATCGAGATGCATATTGGTCAGAACGGCCCGCTTCGGCGCCGCACGGGAAATCCAGTCCAGCGTCATCGCCAGATGGGCATGGGTCGGATGTGGCTTCCTGCGCAGCGCATCAACCACCCAGCAGTCGAGGCCCTGCAAATGCTGCCATGCTGCATCGGGCAGGGCGACGGCATCGGGCAGATAGGCGAGCGGACCGATCCGGAAACCGAGTGCGTCAATCGTGCCATGCTCTGCCAGGAAGGGGATGAATTCGATTGCGCCGCCGGCGCCTTCGATCACCACCGCGTCCTCGATCGTGTTCATCTCGAGGATGGGCGGATAGCTGCTGCCGGCGGCCTGGATGAAAGCATAGGCAAAGCGCGAAAACAGTGCCTCCTGGGTCGGGCCATCGGCCCAGACCGGCAGCCGGCGCTGCATGTTCAGAACGATCTGGCGCAGATCATCCAGCCCATGGACATGATCGGCATGGGAATGAGTGTAGATCACCGCATCCAGCGTGCCGATGCCGGCATCGAGCAACTGATCACGCATATCCGGGCCGGTATCGATCAGCACACGGGTGGTGCCCCCGGCACTGATCCGTTCGACCAGCATCGAACAGCGGCGGCGCCGGTTTTTCGGATTGGAAGGATCGCAATCGCCCCAGTTATTGCCGATCCGCGGCACGCCACCGGAAGAGCCGCAGCCGAGAATGGTAAAGCGCAGGAGGCTCATGGCTGGCCTCCGGTCGCCGACGGGGCGCTGGCTGGCGACGGGACCCCGGCGGGGGGCTGGCCGTCGCCCGGCAAAGCCCCGAACGCGGCAGCCCGGGGAAACAGCCGGTCGAAATTCGCGCTGGTGGCGCGGGCGAATTCGGCCTCGCTTAGCCCGAAAAGACCCGCGCCCACACGGGCGGTATAGGCGACATAGGCCGGCTCGTTGCGCTTGCCGCGATAGGGCGGCGGCGCGAGATAGGGGCTGTCGGTCTCGACCAGCACGCGGTCAATCGGCGCGCGGGCGAAGATATCGCGGATCTCCTGGCTTTTCGGGAAAGCGGCGATCCCCGACATTGAGAGGTAAAAGCCCAGATCCAGCGCCACTTCCGCCAGCCTTGCGCCGGAGGTGTAGCAATGCATCACGCAGCTGAAGGGCGCGGTCTTCATACCATCTGTCAGCAGACGCTCCATATCCTCATCGGCATCGCGGGAATGGATTACCAGCGGCAGGCGAGAGAGCTGCGCGGCCTCGATATGGACCTGGAGCGAGGCGAGCTGCGCGTCGCGGGTCTCGGGCGTATAGTGGAAATCGAGCCCGGTTTCGCCAAGGGCCACGAATTTGGGATGCTGGCTCAGCGCGATCAGCTCCGGCGCGGTGATTGCCGGTTCCTCGGTCACATGCAGCGGGTGGACGCCATAGGTGTAGAAGACGCCGGGATGGGCCTCGGCCAGGCTCTGGCACAAGGGCAGCCGCGCGATCCTGGTGCAGATCGTCACCATCCGCGTGACACCGGCTGCGGCCGCACGGGCGATCAGCTCATCAGTCTGCCCTTCGAAATCCGGGAAATCGAGATGGCAATGGCTGTCAACCAGCAGCGGCAGAGAGGGCATATCGGCGGGCGTATCGTGGCGTGTTTCGGAGTGCGTTTTGGGGGGCATCGTATTCCGGTCTCGGTTCTGGCCGGCATGTCAGCCGGAGGCGAGGCTTCCCGCCATGGCGTCGATCCTCAGGAGGATATCCATGAGAAGCGCGGCAGGGTCAAGGTTGACCGACTTGCCGCGCCGGGCGCGCAGCGTCAGGCTTTGCGCAAGTTCGGCCCAGGGGCGGGCGGCGGCGGTTCCGGGCGCGAGCCGGGCAAAGAGCGCCGCTTCGCCCGGCGCGGCCTCGGGCGGGGTTTCGCGTTTGGCGGCAGCGCGGGCGAGGCGCGAGAGGAAAAGCTCGATCTGGGTCAGGACGAGGTCGAACCGGTCAGCCTGGCCCCGGGCCCCGGCGGCCTCGCTCAGCGCAAGCGCGCGCGGGCGGTCAAGGCGCGGCAGGGTGGAAAACAGCGTCACCAGCGCGGCATAGGTTTCGAGCCCTTCGAGATTGGTCAGGCGAAAGGCCTCGCCCGCCGAGCCGCCAGCGAGTTCGCTCAGGGCCGCGATCTCATGCGGCTGGGCCACGCCGCCGGCCTGGGTCAGCGCATCGGAAAGCGCATCCGGGGCCAGCGGTGTCAGGCGCAGCTCGCGGCAGCGCGAACGGATCGTCGGCAAAAGTCGCGCCGGCTGATGCGAGACCATGAGGAAAGTGGTGCCAGGTGGCGGCTCTTCAAGCAGTTTCAGAAGCGCATTGGCGGCATTGGGGTTCATCTCGTCGACGCTGTCGACAATGGCGACGCGGCGACCGCCATCGGCTGCGGAGAGGGCGAAAAAGCTCTTCATCCGCCGGACCTCATCGACGGTGATCACCTGCGAGATGGCATTGCGTTTGTCATTCGGGGCGCGACGCAAGAGGAAAAGCCGCGGCTCGGCCAAAGCGCGCATCCGCCGCGCGACCGGACTTTCGGGATCGGTGTCGAGCGAGGTGGGCGGTTCCGGCGCGCCGAAAAGGCCGCCATCCGTGCCGGGATCCGGGGTGGTCAGAAGGAAACGGGCGATCTTCCAGGCTAGAGTGGCCTTGCCGACGCCTTTGGGGCCGGTGAGCATCCAGGCGTGATGCAGCCGGCCATGGTTCCAGGCATCAAGGAAACCGGCCTCGGCGGCCTGCTGGCCAAACACCGCAGCAGTCTCGCGCGGATGGGGCGCACCTTCGGTGCGGTCGGGTTCCGGAAGATCAGGATCGTCAGCCATGGGCTTTCATTGCATGTCGGGGAGCCTGGGGAAAGGGGCTGCGGGCAGGCGCAGTGCCCCTGCTTTGCGCGGGCCAATCCGTACAAAGCCCTTCCGGAGGATGTCGGTCAGGAGGAAGGGGGCAGTTCCGGCGCCACGGTCTCGCGGATGCGCGCGGCGATCTGGTCGGGCGAGGCATCGCCGCTGATCACCCGGAACCGGCCCGGATGGGCATCGGCGAGGGCGAGAAAGCCGTTGCGGGCGGCGGTCTGGAAGGCGAGGCCCATATCCTCGAACCGCATCTCATGGCCCTGGCGGGCAGTAGCACGGGCGAGGCCGGTCTCGGGCGCAAGATCGATGAGCACGGTGAGATCGGGCTCGATCCCGATCATCAGGTCATGGAGCCGGTCGACGGTTGCCGTCAGATCACCCCGGGTCAGGCCCTGGAAGATGCGGGTGCTGTCGGCAAACCGGTCGCAGATCACCACCTCGCCGCGCGCAAGCGCCGGGCGGATGGTCTTCTCTACATGGTCACGGCGGGCGGCGGTGAAGAGGAGGATCTCGGTCTCGGCCGACCAGCGGTCGGTGGCGCCCTCAAGCACGAGGCGGCGGATTTCTTCGGCCCCAGGCGAGCCACCGGGTTCGCGGGTCAGGGTGACCGTGCGGCCCTCGGCACGCAGGCTCTCGGCGAGGCGCCGGGCCTGGGTGCTTTTGCCGGATCCGTCGATCCCTTCAAAGGAGAGGAACAGTCCCGTCAAATCGGCCTCAGCTGGCCGGAGCGGGCGCGGGCGGAGGCGCGACATATGTGTTCCACAGGATGCCCGAGGTGACCGTCAGCCGCCGCACAAAACCGGCTTTCGCGACCGGTGCCTCAGCCACCAGCGGCACGCGGTGATCGGGCAGGCCGGGGACGCGGATGATAAGTTCGGCAAGTTCGGTGCCGGCTTCGACCGGGGCGGGGATCGGCCCGTTATAGACCACAGAGGCGTTGATATTTGTCTGGCCCATGGTCGGCACCAGCAGCGTCAGATCCTTTGCCGGGGTCAGCCCGACGGTCGCGGCCTCGCCCATGAAGACCTCGGCCTCGGCAACCCGGCTGCCCTGTTTCACCACGGTTTTCGCGGCGAACTGGCGGAAGGCCCAGTTGACGATGGCCTCGGATTCCTGGGCGCGTGCCGCATCGGTTTCGAGCCCGGTGATCACAAAGACCACGCGGCGCCCGTCATCATGGACCGCCGAGCCGACAAGGCCAAAGCCCGCCTCCTGGGTGTGACCGGTCTTCAGCCCGTCGGCCTTCCAGTCGCCGCCCTTGATCCTCAGCAGCGGATTGCGGTTCTCGCTGTTTGAGGGCACGCGGTCTTTATAGACAAAGCCCGTCATGCCAAACATCGGATAATATTCGGGAAATTCCTCGATCAATCGCACCGCGAGGATGCCCAGATCCTGCACGCTCATCCGCTGGCCCGGGTCCGGCCAGCCCGAGGAATTGGCGAAATGCGACTGCGCCATGCCCAGCTCGCGCGCGCGCTCGGTCATCAGGCGGGAGAAATTCTCCTCGGATCCCGCCATGCCTTCGGCCACAACCACACAGGCATCATTGCCGGAATTGATGATGATCCCGTGCAGGAGGTCTTCGATACTGGGCCGGTCGTCAGGTTTGACGAACATTTTCGACCCGCCCATCTTCCAGGCCTTTTCCGAGACCGGGAAAGTGTCGGTCATCTGCATCCGGCCAGATTTCAGCGCTTCGAACACCATATTGATGGTCATCAGCTTTGACATCGAGGCCGGCGGCAGCGGCTCGGACGCATGCTTGTCCAGCAGGACCGTATGCGTCGTCACGTCATATACCCAGGCGGCACGCGCCTGGGTCTCAAAGGCCTGAGCCGGCACCAGGGTGGTCGCAAGCGCCGCCATGGCGTATTTGAGCGAAGAGAAAAGCCGTCTCAGGGACATATCTGTATCCTATTTCAGCATATAGGCATCGGCAAAGCCGGCGGTTTTGATTTTCTTCAGCGTGGCGGCATCGCCTTTTGTGAAGACCGACCAGTAATCCTTGCCCTGCGAGCTTTCCTTGCGAACCTGGGCGGTGACGCCGGCCTTTGCAAGCTGACCCTGGGCGCGGGTGGCATTGGCCTCTAGCGAGAAGAAGCCGATCTGGATCGACCGGCCTTTGGCGGCGGCCAGCGCGGGGGCAGGGGATGTTGCCGGTTCTGCCGGTTTTGCGGCGGCCGCACCCGCGGCGCTCGCCGCCGCTGCCGGGGCGGCACCTGCTGCGGCAGTGGTTTCTGCGGCTGCAAGCCTGGCTTCGGCCTGTTTCGCGGCCTCTTCCGCCTCGCGTTTCAACTGGCTTTTGGTCTTTTTCTTGCCGGGCTGCGCGGGGGCTGCCACCGCAGCTGTGGTCGCCACCGTTGCGCCGGTGGCGGGCAGGGCGGTCGAGGTGACGCCTCCCCCATCCAGCGGACCCGTCGTGACCGGAGCTGCCGCAACAGCGAGGCTTTCATTGCTGTCGAGCACCGGCTGACCGGGCGCTGTCTGCGGCGCCTCTTCGCGGCGCAGCGCCGTCACCGAAAGCTTTGCCGGTTGCCCGGCCAGGAGCCCGAGCGCATCAGCCGCATCTGATGAGATCTGCAGTTTCGGCCCCGGATTGTCCGCCTCGCGCTTGAAAAGCGCGCCGATGACGAATTTTCCATTGGCCTGATTGCGCATGATCACCCGCTCGGGGTCGGTCACATTCGGCGAAGCGACCCAGACACCACCCAGGGATGGCCGCCCGTCCCAGAGTGCCTCCTCGGTGACCTGGAAGACCTGAGGGGCTTCGACATCGCGTTCGACGATCGTGGTTGAGCGTTTCGGTTTCGCGGCATTCGTCGCGGTTGCTGTCGCAGTGCTGCTGCCGGGCGATGATGTGAAGGGTCCGGTTCCGGGCTCGCAGGCCGCAAGCGCCAGCAAGGCACCAGTGGCAAGCAAGGCGTTGCGCAGTCGCCCCATCGCGGCCAGAGCGCTATTTGCCGGGGCACCGGACAGGTGGCCTGCGCCATGCAGGGCCGGAAAACCGACGGGAGCCTTCAACTCCGGATCGGCTGGCTGTTCAGATCTGCTCATGTCCGCCCTCATTCGCGCCATACGCGGTCTCGAATGCCGCGCTTTTAAATTGTTTTTCAGGCGTTCACAAAAAAACCGGGCACCACCCTGCGGGGATCCCTCATCCCGCATTCGGAACGGGCCGGTCGTATCGCCGGCCGCCCCGCTTGCGGGAATGTCTGTCTGCTTTGCCTGTCTGCTCTTTTGCTCGTCAGTATACCCAGAGCCCCCCAGTATGGAAAGAGCCGAGGCGGCCCCGCCTTTCACGATTGGCGGAGATTGGCATGGTGATGGATTTTCTGAGTTTTGTGTATAAAATACAGATGCTTACATGGTATCTCAGATGCGGATATTCTGACACTGTCCTGCCGGCTCTGCTTATCCGCGAGTGATGGCTGCACCTTCAGGCCATAGCTGCCCGCCCCGGCGATGCACCAGGGGGGCGCGCCTTAAGGCAAAAGGCCGGAGGCAGAGTTCACATTATCAGCTTGGAAATTGTTTCATCAGTCAGTAAGCAAGACCTGCGTGACCGGGCGGGCAACCGTCGCGTCGGGGTGAAAACCCCGGAAGCGCGCCTGCGGATGAGTGGCCGAGTGGTTTAAGGCACTGGTCTTGAAAACCAGCGAGGGGCAACCCTCCGTGGGTTCGAATCCCACCTCATCCGCCATTATACCCCTACAGCGTTGAATTTGCTCAGACCCCTTGTTCTATAAGAGTTTCAGCTACAAACTGGACCTGCTCCGGTTCTGTTCCGGTGAGATGCTCATGTTAGGCGGCCCATTGTTCGAAGGCCACGGGTGATTTCC
>NZ_JBZEGG010000023.1:0-96147 GCF_058313095.1 Pseudogemmobacter sp. TB195
CTGATCACCATCGCAAATGCAATCCTGAAAACAGGAGAGGTATGGCGTCAACAGCTCAATCAATAGACACAATTGCTAGAGGGCGAGCCGAACACTCTTTTCGCTGTGGGATGCGTGGGACCGGGCGCATGCATCCGGCGCTGTTGACCTTGTCTTAAATGTCGCCGGCGCGGCCCCGGATAATGGCACAAAGAACGATCGCCGGTTGCGCTTCGCCCCGGATCCCGAAAGCTGCCCTGGCCATGGCGCAGAGCGCAAAGTCAAGCATGGGCTCTCTCCGGCTTCACCTGTCCACCAGCCGCCTGCAAGCCAGGTCCCGGTGAGGGACGGGCCGAAGGCAGGCATTCACCGCATTTACCCGCGCGCCAAAGGCCACTGCACGCTTAAACAGCGCGATAGAGTCGCTTAGGATGCCATGCGCCAGCACGAGGTCGAGGGTCACGAACGGCATCGGAGATGCCCCTGGTCAGCCGTTTGATGAGCCGCAATCCCGGGTGGATTTAACGGAAGACCGTCGCCGCACCAGACGCTTCCCAGGTCAGTTGCAGGCCGCTCAAGCCCGAGGATCTGGCGGCGCGTCACTGGCTGTACCACCACTCGCGCAATACCGCCGGGATCCGGACCTGGCCCCTCGCGCGGGCCCGGGGGGGGCGGGTAAGCTGTCCTGCCCGAATGCATACGCATGAAAGGAGTTGAGCCGCCGGGGCGCTCGCGCGGCGCGGCCCTGGCATCGCCTGCCTGCTGCTTTTCCTTAACGGCGAGGAGCTGAAAGACGGGTACCTCCTGTCGATCCTGCCCCGCTGGGTCAGGGCGGAAAGATCCTTACTGCCTGCTCACTCCCGCCGGCCGCAAAATCGCAACAAAGCTTCGGATGCGCCTCGATGCCATGGCCGAACGCCTCGGGCCCCGGGCATACAGAAGCGAGGTCAGGCCAGGGCCACGGGTCTGCGCCTTTGCAGCGCCGCGTTCAGCGCTCTGTCAGTTTCAGCTCGATACGGCGGTTTTGCGCCCGCGCCTGTTCGCTGTCGCCGGGATCCACCGGGCGGAATTCGCCAAATCCGGCCGCCGCCAGATGGTCCGGCGGAAATCCAAGATCGGTCTGCATGAAACGTACCACCGACAGCGCGCGTGCCTGGCTGAGCTCCCAGTTATCGCGAAACGCGCCGCCGCCCGAAAGCGGCACATTGTCGGTATGGCCGTCGACGCGGATGATCCAGTCGATCCCGTCGGGGATCTGCTGGCGAATCTCGTTCAGGATCGCGACCACGCCGGCGATCTGGCTGCGGCCTTCCGGGGACAGGTCGGCCGAGCCGGGGCGGAACAGCACTTCGGATGAAAACACGAAGCGGTCGCCGACCACCCGGACGCCCTCGCGGTCCGAGAGCAGCGTGGAAAGCTGGCCGAAGAATTCCGAGCGGAAGCGCTCCAGATCCTGGTTCGCCGCTTCGAGCCGGAGACGCTCTGCCGCTTCCAGCTCGGCCCGGGCGCGCTGCTCGACCGCGACCTGGGCCAGCGCCGCATTCAGATCCTGGCCGAGCGATTCCAGCTGCAGCTGTGACGCCTCGCGCGCGGATTCGGCATCATCCAACACGGCCCGAAGCGCGCCGAGCTGGCTGCGCAACTCTGCAAGCTGCTGGTTCAACAGCTCCATTTCCTGCGCGGCCTTCAGAACCTTTTCCTGTTCCGCCAGCAAAGCCGTCTGCGCTGCCGACAGAACCGCCTCCTTTTCGCTTTGCGCTGCCGCACCGCTGGCAGCCGCAGTCCGGGCGGCGGCGAGCAGGGTCAGCGTCTCTTCCGCCCGCTTGCGTTCCGCTTCCAGCGCCAGCGTCATCGCGGTGAGTTCCGTCTGCGATCCTTCCAGACGCTGGCGCAGGGCCGCGAGCGCCGCGGCATCGGCCAGCGCCGCCGCTTCCTTCTCGTCAAGTTCAACCTTTGCGGCGTCCAGCGCAGCCTTATCCGCCGTATCCGACGCCTTCATCTCGGCCAGAAGTGCCTCCAGCGCCTCACGCCGCGCCGCATCGAGACGCGCGGCCTCGCTCGCAGCGTCAACCTCACTGCGGGCCGTCGCCAGAGCGAGGCGCATCGCCTCCGCCTCGGTCGCCAGATCAGCATGGTCTTCCTTCAGCGCCGCAGCTTCCGCCGCGCTGGCGGTGGCCTTTGCCTCTGCCGCCGCCCGGGCCACCATCAGCGCCGCGACCTGGGCCTCGAAATCGGTGATCCGCGAAGCAGCCGAGGCCAGCTCGCCCTCGCGGGCCGCGAGATCGGTGCGCAGACCGGCGATCACGCCCGCCTGCCGCTCACCCTGCGCCAGGGCCGAGGTCAGTGAGGCCTGGAGACCGCCGACCTCGCCCTGCAATTCGCCCACCCGCCGCCGCTCCATCCCGAGCGCCTCAGACAGCGCCGAAACCTGCTGGTTCAGCGAGGAAAGCTCGCTGTCCCGGACGGTGATCTGCTCCTGGAGCACCGATTGCATGACGGTGAAAATGGTGAGAACGAACATCAGCACCATCAGAAGCGTCGTCACGGCATCGACGAAACCCGGCCAGATCAGACTGGAATCGCGACGATTGCGGGAGAGCGCCATGGCTCAGCCCCGCGCCGGGGGCTGAGGCTGAGGCTGCGGCTGACGGGCAAGCTGCCGCACCGCCAGCGTCAGCTGTGCGAGATCATGGCGCAGATCGGCAAGGGTCTCCTGCCGGCCGGCGCTGACTTCCTCGAGCACCCGCAGCATCTGCACATCGATCGAGCGCAGCCGCATCCGGCTTTCGGGATCCTCGCCGGCAGGGCCGGACTTTGACAGCGCCGCCAGAAGCCGCTCCTGCCCCTCCGCCATCCTGCGCAGGAGGGTCAGCGTCTCTTCATCCGGGACATGCCGGGCCCGTTCGGCTGCGCGTTCGGCGGCCCGTTTCGCAGCCTGATCTTCCGCCTGTCGCGCCGCCGCCTGTTGCGCCGCCGCAAGCTGCGCCACGGCCAAAGACAATCCCTCCAGCCGCTGCTGCAGCCCCGCCCGCGCCTGATCGGCCTGGATGTAATGCGCCTGCATTCCCTCCATCTGCGTGGCCAGCTGATCGAGCACCATCACCGCCGCCGACTGATCGCCACCACCCGCATCGCCTTCTGCAAGACCGATCCGCGTGATCGAAGACAGCCATTCTTCCAGCTCTCGGTAAAACCGGTTCTGGCCATGGCCGGCGAAGAGTTCGAGCAGGCCCAGCACAAGCGAGCCGCCAAGACCCAGCAGGGACGAGGAAAACGCGGTCCCCATGCCGCCCAGCTGGCCCTCAAGCCCCTGCATCAGTTTGCCGAAAATCGCGATGCCGCTTTCGCCTTCTTTGGGCGAAAGGCTGCGAATGGTTTCGACCACCGAAGGCACCGTGGTGGCCAGCCCCCAGAAGGTGCCGAGAAGCCCGAGGAAAACCAGAAGGTTAATCAGATATCGGGTGATATCGCGCGCCTCGTCCACCCTTTGCGCAACAGAATCAAGGATCGACCGGCCCGAGCTGGACGAGATCGCAAGCCCCCGCCCGGTCCGCGATTTCAGAAGCGAGGCCAGTGGTGCCAGCAGCAACGGCGCCTGGGTCTCATCGACGCCAGGCGTCTCGCGGACAAAATTCTCGATCCAGCTGACCGATTGCGCAAGGATCCAGACCTGCCAGAAACAGGTGATCACCCCCAGGATGAAGACAAAAGCAATCATCCCGTTCAGCCAGGGATTGATCAGCATGATGTCTTCAAGACGTTTATGCATGAACCAGACGCCCACTGCCACCAGGGCGCAGACGATCAACATGGTCACAATGGCGCGGATCGGCTGGCTGAAGGTCGTGCCGACCGCCTCGCGCGACCGGGAACCCGGCGTTGCCTCGGGTCTTTGCATGAAGAACTGCCTGCCAGGTTGACTGCTTTTGTCAACCTTAGCAGGTTGCGCCGCGCTGCCAAATGAAATCCTGATGTCAGCCAGCAGATGTAAGCGCCGGAGCCTCCGGCGGGGATATTTAAGGACAGAAAATAATGCCTCGCAGCACCTGCGTCATTTTCTGTCTCTAAATATCCCGGGGGTCTCCGCCAGGAGACGGGGGCAGAGTCCCCTGCCCGGCCTTCAGCCCGCGATCCGGCGCACCCTTTCCGACAGCCAGTCAAGTTCAGGATCTGCAATACCCAATTCGGCCAGGTGCTGCGTTGTGGACCACAGATAATCGCGGTTCGGACCGCGCCCGCCATGGGCCTGGGCGATGATCCCGGCCTGCTCTTCCAGCCCGAGGGCTCCGGTATACTGGGCGTGGTGGCGGTCGACGACATAGGTCAGCGCCCCGATCCCGCCCGCCGCAGTCTCGAGCTGCAGCGAAACCTCGAGATAGGCGGAGGAGACCAGCTCCCGTTCGCGCAAAGCGGCAAGTGTCGTGGCTTCCTCGCCCGGCTCGACGCGGAAGGCGAGGCCGTCGCAATGGCCCGCCGCATCCGCATCCAGGGCCAGCACGAGGCCCGGATTTGCCTCGCTGCCGCGGTGATGGATCGACCACATGCAGAAACTGCGGCGCCAGCCCCGGGCACGCGCGAGGCGGCGTTCTGCCACCGGGAATTCCGGATTCCAGATCAGCGAGCCATAGCCAAAGATCCAGAGCGGGCCGGCAGTGAGGACGGGGTCGGCTTCGGGCAAGGCTGGCTCTCCTGTGTCTCAACCTGTAAACACTGAAACGGGCTGTCAGGAAAAGGGGCAAGCAATGCGCTGGCTGATCGGAATTGGTGCGGTATTCCTTACACTCTGGTGCGGCTGGTGGTTTGCCGGGCGCTATGTGATCCTCAGCCAGACCGAACAGCTGATCGCGGATCAGCGTGCTTCGGGGGCAATGCTGGATTTGCCGGGCTTTGGCCTGACCGGGTTCCCAAGCCGCTTTGACCTTTCAACCGCAAGCATCGCTTACAGTGATCCTTCGGGCGTGATCCGCTATCAGGGCGGCCCGGCCTATGCCTATGCGATGACCTGGAAGCCCTGGCATCTGGTTTTCTGGCTGCCGGACAGCCAGGTGATCACTCTGGGAGATCAGGTGTTTCAGCTCGACGGCAGCAAACTTCATGCCAGCCTGCGCGCGGCGCCCGCGCTGGATCTGCCGCTGGCGCTGGCAGCATTTTCGACCGAGACGCTGCGCGTGACCCAGGCCTCGGGCCTGTCGCTGGGCTTTGGCCCTTCGAGCCTGCGGATCGAGGCGGCAGACGCGCCGAACAGCTATCACCTCGGGGCCACCCTGACGGAGATCCGGCTGGATCCGGCATTCCTTGCCACGCTGGCGGCGGTCGAGCTGCCCCAGGCACCCGAAACCGCGCTTCCCGCCCAGATCGACCGGTTCCACTTTAACACCATTGTCACTCTGACCGCACCGCTTGACCGTCATGCCGGCGCGACAAATCCGCAGGTGGTGTCGGTCGGGATCACCGATATCTCGCTGACCTGGGGCGAGCTGCAACTGGTAACCTCTGGCAATATCGCGCCCGACAGCGAGGGTTTTGCGGCCGGGACCGTCACGCTGACGGTCCGGGGATGGGAGCAGCTGCCGCGCTTGCTGGTTGCGGCAGGCGTGATCGCGCCGAATATGGCCGGTTACCTGTCCAGCATGTTGCGGGGCATGGCCCAGCAGAATGCGGACACCCAGGAGGTCAGGATGGATCTGGTGCTGAAAGACGGGCTGATGAATTTCGGGCCGCTTCCGCTGGGTCCGGCGCCGAAACTTGGGGCCCTGCCTGCACCGCAGGGCTGAGGAGCCGGGACTGAGACTTGGGGCGCCTGAAAATTGCGGGCGCCTCAGCGGCAATAGGCGCCGTTGCGATGGCTGGCGGTATCGAAATGCATATGGTCTTCGTGATAGCCGTCCGAGCCCGGGCCAAGCGTGGTGCCAAAGATGCCGCAGGCGCCCTTATGGGCCTTGCGCATGGTCTGGTCAAACCCGCCCAGCACCCGCAGCACTTTGCCTGAAGCAAGCCGGATGCCCGAGATATCAACCGCCTTGCCGCGCCCATGTTCAGAGACCTTGGCGCCCTTTTTGTTGTTCCGGGGGCGGCATACATAGTGACCGGCAATCTGCAATTCGGCGATCTGATTGCCATAGGCCGGTTGTGCGACACGCTCGACCCAGGTGTTCAGCGCTTTGGCGGTGCCGCAGTCGATGGTCACCGCCATCGACAGCCGGACGCCTGAAACCGAAGTGACCCGCACCCCGTCCGGCAGGCCGCAGCCCTGAACTTTCGAGGTGATCGGTGCGATTTTCTCGCCCTTGATTGCGGCGACGCCACAGACCGAACCTTTGACGGAGGCCGGCTCTTTCGATTTCTTCTTACCCCTGCTGGTGTCTTTCTCCGGCACCACCTTTGGCATGGTGGCCGATACGGGGATTGCCGCCGAGGCCAGGCCGATGATTTTGGCCGGGCGCTGCTTTGGCCGCAGCGAGGTCGCAAGCCCTGCTGCACTCGCCTCTGCCACCGGGGGGGCAGCAGCAGTTTCAGGGGCAGGGGCGGATTGCGTCTGTGCCAGTTTCTCCACCGCCTTCGGGCGGGCTTTGGGGCGGGGGCCGGGGGGCGGAGCCGCCGCAGTTGCGACCACCGCAGTCGTCCCGGGGGCCGGTGACGGCGCTGCTTTTGCCACGGGGGCGACGCTCGCCGGGCCTGGACTTGCAGTCGGTTGCGGCAGCGGCATCGACGCCGGCAACATCTCTCCGATCAATGGCAGATGCGACGCGGCTTCGGCCAGAACCGGCCCAGCGACCGACCCAGCGACCGGCCCCATGAGCGGCTCAGCGACCGAACTGGCAACCTTATTGGAGGAGCTGAGCCGGATCACATCCAGCCGGGGATTGGCCGGCGGCGCCGGGATCGCCGGTTTTGCCGTGGCCACGGCGGGCGCGGGCAGGCCCGGACCAATCAGCGCGGGGACAGGGGGGGATAGGTTCGCGGGGCCCGTCGCAGGTGTGGAGACGGCAAGCACAGGATTGGCCAGCGGGCGCGGCGAGCGCTTCATCGGCTCGGCGAAGGCCGGTGTCATCGCCAGCGGGAAAAGCAGCAAAAGGGCCGCGAACCTGGGCTTCATCGCAATCTCCCCTCCGAACGGAACCGTCCGCGCCCCCGCAGGATGGCGCTCAGGTTACGGCCCTGTCCGGCGCGTCACTCTCCACCGGGCCAGCCTCTGTCAGACTGGCATCCGCCGAACCGGTCTCATCGCCCTTATGGCGCGCGGCCCGTCCGAAATCCGGTGCAGAAGTATCCTGACCTGCCTCGATGATGCCACGCCGGATTTCACGGGTGCGGGAGAAATAGGCATGAAGCTGCTCACCCTCGCCCATGCGGATCTGGCGCTGAAGCATGAACAGCTCTTCGGTGAAGCGCCCGAGGATATCGAGCACCGCTTCCTTATTGGTCAGGAAGACATCGCGCCACATGGTCGGGTCCGAGGCCGCGATCCGGGTAAAGTCGCGGAAACCGGAGGCGGAATATTTGATCACCTCTTCCTGGGTGACACGGCTGAGATGGTCCGCCACCCCCACCATGGTGAAGGCGATCAGATGTGGCGTATGAGAGACGACGGCCAGAACCAGATCATGGCGCTTCGGCTCCATCTCATCGACATTGGCGCCGATGGCCTCAAGCAACGCGCGCAGCCGTGCCAGCGGGCCGGGCGCCTGGCCTTCCAGCGGCGTGAGCAACCACCAGCGGTTTTCAAAAAGCGTCGCGAAACCGGACCGGGGCCCGGAATATTCGGTTCCCGCCAGCGGATGACCGGGGATGAAATGCACGCCCGCAGGGATATGCGGCTGAACCGCCTCGATCACCGCCTCTTTGACCGAGCCAACATCCGTAACCACCGCGCCCGGCTTCAGATGCGGCGCGATCTCGGCCGCGATCTCGCCCATGACCCCCACCGGGACCGCAAGCACCACCAGATCGGCCCCCGCGACCGCCTCGGCCGCGCTGTCCGTCACCCGGTCGCAAAACAGCTCCAGCGCGATGGCGCGGGTTTCGGCGGAACGGGCATAGCCGGTGATCTCGTTGCAAAGCCCTTTGGCCCGCAGCGCATGCGCCATGGAAGAGGCGATCAGCCCCAGCCCGATCAATGCAATGCGCGGAAAAGCGGCGCGCGAAGACCCGACCGGCGCGCCTGCGCTCATTTCTGCGCCTTGAACTGGTTCACCGCATGGGCCACGCGGCGACAGCTGGCCTCATCGCCCACGGTGATGCGCAGGCAATTGGGCAGCTTATAGCCCGAGACCCGACGCACGATCAGGCCTTCCTTTTGCAGCCAGGCGTCACAGGCCTCGGCCTCATCGGCGCTGGCGAATCGCGCAAGGATGAAATTCGCGGCGGAAACATCGGATGGAACCCCCGCCTCGGCCAGGGCACCGGCAAGCCAGGCCCGCATCCGGGTGTTTTCGCTGCGCGACTTTGCCACCCAGTCCTGATCGCGGACAGCCGCCTCCGCGGCCTCAAGCTGCGCGGTCGAGAGGTTGAAAGGCTGACGGATGCGGTTGAGCACATCGATGATATGTTTCGGCCCATAGCCCCAGCCAACCCGCAGGCCACCAAGGCCGTAAATCTTCGAGAAGGTGCGGGTCATCACCACATTCGAGCGCGCTTCGATCAGCGCGCGGCCGCCGTCAAATTCCTCGACATATTCGGCATAGGCGCCGTCAAGCACCAGGATCGCCCTTGCCGGAAGGCCGGCAGCCAGCCGCGCGACCTCGGCGGGCGCGATCATCGTGCCGGTCGGATTGTTCGGATTCGCGATAAAAACCAGCCTGGTACGCGGCCCGCATTCCCGCAGGATCGCATCCACATCGGTCATACGCTCGCGTTCCGGCACCTCGACCGGAGTTGCCCCGGCCGCAAGCGCGCAGATGCGGTACATGAGGAAACCATGTTCGGTAAAGATCACCTCATCGCGCGGGCCGGCATAGGCCTGAACCAGCAGATTGATGATCTCATCCGACCCCGCGCCGCAGATCACCCGGGCGGCATCAAGGCCATGGACTTCGGCAATCGCGGTCCGCAGCGCCGCATGATCGGTCGAGGGATAGCGGTTCAGCGTATGCACCGCCCGCTGGAATGCGTCTTTGGCACGGTCGGGCGCGCCGAAGGGGTTCTCGTTCGACGAGAGCTTCACGGCATTTGCCACACCCGCAACCGAAGCCTTACCGCCCTCGTAAAGGGCGATATCGAGGATTCCCGGTTGCGGAATGATCGCTTCGGACATCTGTCCCTCCTGCTGTCGTCCGGGTTCTAGCCTCAGGCCGGACGCAAAGCCAGAGGCGAGATGCTTATTTCCGGCTGGAATAGGATTTGGCCTGGAACCAGTCCATCAGCGCCATGAGCACACCCGAGATCACGAAAGTCACATGGATGACGACCATCCAGTAGAGATCGGTCGGGTTGAGCGGCTTGGCATCGCCGATTTCCATAAAACGCTTGAGCAGCGAGATGCCCGAGATCGCGACGATCGAGGCGATCAGCTTCATCTTGAGCCCGCCGAAATCGACCTTTCCCATCCAGCCGGGCCGGTCCTCACTGTCGACATCAAGGCGCGAGACGAAATTCTCATAGCCGGAGAACATCACGATCAGCACCAGATTGGCGGCGAGGGTGAGGTCGATCAGGGTCAGCGCGACGAGGATGACGTCTTCTGAGTTCATCGTCATCAGTTTGGGGAAATAATAGACAATGTCGCGGCCGAAGATGAAGACCAGCATGATCAGGCTGACCACCAGGCCGAGATACATCGGCGCCATCAGCCACCGGCTGCCGAAAAGCGTCTTCTCGAAAGCCTTCTCGATGGGATTCGGGGCGGTCATTGGGCGGAAACTCCTGTTTGCATCCGGGTTTCTTAGCGGGGCTTTGCGTAAAGAGAAGCACAAAGAAACCGGCTGAGCGAACTGTCGCAAGCGCCCGGGGGGTGCTGCCCCGCCTGCCGACCCGGCGGCTTGCGCATCCGGGCAAAGACCGGAGACCGGGCAAAAAGAAAGGCCGCACAGAAGCGCGGCCTTTCCGAAATCTTCGATCCTGGTGGGATCAGTTTTTCGCGTAATATTCGACGACCAGGTTCGGCTCCATGACGACCGGATAGGGCACGTCCGACAGGCCGGGGGTGCGGACCAGTTTCGCGGTCAGCTTCTGATTGTCGACTTCGACATAGTCCGGAACGTCACGCTCGCTCAGAGAGATAGCTTCGGCAATGATCGCGAGCTGGCGCGATTTTTCACGCACCGAGACCACATCGCCTTCACGCAGCCGGTAGGACGCGATGTTCACTGCCTTGCCGTTCACCAGCACATGGCCGTGGTTCACGAACTGACGGGCTGCGAAGATGGTCGCAACGAATTTTGCGCGGTAGACCAACGCGTCGAGGCGGCGCTCGAGCAGGCCCACAAGGTTCTCACCGGTATCACCGGTGACGCGCTCGGCTTCACCATAGATGCGGCGGAATTGCTTTTCGGTCAGATCGCCATAGTAGCCTTTCAGCTTCTGCTTGGCGCGCAGCTGGGTCCCGAAGTCCGACAGCTTGCCCTTGCGGCGCTGGCCGTGCTGGCCGGGGCCGTATTCACGCTTGTTGAGCGGCGACTTGGCGCGGCCCCAGATATTCTCGCCCATACGGCGGTCGATTTTATGCTTGGCAGCGGTCCGTTTGGTCACGCTGATCTCCTTCGGTTATCGCCCGTAGCCGGGCCTGTGAAGGGCGTTGTCCTTTCCCCCTTTTCCTTGCGGATGCCTTGCGGCGGGGGCGACAGGGTCTTTCTTGCAAAAGCCACCAACACCAATGAAAAGCCCCGAGCGTTAACCCGGGAGCGTGGCGGGCTTATACATCCCGTGATGGGGGAGTCAAGCGCGCGGCTGCCGCGTTTTCAGCATCCCGTCTCTCAGCCGCGCGCCTCATGGAGAAACAGCGCTGCTTCGGCCGGCGTCAGGCCGCGGCGGGCAAAGCCGCCATAGCTCATCGGATCCTCTGCAACCCCCGGCAGCCGTGCACAAAGGCTGCGATAGTCACTGTGATCGAGCTCCGCCGGTTCAGCCTCACCGGGATGGAAACTGTCAGCGCCCAGACCATTGGCAAAGAGGACCTCATGCCGGCCAAGCAAGATATGGTGGTAGGTCACCTCGCGCAACGCGAGATCTGCGCGGATGCGGTGATCATCGACCAGGTCGCCGGCCCTGACCAGTACCTCGGCGCAATTAAACAGCGCCTGCGCCACCTTTCCCTGCATCAGGATCCGGTGCGACGGAGAGACAAGCAGATCGCCGTCAGGCCGGCCTTCGCCAAAGCCCCCCTCTCCGAGGGCGCCATCGCAGATCCGGATCGGCCGCAGATGTGGCATGGCATGCAACCGTGCGCCCGACATATGGCGCTGCCCGGTCCAGATCACTTCCTGCGCGCCATTGTCGCGGGTGATCACCAGATCGCCGGGACGCAGGGTCTCGACCGCGACCTGGCCCGAGGGCGTCAGGATACGCGTGCCGCCGGTAAAACAGATCACGCCCGCCCTTGCGCGGGTGGTTTCCAGCGAGACACGGCTGCGCACCAGCCAGAGGTCACGATCCTTCGGCGGCATCGCACCCGCGAAGGCCAGGAGCCAGCCCGCCGGATCGGCCGGCGACAGATCGCTCTGACCCTGCAGCACGGTGGCCGTCCAGCACCTGACGCCATCGGTAACGACGAAGCACTGCCCCGCAAGACCGGGCTCGTCTGAAGCCTCGGCCCCGTGCAGGGCGGCGCGCAGCGCCCGGACCGGTCCGGGCACCGCCGGCATTCCCGTGAGCCGCCCGATAATGCGGGAGGCGCGCTGTCTGATTTCGGCCATCCCCAGGGCGCCTTCCAAAAGCAGGATGTCGCGCGGAGCGTCCACACGCATCGCATCCCCCGACCAGCGCCATGAGACCCCGGTCGTCATCAGCACCGGCAAGGCCGGTTGATCGCCATCTGCTTCCGTCTGTGCCCAGGAAATGACGAACGTAGCCCGTGAGCCCGTTGTCATGCCTGTCTGCCTGCTCGTTCTTTTGTTTTATGGCAACAGGATAGCAGGGCGCGAATCGTCACGCTACAGAAATCTGACGGTCAGTTTTGGGCAGGAACGGCGCGCGGAATCGGGTCAGGCGCCTCCGGCCTGCGCCCGGCCTGCCCCGCGCCCGGCTTCTTGCCTGACCAAAGTCACGCGCGGCCCGCAACCGGCGAAAGCGTCAGCGGATCGATTCCGTTCATCCGCATCGCCCGCCCCCATTTGCCGCCATCGACCGGGTCGAAGATCAGCTCTGGCCCGGCCTCGGCAATCAGCCAGTCATTCCGGAGGATCTCGCTTTCCAGCTGCCCCGCGCCCCAGCCCGCATAGCCAAGCGCCAGCAGCGCCTGTTCCGGCCCCGCGCCCCGCGCCAGTGCCTCGAGGATGTCGAGCGACACCGACAGGCGCAGGCCGCCCGGCAGCTCCATCACCGGGGTCTCGCCGCCCTGCCAGTCGGGCGAATGCAGCACGAAGCCGCGTCCGCGCTCGACCGGCCCGCCCTGACGGACCGAGATGGGCCGGGCCGATGCCGTGGGCGCAATGCCCAGATGTTTCAGCAGGTTATGGAAATCCAGATCTGCCGAGGGCTTGTTGATGATCAGCCCCATCGCGCTCTCTGGCCCATGGGCGCAGATCAGCACGACCGAATGAGCGAAGCCGGGGTCTTGCATCCCCGGCATGGCGATCAGAACCTTGCCTGCAAGTTCCATGGCACACCTCCAGCCTTAAGGATGGGGTGCAAAACGCCGCCGCTCAAGGGAAAGCACGGATAAGGGCTGTAAATTCCGCAGGAGCAGGGCAGCGGCGGTCAGGATACCCCGCACTTGTGGCATCCCGGTCGCTGACTGCGGCGCTTTGGCCACAGACACGGGCTCGTCGCCAGGTTGTGATTTCACACCGCCCGACCGCAGCCTATTTTGGGCGCCATGACCAGGAAACTCCCTTTCGCGCTTGCCGCCGCCTGCCTCGCAGCCCTGCCCTTTGCGGCTATGCCCATTGCGGCTCTGGCGCGCGATACATCGCAGGACCAGGTTCTGAAGGCCTCGGTTCTTGATGGCTGGACCACGGCCCAGGGCACCCGCATGGCGGCGCTGCGGCTTGATCTCGCGCCTGGATGGAAGACCTATTGGCGCAGCCCCGGCTCGGCTGGCATCCCGCCGCAATTCGACTGGTCCGGGTCAGAGAATCTGAAATCGGTTCGCATCCACTGGCCCGCGCCAAGCGTGTTCCATACCAACGGCATGCAATCCATTGGCTATAAAGAGCAGCTGGTCCTGCCGGTCGAGCTTATTCCAAAAGACCCGACCCGCCCGATCCGGCTTGAGGTGTCCCTTGATATGGGCATCTGCCGTGACATCTGCCTGCCCGCCGAAGTCGAGCTGAATGCCGGGCTGATGATGCCCGGCACGCGCGACCCGCTGATCGACGCGGCGCTGGCGCGACAGCCGAAGACCGGCAAAGAGGCCGGGCTCTCCTCCATCACCTGTGCGGTGGAGCCGATCTCGGACGGGCTGCGCCTGACTGCCACAATCGCCGTGCCCGTGCAGGGCAAGGCCGAGACCGTCGCCATCGAGACCGCAGACCGGACAATCTGGGTGTCTCAGGCGGTCAGCTCGCGCCAGGGCAAGGTGTTGACGGCCGTGGCCGATCTGGTGCCGCCCACCGGTCAGCCCTTCGCGCTTGACCGCTCGGGCGTCACCGTCACCGTCATCTCCGACAGCGGCGCGGTCGAGCTGCGCGGCTGCACCGGCGGTTAGAAGCGGCCATTTCCGTCATCTGTGGCCGGGCGCGCGCCGCAGTGATGGGGCTTGCGCCGGTTCTGTATGCGAGGTTCCTTTGCCGCCATGATCCGTTTTCCGCGCCTCTCCGCCCTTTTGCTTTCCGCGTTGCTCAGCCTCCCGTCGGGGCTGCGGGCCGAGACCGTTGCGGCGCCGCAGCTGTCTGGCAGGGTTGCTGCGGTGGAATGGGGCATTTTCTGCGCCCTGAAAGCGATGGACCGCGCCCCTGCGCCCGACACGATTGCGGGCTGGCTGCATGTACCGCGCGACCGGATCGAATTTCACTGGCCCGATGAGAATGTGGTCCCCGCAAGCATCGGGCTTGCCTTCGGCATCCGCGTGATCGCCGCCCCGGGCGAGGTGACTGCCAATGCCGAGGCCCGCATTTATCGCCCCGGCCGCGCGAGGCCCGAGACCTGGGTCACATCGATCACTGATTCGGGCGAAGTGAACAGCTTTTTCCGCTTTGACGAAGAGGACGAGCTGATCCCGGGCATCTGGGCTTTCGAAGCCTGGGATCAGGGCACGCGGCTCTACCGCGTCGAATTCGAGGTCGTCCCCGCCGAGGCGCGCCCGGATATCGCGAATGCCTGCGGTGCAACTTCATGACAGATTTCATCGCGACATTTTAGAACCTGCTACAGCTTCACGGCGAAATGATATTGCGCTGCGACTGCGAAGGCGCTAGGGATTCGGGCGAAACCGGACCTCATCCCAGCCAGTATCGGAGCCAGTCATGCCCCATGATGGTCAGCCCGCCACCCAGACCTCTGCCGCGATCCTGCTTCCCGATCTGAAGGCGCTGACCGCCGCGAGCCTGCCCGGGCTTGACCGGCTTTTCGCCGATGCGCGCGAGGCCCTGCGGGATAAGGTTAGCATCGGCGGCAAGATCAGCGCGGCCGCGCTCGAAACTCATCAATATGCCGCGCACGCGCTGTCCTGGCTGGCCACCTATGTCGAGGCGCTGCGCCAGCTGGATGCCTGGGCCGGGCGGCTGACCGACCAGGGCCGCTTTGGCGAGATTGAGGCCCTGATCCTGCAGATCGGGTTTGGCGAATACCTTGCGCAGATCCGGGGCGGCATCCCGATGAGCCAGACCGAGATCGCCCGGCTTGCAGATCTGGGGCTGGACTATGAGCCGGGGGCCGAGGCGCTGATGCTCGCCGCGCAGGGCAATACCCCGGCGGCGCGGGCGCGGCTGGTCACTTTGATGCGTGAAGACAAGGCACGGGCGACCTTTGGCGTCTCGGGTCTTGATGACGAACTCGAGATGATCCGCGACCAGTTCCGCCGCTATGCCGATGAAAAGGTAATCCCACGCGCGCATGACTGGCACCTGAAGGACGAGCTGATCCCGATGGAGGTGATCGCGGAACTGGCCGAAATGGGCGTGTTCGGGTTGACGATCCCCGAGGAATTCGGCGGCTTCGGCCTGTCGAAAGCCTCGATGGTGGTGGTGTCAGAAGAGTTGTCGCGCGGCTATATCGGGGTCGGATCGCTGGGAACGCGGTCAGAGATCGCGGCAGAGCTGATCCTGTGCGGCGGCACGCCGGAGCAAAAAGCGCAATGGCTGCCGAAGCTTGCAAGCGGAGAAATCCTGCCGACGGCAGTGTTCACCGAACCGAATACCGGCTCGGATCTCGGATCCCTGCGCACCCGCGCGACCCGCACGGATGAGGGCTGGGAGATCACCGGCAACAAGACCTGGATCACCCATGCCGCGCGCACCCATGTGATGACGCTGCTGGCGCGCACCGACCCCGACACCACCGACTGGCGCGGGCTGTCGATGTTTCTGGCCGAGAAGACGCCGGGCACCGATGAGGCCCCCTTCCCGACGCCCGGCATGACCGGCGGCGAGATCGAGGTGCTCGGCTATCGCGGCATGAAGGAATATGAGCTGGGCTTTGACGGGTTCAAAGTAAAGGCGGAAAACCTGCTGGGTGGTCAGCCCGGACAGGGGTTCAAGCAGCTGATGCAGACCTTTGAATCGGCGCGGATCCAGACCGGGGCGCGCGCGATCGGCGTGGCGCAGTCGGCGCTGGAGACGGGGCTGCAATATGCCGAAGACCGCAAGCAATTCGGCAAATCGCTGGTTGAATTTCCGCGTGTCGGCGGCAAGCTCGCGATGATGGCGGTCGAGGTGATGATCGCGCGGCAGCTGACCTATTTCGCGGCCTGGCAAAAGGATCACGACAAGCGCTGTGACCTTGAGGCAGGGATGGCGAAACTGCTGGGCGCGCGGGTGGCCTGGTCGGCGGCGGACAACGCGCTGCAGATCCATGGCGGCAATGGCTTTGCGCTGGAATACCGCATCTCGCGGATCCTGTGTGACGCGCGGATCCTGAACATTTTTGAAGGGGCTGCGGAGATCCAGGCCCAGGTCATCGCGCGGCGCCTTCTGGACTAGAAGTCCTCTGTGGTTGCCGCCCTCTGTGCATGACCTCTTCTCCTGGGGCAGGTGTTCGGGGCGGTCATCTGTCAGGCCTTGTTTCTGCGGCAGTTTTCAGAATCTGCGGGCCGCGGTGCTGATCAGCGAGGCGGGTCCATATCTGTGTCCTGAGCTGGATTGCCCGCAGGTGCTGACTGGTTATTCCGATCCATCCGAATCGTTCCTTTCCTCCGGAGGAATGCTGACCCGGCACCGCCGATAGCTCTGCATGTCCGGTCAAAGGCCTCGAATCCCAGACCTGTGACTGTGGCCGGCCACGGGATGCTCTCTCGATCTGCGAGCCGAGCCGTGGAAGGGTGTGCTGATCTCTGCCGCAAGCACGGGATGTCGCAAGGCAAATTCTGTGCATGGAAGATGAGGTACCCCGGACAGACGGTGTCACAGGCCAGGCGGTTGCTGGCCGCGATGACGCCCGTCATGAAGCGCGAGGCTGGCGCGGCCCATCATGGGCTGTCAGAATAGCAGGCGTCCCAGATTGCCTGGGCGGCTCATCGAAGGCTCGGGATTGTGGGCGCGTGAGACAACGCCGCCCGCTCCATGCTGGTGAACTGGCGCCTCCGGTCCGAATGGACCAGCCGATCACGCGCCGTGTACGGAGGTCGATGATCTGGCCATGGGAACGCCCTTGGTCCGGGAGATCATGGTGAGGCGCGCGAGCAGCAAAGCCTTCCAGGGGGCTGGATGCCAGTGATGTCGGTCCGCAGACCTGGCCGCTCTCTGCGCAGGCGTTCCGCAGCCTCTCAGCCTGGCGCCTGCCTTGCCTCATGCCCGCGCCATCATCGCAACATGTGGCCAGCCATGGAATCCGCTCAGCTGCAGGTGCAGGTGCAGGAACCGACACCTGGCCCGGACAGAAAACCGTCCCGGATGCTCAGCGACGAATGCCGCATCCTTCTCCGTGCCTCCAGCCGCCGCCTTCGCGAATCTGTGTTTCCAGACAAAGAGCGAGGGCTTGCTCACCGCAGGCCGGTCCGAACCATCGCCGACGGGATGGGGATCTGCGCCACCGCGTCGCGCCCCGTCAGTGAAATTGCCTGTGCCCATCATAGCCTCCTTGCCTCAAAATCACCGAAGAAGGCGTGCACAAAACATGGGGCAGTTCCGAGGGTCAGTCGCCGGCAAGGCCTGGCTCATCCAGCAATGTCCGTCCGGTGCGGTCCTCGATCTCGATGATCCAGAGGTCGGGGTCGCGGGCGCGGGCGCGGGTCAGCGCCTCATCGACCTCACGCTCAGGACCGCTGGCATAGGTCATCCACTGCCGTCCGCCGCTCATCAGATCGGTGCGGCGTTCAAAGGCCTGAGCCTCACCGTTCAGCGTGGCGAGCTTCACCATCACCGCCCCCGCCGTCGCATCCCCTCTGGCCATCACATAGGCCGGGATATCCGCAAGGTTAAGCCGGCGCAGATAGGCCTGGACCCAGAATTCGGCGGTGAGCCTCGTCATTTCGCGGGCCTTTCGCAAACCCCTGCTGGCAGGATACCTCTCCTGCCCTATATCCCTGATAACAGGCCATGAGGAGGGAGGCGAGACAATGAAATACCGCGCACCGGGTGGGGCCGTATTCGCCCTGATCACCGCAGCAATCGCCGCATTCGCCATGAAGCGCGATCCAAAGGGGCTGGGGCAGGACCGGCTCCTCGACAGCTCATCGAAGGCCATCGGCATCGGTGGCGTGATCTGGCTGGCCTGGTCGGCCTTGAAACGCGGGTTCAGGCGCGGCGCCTGAAACCGCTCAGGCGTCGCCGTCTTTGAATTCAAGCCCCATTTCGGAATAGCGCTCTTTCTCTTCCAGCCAGTTCGGGCGCACCTTGACCTGCAGGAAGAGATGCACCTCGCGGTCGAGGAATTCCTTGATCTCGGCCCGCGCCGCCTGGCCGATCGACTTGATCGTCTCGCCGCGATTTCCCAGCACGATGCCCTTATGGCCATCCCGCGCCACATAGACGATCTGGTCGATGCGGGTGGAGCCGTCCTTGCGGTCTTCCCATTTCTCGGTCTCGACCGTCAGCTGATAGGGGAGTTCCTCATGCAGCCGCAGCGTCAGTTTTTCACGCGTCATCTCAGCCGCGATCATCCGCAGCGGCAGATCGGCCAGCTGATCCTCGGGGTAGAACCAGGCACCTTCGGGCAGCTCTGCCGCCAGCCATTCGCGCAGATCATCGACGCCATAGCCTTTTTCGGCCGAGATCATGAAGGTCTTCGCGAAAGGAAAGGCCTCATTCATCCTGGCCGCAAGCGCCAGCAGCTTTTCCGAGCTGCCCTTGTCGATCTTGTTGATCGCCAGCGCCACGGGGCGGTCCTTCGGAAGTTCGCCCGCCAGCCGCTCGATGATCGCCTTCGCGCCCTCGGTCAGCCCGCGATGTGCCTCGATCAGCAGAACGACGATATCGGCATCGGCAGCGCCACCCCAGGCGGCTTTTACCATGGCGCGGTCAAGCCGGCGGCGCGGGCGGAAGAGGCCCGGCGTGTCGACAAAGACGATCTGGGTCTGGCCTTCCATGCAGACGCCGCGAATGCGGGTACGCGTGGTCTGGACCTTATGCGTCACAATGGAGACTTTCGCGCCAACCATGCGGTTGAGCAAAGTCGATTTACCGGCATTCGGCTCGCCGATCAGCGCGACAAAGCCGGCACGGGTGCCATCGGATTGGGGTTCGGTCATTGCCGGTATCTCAGTCATTTCCGGCCTCCAGCCGTTTCAGCAGCGCTGCTGCTGCAATTTGTTCCGCCGCGCGTTTCGAGCCGGCCTTCGCCACCTCTCCCGCACCATTGTCCAGCAAAACGCTGACCGTGAACAGCGGCTGATGATCAGGGCCAGAGCGGCCGGTCTCGGTATATTTCGGCGGCGCCATGCCGCGCGCCTGGGCCCATTCCTGCAGCGCCGATTTCGGATCGCGTGCATCAGGTTCAACCGCGCCGACGCGCCCGCCCCAGAGCCGGAGCACGAGATCGCGCGCCGCGTCGAACCCCGCATCCAGATAGACGGCGGCGATCAGCGCCTCGGTGGCGTCGCCCAGCAAAGCCTCTTTGCGGCGCCCGCCCGAAAGCATCTCGGACCGGCCAAGCCGCAGCACTTCGCCAAGCCCGATCTCGCGCGCCACCTCGGCGCAGGTTTCCTTGCGCACCAGCGCATTGAAACGCGGCGCAAGCTGGCCTTCGCTGGCAGCCTTATCGGCCGCAAGCAGCGCCTCGGACATCACAAGACCCAGCACCCGGTCGCCCAGGAATTCCAGCCGCTGATTGTCTGGCCGCGTCGGCGTGGCAATCGAGGGATGCGTCACCGCCCGCACAAGCAGCTCGCCACGCGCAAACTCATGCCCGATGCGGGTCTGAAAAGCCTTGAGATCGGCAGAGAGCCGCATGGGCTCAGTTGATCCCGAGGAAGAAGCGGTCAGCCCGCCATGTCCAGAAATACCACAGGCTGGCGCCGGCAGAAGAGAAGACGATGCGATCCGCACGGCCGATCAGATATTCTGCAGGCACCATGCCGATACCGCCCTGAAGGCCTGGCTGGAAGCGCGAATCCTGGCTGTTGTCGCGGTTGTCGCCCATGAAGAAATAATGCCCGTCGGGAACGGTATAGACATTGCTGTTATCGGGCAGGCCTGCGGTATCCTTGATGTTGAGCACCGGATAGGACCGGGTCGCATCCCCGTCGCCGGTCGGCAATGTCTCAATCGAGCGCGACTTTTCGCAGGTGCCATTCAGGCCGACCGCGCCGTTTTCGCATTGCGGGTAGTTCTTCATCGGGCCCTGGGGGCCATAGATTTCGGTGAAGATCCCGTCCGGCACCTGCGGCACTTCGGTGTCATTGAGGAAGACGCGGCCATCCTTCATCTGGACCCTGTCCCCCGGCAGACCGATCAGGCGTTTGATATAATCATCGCCGGTATAGGGGTTGCGGAACACGACCACATCGCCGCGCAGCGGATCAGAACCGAGAATACGGCCCTCGAAGGGGCAAAGACCGAAGGGGCAGGAATATTTGGAATAGCCGTAGGCCATTTTGTTGACGAAGAGGAAGTCACCCACGAGGAGCGAGCTTTTCATCGATTCCGACGGGATCCAGAAGGGCTGGAAGAAAAGCGTCCGGAACAGTCCTGCGATCACCAATGCCCAGAAGACGGTTTTGATCGTCTCGACGATGCCGCCGCTCTCGCCTTTTGCCTTCGCCATCTTCACAAGCCTTCCGCGCTGTATCGGGCCGCTTCTTGCGCCGGGGGGGCGGACCTGTCAAGCCGCGCCCGGGTTTGCCGGGGTCAATTGCCGGTGTAGAAGCCGGAAACGGGCGCGCGCGCGGCCTGCACCTCCGGCGGGAGTATCCGGATCAGGCGGAAGGACCTGCGACTTCCTCCTGAGTTAAATACCCATTCCTTGGCCATGACCTCTCAGCGCAGCGGTCGCGCCTCGATCACCACAAAGGCCTGAGCCCAGGGATGGTCATCGGTCAGGGTCACATGGATCAGCGCCTCATGGCCCGGTGGCGTCATCTGCGCGAGCCGCTCAGCCGCCCAGCCGGTCACCGCCATCACCGGCTGCCCGGTGGCAAGGTTCGAGACCGCCATGTCTTTCCAGGAAATCCCCATCCTGAGCCCGGTGCCGAGCGCCTTGGAACAGGCCTCTTTCGCGGCCCAGCGTTTCGCATAAGTGGCCACAGTCTCGCGTCGTGCCTCGGCTTTTTGCTGTTCCCCGGCGGTAAAGACCCGGTTGCGGAAACGGTCGCCATGGCGTTCCAGCACCTGGCCGATGCGCTCGATATTGGCGAGATCTGTGCCGATGCCAAGGATCATCATTGTCTCATTTCAGCAGTATTGTGACGTCACGGGTTTCGGGCGCCGTTCGCCGATGAAGCCAGTATCCCATGGTCAGCGCCCTGCGGCGAGAGCAATCCTCAATGCCCGGACCATTCGGTTTCAGCCGTTCAGGCCCGCGCTGTCACCACTGACATGCGGCATCGATGCGGCGGCGCATCTCCTCGATCGCGGGGCCGAGGCCGATATAGACCGCCTCGCCGATCAGGAAATGGCCGATATGCACTTCGCGCAGTTCGGGGATCGCCGCCACGGGGTCGATATTCTCATAGGTCAGACCATGGGCCGCCTGGGCTTCGAGCCCGAGCCCGGTCGCAAGCACTGCCGCCGCGTGCAGCGCGCAGATGTGGCGCTCTGCCTCTTCCTGGCGGCCCTCGGCATGGGCGATGGAATAGGCTCCGGTATGGAACACCACAATCTGCGCGCCACTGCGCGCGGCGGCTTCGATCTCTGCGCGCGTCTGGCCGATCAGAAGCGCGGTCCGGATCCCGGCCGCGCGCAAGGTGCTTATGGCAGCGCGCAGCCCCGGCTCATCGGCCAGAATGTCGAGGCAGATATCGGCCCGGCTCCCGTCCGGCGCCCCGGCAACAAGGCAGCAGGAGGCGGGCCGCAAACGCGTCAGCAGCCCGAGCATCGTGGGCACCGGCGCGGCATTCAGATGCAGCGGGATACCGAGCCCGGCGGCCAGCGCTTCGATATCGCTCTCCGAGAGATCGCCGCGCTTCGCGCGCAACCGCGCCGATATGCCATCTGCACCGGAGGCTTCGGCGAGCAGCGCGGCCCTCAGGGGATCGGGCCAGTCATTGCCGCGCGCATTGCGCAGCACCGCCACCTGATCGACACTGATGCAAAGCCTCAGCCTGTCGCGCGCTGCCATTACCCCTCCTGAACCCTGCCGGGCATATGCGCCCCGGCCGCCTGTGGTCTGTTGCCCTGGCCACGGGCCAGCAGCGCCGGCCCCAAGGCCCGGCTGGCAATCCCCGGGAGGTTAAGAACTTTTTCGCCTGCCTGCAATGCGGCGCGATGGAGTCAGGGTTTGCGTGACAGATCGCGGTGGCGCGAGATCTGCGCCACATCGGTATCGGCCTCCAGCGCGGTCATCACCATATGCAGATGCTCGACATCGCGCAGATCGACCTCGGCCAGCAGCCGGAAGAAATCCGGTTTGCGGTCGGTGAATTTCAGATCCGAAATATTGGCCCGCTGTTCGCCGATCAGAGTACAGACCCGTCCGAGCACGCCCGCATCATTGGAAATCGTCAGCTCCAGCGTCACCGAATGGATCGGCGCGTGGCGGCCGGTCATCCATTGCAGATCGACCCAGCGTTCGGTCTGACTTTCGAATTCCTCCAGCGCCGGGCAGTCGATGGCATGGGCCACAACGCCCTTGCCGCGATAGGTGATGCCGACGATGCGCTCTCCGGGCAAAGGCTGGCAGCAGGGGGCGCGACGGAAGGCCTGGTCATCTTCCAGCCCGACCACAGGGCGCTGGCTGTCGACCTGCGGCTCGCGATTGGTCACGAGTTCAGGATAGAGCACTTCGACAAGACGGCGCGCGGTGATTTCTGCCGATCCGACGCGCGACAGCAGTTCGCTGTCATCGGGGTAGCCAAGCAGCTTGGCCGCGGTGCGGATCGCTTTTTCGCTGGCCTTCTTTCCGACATGTTCAAAGGCCGCCCGCGCCAGCTCCTGGCCGAGTTTGACAAAGCGGCCACGGTCTTCTTCGCGCAGGGACCGCCGGATCGCGGCCTTGGCGCGACCCGTGGTCACGATATCCACCCAGGTCGGTTGCGGGCGCTGACCTTCGGCGGTGATGATCTCGACCGATTGTCCGTTTTTCAGCCGGGTCCAGAGTGGGACGCGAATGCCATCAACCTTGGCCGAAACGGTGGAATTGCCGATCCTGGTATGGATCGCATAGGCATAATCCAGCGGCGTCGCCCCGCGCGGCAGCTGAATCACATCGCCCTTGGGTGTGAAGCAGAAGACCTGATCGGAATACATCTCGAGCTTGACGTTTTCGAGGAATTCGTCGTGGTCTTCCTCGTCCAGACGCTCGGTCATCTGGCTGATCCAGCTTGCGGGATCGACAGCAAAGGGGTTCCGGCCCAGCACGCCCTCGCGATAGGACCAATGCGCGGCCACACCGGATTCGGCGACTTCATGCATCTCGCGGGTGCGGATCTGCACTTCGACCTTAGAGGCCGCGCGGCCCGAGACCGTGGTATGGATCGAGCGGTAGCCGTTGGATTTCGGCTGGCTGATGTAATCCTTGAACCGCCCCGGCACCGCGCGCCAGCGCTGATGGATCACGCCGAGGATCCGGTAGCAATCGGTGACCGAGCCGCAGATCACCCGGAAGCCATAGATATCCGAGAGTTGCGAGAAGGCGAGATCCTTCTCCTGCATTTTGCGCCAGATCGAATAGGGCTTTTTGGCACGCCCGTAAACCATCGCCTCGAGACCTTCGCGGTCAAGTTCCGTGCGGATATCGGCGGTGATCTTATGGACCACATCACCGGTTTTCTTCTGCAAGGTCACATAGCGGCGGATGATCGAGTTGCGCGCATCGGGGTTGATGACGCGGAAGGACAGGTCCTCCAGCTCCTCGCGCATCCATTGCATGCCCATGCGGCCCGCCAGCGGCGCGAAGATTTCCATGGTCTCGCGGGCTTTTTGCACCTGCTTTTCCGGCTTCATCGACTTGATCGTGCGCATATTGTGCAGACGGTCGGCAAGCTTGACCAGGATCACCCGCAGATCCTTGGACATAGCCATGAACAGCTTGCGGAAATTCTCGGCCTGTTTGCTCTCGGCGGAGGAAAGCTGCAGGTTCGTCAGCTTGGTGACACCATCAACCAGTTCGGCGACATCGGGCCCGAACTGATCGGCGATCTCGGTCCAGGTGGAGCGGGTGTCTTCGATCGTGTCATGCAGCAGCGCAGTGACAATCGTGTCATCATCCAGCCGCATCTCGGTGAGAATGGCGGCGACGGCGACGGGATGGGTGAAATAGGGCTCGCCGGATTTGCGATACTGCCCCTCATGCATCCGGATGCCGTAAGCATAGGCGCGGCGGATCAGATCAGCATCAGAGCGCGGATTGTAGTTACGGACAAGGGCGATAAGGTCTTCTACGTCAATCATTACCGCCTCGCGCATCCGTCGCAGAAGGCCTGCGGGGCCGGGGGCCCCGCCTGCTGCATCAGGACAGCTCAGGTTAGCTGCTCAGCCACCGCTTTTCAGACTCAGTTTTCGCCCTGGGCTTCCATGAGGGCGCGGAGCAGTTTTTCTTCCGACATGTCGTCTTGCTGCGGACGATCGATCTCGCCCGCCATCAGAAGCGCCATCTGGTCTTCTTCCGGCTCGTCAACCTCGATCTGGGTCTGGAACGATTCGATCATCCGCTCGCGCAGAACTTCGGCCGACTGGGTCTCATCCGCGATCTCGCGCAGCGACACGACCGGGTTCTTATCATTGTCGCGGTCAACAGTCAGCGGCGCGCCGGTGTTGATCTCACGCGCACGATGGGCCGCCAGCAGCACCAGTTCAAAGCGGTTCGGAACCTTGTCAACGCAATCTTCGACCGTCACACGGGCCATGGGTCAGTCACTCCAGGGTTCGGGCCCGGCAAAACCCGGGCGCAGCGCCGGCGGTCTTCGGATGTTTGCCCAAACAAGGACAGACACCTGAACGGGCCAGGCTCTCGGAAAAGGAACATTTAGGCGGATTTCGCCTTGCTGACAAGCGCTGTCAACAGGAAATCCCGATCACTTCTCACGTCACATCGATCCGCTTCACCGCCTCGCGGTCTTCTTCCGGCAAGGCGGCCAGCATCTCGCGCACGGTCAGCCCCAGCAAAGGATGGCGCCAGTCGGGCAGGATCTCGGCCATGGGCACCAGAACAAAGGCGCGATCCTGCATCCGCGGATGCGGCAGGATCAGCTGATCCGGCGCGCGCTGCGCCTGTTCGGCGGCAGAAAGAGTGCGCCAGAGCCCCTGGGTTTCCGTGTCGGGCAAAACCGAATCACCCCAGGCAATCAGGTCGAGATCAAGCGTCCTTCCACCCCACCTCTCCTGCCGTTCGCGCCCGAATTTCGCCTCAATTCGGTGCAAAATCGTCAAAACCTGGGCCGGATTGGTCCGCACATCCACGTGAGCCAAAATGATTGCGTTAACATAATCAGGGCCCGCACCCCGGGGGAAACAGGGGGTACTCCAGAAGCTGCTTGCCCCTGAAATCGTTAACGCATCCTCGCTGATTGCGGTCAGGGCAGACCGGAGTGTTTCCACCGGAAACATGTCTGCGAATGGCAGGTTTGCGCCGAGCGCTATAACAACAGGGGTTGCAGGTTTGTCGCCGATCAATTTCATACCGTATCGTTTACCAGTCGCATCACGTCTCGAAAACACTTTTCAGTCCGCGCCGGATCCATTGATTCATCGGGGTCGGCTGTCGGCGTTTTCGATACTGCTGTGACTGTTCGAGGGGAATGAGAATGTTTTACAAAGACGAACGGCTCGCGCTGTTCATCGACGGATCGAACCTTTACGCGGCTGCAAAGGCGCTTGGGTTCGACATCGACTACAAGCTTCTGCGTATGGAATTCATGCGTCGGGGCAAGCTGCTGCGAGCATTTTACTACACGGCACTTCTGGAAAACGAGGAATACTCGCCGATACGTCCGCTGGTGGACTGGCTGCACTATAACGGCTTTACCATGCGGACCAAACCGGCGCGGGAATATACGGACAGCCAGGGCCGCCGAAAGGTGAAGGGCAATATGGATATCGAACTGGCCGTCGACGCGATGGAACTCGCGGCGCGGCTGGATCATATCGTGCTCTTCTCGGGTGACGGAGATTTCCGGCCTTTGGTCGAAAGCCTCCAGCGCCAGGGCGTCCGCGTCTCGGTCGTCTCGACCATTCGCAGCCAGCCGCCGATGATCTCGGATGAATTGCGCCGTCAGGCGGACAATTTCATCGAGCTCGACGAGCTGCGCGATGTGATCGGCCGTCCGCCGCGCGAGCCGCGCCCCGCTGATGGCGAAGAGGTCACTGTCGGCGCGCGCTGAACCGCCACACTGATCTGGCCCGCATCCGGCCCTGTTCTGCTTTTCCCCGACCTGAGCCCTCGGGGGGAATGCCAGAAAAGCGCCACCATGCCGGGCGTTTGACACTTGCCATAGGGCGCGCTTCTCTCCAGAAGCGCGCCCTATGGATTTTCTGATGACCCTGGGTCTGGTCGGCCTCGCGCTGGCGGCCTTTATCGCGGCCACGCCGCTGCCGATGAATTCCGAACTGGTCTTCATTGCCCTGCAAGGCGCGGGGCATGATCCGGTTCTTCTGGTGCTGGTGGCCTCTGTCGCCAATATCCTCGGCTCCTGCGTCACCTATTGGTGTGGCCAGCAGGGCGAGCGCCTGCGCGGCAGCCGCTGGTTCCCCTTCACCGATCAGGGGCTGATCCGCGCCCGCGCCTGGTTCTCCCGCTGGGGATTGTGGTCCCTGCTGCTCAGCTGGGCGCCGGGCGGTGATCTGATCGTGGCGCTTGCCGGGCTGATGCGGGTCCATCCGCTGCTGTTCCTCACTTTGGTCACCATCGCGAAAACCGCCCGCTATATGGTGCTCGCGCTGATCGGGGCCGGGGTGTTCGACAGATTTTCCAGCGCTTTTCTCTGATGATTTTCTGGCGGCTGAGCGCCTGCGGGGGCTTGCGGCACTGGACCCGGGGACGCTTTGACACTACCTCTCATGCACGCCAGTCCACCGACAAGTCCGCTGTGCCATATCCGGAAATGCCCATGACCACCCGCCCGCCACTCATGCTATACCTCGCCGCGCCGCGCGGTTTCTGCGCCGGTGTCGACCGGGCGATCCAGATCGTCGAGATGGCGCTGCAGAAATGGGGCGCGCCGGTCTATGTCCGCCATGAGATCGTCCATAACCGCTATGTGGTCGACGGGCTGCGCGCGAAAGGCGCGGTTTTTGTCGAAGAGCTGAGCGAATGCCCCGATGACCGGCCGGTGGTTTTTTCCGCGCATGGCGTGCCGAAATCGGTGCCGGCAGAAGCGACGAGCCGGCAGATGATCGCGGTGGATGCCACCTGCCCGCTGGTCACAAAGGTCCATAGCGAGGCCGCGCGCCACCACACCAACGGCCTCCAGCTGATCTATATCGGCCATGAGGGCCACCCTGAAACCGTCGGCACCATGGGCCAGCTGCCCCAGGGCGAGGTGCTGCTGGTCGAGACACCCGAAGACGTGGCGGGCCTGAGCGTGCGCGACGAGACGAAGCTCGCCTTCGCCACCCAGACCACGCTTTCCGTCGATGACACGGCAGAGATTGTCGAGGCGTTGCGCGCCCGTTTCCCCGCCATCACCGGCCCTGGTCATGAGGATATCTGCTACGCCACCACCAACCGTCAGGCGGCGGTGAAGGCGATCGCGCCAAAGATCGACGCTTTGCTGGTCGTTGGCGCGCCGAATTCGTCAAACTCGAAACGCCTCGTCGAGGTCGGCCGCGCCGCCGGCTGTTCCTATGCGCAACTGGTACAGCGCGCCGGGGATATCGACTGGCGCGCGCTGGAGGGGATCACCGCGCTCGGCGTCACTGCCGGTGCCTCGGCGCCCGAAGTTCTGATCAATGAGGTGATCGACGCCGTCCGTGACCGCTTTGACGTCACCGTCGAGCTGGTCGAAACCGCCGTCGAGAATATCGAATTCAAGGTGCCGCGCATCCTGCGTGTGCCCGCAGCTTAAAGGCTGGCCATGGCGATCCTGAGCCCGGAATTCCTGCTGACCGCGTTTATCGTCTGCATCACGCCGGGGATTGGGGTGGTCTATACGCTTTCGGTGACGCTGGGCGGCGGCGCGCGGGCCGGGTTCTGGGCGACGGTGGGCTGCACGCTTGCAACGGTCTTCCATATGATCGTCGCGATGGCGGGGCTGGCGGCGGTGCTGCACAGCTCGGCCCTGCTGTTTCAGGCGATCAAATATGCCGGCGTCGCCTATCTGCTGTGGATGGCCTGGGCGGTGCTGCAATCGGGCGGCGGGATGGCGATCACGGCCGCGAAGGGCGGGACGCCCGCGCGGCTCGTCTGGCGCGGGATCCTGCTCAATCTGCTGAACCCGAAACTGCCTTTGTTCTTCCTCGCCTTCATTCCGCAATTCCTGCCGAAAGAGGCCGGGCTGGCGGATCTGGTCATACTCGGCTCTGGTTTCACGGCCATGACCTTCGCCACCTTCCTTCTCTACGTGATCCTGGGTGCGACCGGTCGCTCGCGCCTTCTGTCTTCCGCGCGCCTGATGACCTGGGTCAGGCGCGTCTTTGCGGCATCTTTCGCTGCGCTCGGCGCCCGGCTTGCGCTGGAGCGCGCGCCATGACATCACCCGGCCATGCCTGATCTTTTCGCCTATACCGACGGAGCCTGCTCCGGAAATCCTGGCCCCGGCGGCTGGGGTGCTTTGCTGATCGCACGCGATGGTGACACCGTGCTGAAAGAGCGCATGCTGTCTGGCGGCGAAGCGGATACCACCAATAACCGGATGGAACTGCTGGCGGCGATCCACGCGCTGGAAAGCCTGACCCGGCCCTCGACGCTGACCGTGGTCACCGACAGCGCCTATGTGAAAAACGGTGTGACCAGCTGGATCCATGGCTGGAAACGGAATGGCTGGAAGACCGCCGATAAAAAGCCGGTGAAGAATGCCGATCTCTGGCAAAGGCTGGAACAGGCGCAGACCCGGCATCAGGTGACCTGGCAATGGATCAAGGGCCATGCCGGCCATGCTGAGAATGAGCGCGCGGATGAACTGGCCCGTGCGGGCATGGCACCTTACAAAACCGCCGCAAAAGGGTCACAGGAAAAGGCTTGAATGCGGCCTCGGCCTCGCGCAGGCTGGGCCCATGCCACGCCGCAAGATCCTCTCTGACGCCGAAGTCCTGAAAGCGACCCGCCAGCTCTTTGCCACGGGGGGCGAAAAGGCGATCAGTTTTGGCAATCTGTCGCGCGCGACAGGTCTCGCAGCATCAACACTGGCGCAGCGCTTTGGCTCGGTCGAGGGTCTGCAGGGCGCGGCGGCACGAAATGGCTGGGAGGAAATCGGTGCCCGGCTTGAGGCCGCAGATCAGGCCAGCCGGGGCAAAGGGCCACAGGCGCTTCTGAAAGCGCTGGAGGATGGGCCTGAGGGTGGCTCAGTCCAGATCGCCGGCCTCATCCTGCTGAGCCAGCGCGACTCTGCGGCCCTCGAGGCCGCCACAACCTGGCGCTGCCAGGTCGAGATGCAGCTGGCTTTGCGGATCGGCCAGGGTGAAAAGGCGCGTCAGGCAGCACAGATCCTGTTTGCCGCCTGGCAGGGCAAACTCATCTGGGGAATCGGGGATCTGCGACTGAAAGATCTGGTGAAACGTCTGGGGTGAGATCCGGCGCCCGCCCCTTACCGCATCCAGGTCTTCCAGGCCCAGATCAGCGCCAGTGCCCCCAGAAATGCACCCACAAATCCCGCAGCGGCGCCCAGTGACCAGACAAGGAACCGCAGCGCAAATCCACCGATCAGGGCACCGAATACGCCGATCGCGATGGTGGTCGGCACATCTGTCTGCAACCGCATGACCCGTGTGGCCAGAAACCCGGCCGCAACCCCGATGATCAAAAGTCCGATGAACGGCACGCTTCCCTCCCCTGCTGTCCGTGAACATATGGGGGCGCCGCGCGCCTGACGAAAGACTGCGCCCCTGTTTTCCGGGGAAAGCCTCCGGCAGGGTTCCCCGAAAACGCTGAGGCGGATCTGCGCCGCAGGTTCACTACAGTGCCTCTGGACCTGCCTTCCACCGGAAATGCTCAGAGACCGGAGCCATCACAGGAGCGTCTCTTTGTCTGCCGTTGACTGTACCGGGTCAGTCTGCATCAGCAGACAGGGGCGTCGCTCCCTCTTGTCCCCGGACCGGCCACAGGCGAAACTCTGGCGATGATGGAATGGCATGATCAGGCCCTGGTTCTGGCGGCACGACCGCATGGCGAAACATCCGCCATCCTCACCGTTTTCGCACGTGAACATGGCCGGTGTTCCGGGCTGGTCAGGGGCGGCGCGTCCCGGCGCCTTGCCGCGCATCTGCAACCCGGCAACGAGCTCGACCTGACCTGGACGGCAAGGCTTGAGGACCAGCTGGGCAGTTTTCGTGTCGAACCGCTGCGCTCGCGTGCCGCGGTGCTGGCGGACCGGCTCGCGCTGGAGGGCCTCGGCGCGGTGACGGCGCTGCTGCAGCTCTGCCTGCCCGAACGCGAGGCCTATGGCATTTTGTGGCAGGAGACCCAGGATCTTCTGGATCAGATGACGCGGACCGGCCCGGTCAACGCCGGCTGGCCCGCCTATTATCTTTTGTGGGAGCTCAGATTGCTGACCGAGACCGGCTATGGCCTTGATCTGAGTTCCTGTGCGGTGACCGGCGAAACGGAAGGGCTGGCCTATGTCAGTCCCCGGACGGGCCGGGCGGTTTCGGCCCGGGGCGCGGGGGACTGGGCGGCGCGTCTCCTGCCGCTGCCGGCCTCGCTGGCGGCAGGCGGGATGCCGGGCGATGCCGACATCCTGCCGGGCCTCGCGCTGACCGGGCATTTCCTGACGCGTGAGCTTCTGAACGACAGGCCCCGACCCGCCGATGACAAAGCGTCGCCTATGCCGGCGGCCCTGCCCGCCGCGCGGGGCCGGCTTATCGACCTTCTGGCCCGCGCCGGGACGGCGCGCCCGGAGGCGGGGGCACCACCGGCCACCTGATGCCCGCGACACGCTCTGTCGCAAATGGTGCAGACCGGGCTTCTCTTTCGGAGTGTGGTCGGCGGCATGGGCCATTACGATCTCCCCCTTGCTCTCAAACACAGTCCGGTGCCGAAGGTTGAGCATTTCGCACTGCTTGCCGGGCTTGAGGCCGCTGTCCGCGGTATGCTGGTCTCGGCCATGCCCCTGGCGGTCTATCAGAGCCTTGGCGACGCGCAGAAGACCTCGGTCGCCTATCTGGCGGCGGGGTTTGTCGCGCTGTTTTGTGGGCTGATGGTGCCGGGGGTGACCCGTTTCCTGCCGCGCCGCTGGACTTATACCGGGGGGGCGGTGCTGTATCTTGTCGGCACCGCGCTGGCGGTCTGCGGCACGCCGCTGACGATCTCGCTCGCGCTGATCTGCAATGCGATGGCGACGGCGACGGTGTTCATCTGTCTCAACGCCTATGTGCTGGATTATGTCGAACGCACCCGGCTGGGTCACAGTCAGGGGGTGCAGATGGCCTATGCCGCTATCCCCTGGGCGGTGGGGCCGGTGCTGGGGGTCTGGCTGCATCACCAATGGGCGCCGGCGCCCTTCCTGCTCTCGGGCTTTTTTGCGCTGGTGCTGATCGGGGTCTTCTGGTGGCTGAGGCTGGGAAATGGCCGCCAGATCTCGCGGGCGCGCCGGCCGGCGGTCAACCCGCTGGGGTTTCTGTCGCGCTTTCTGCGCCAGCCAAGGCTGATCGCGGGCTGGACCTTCGCGGTGATGCGGTCCTGCGGCTGGTGGGTCTATATCGTCTATCTGCCGATCTATTGCGTCCAGTCGGGTCTGAGCGACAAGACCGGCGGCATCGTATTATCGGTCTCGAACACGTTCCTGTTCCTCGCGCCGGCCATCAACCGCGCCGCGCGCCGGTTCTCGGTGCGCCGCTCGGTGCGGCTGGCTTTTCTGGCGGGCGGCGGCCTCATGCTGGCGGCGGCGATGCTGTCGGTCCTGCCCTGGATCGCGGTTGCACTTTGCCTCGCGGCAAGCTTTTGCTTCGTGACACTGGATGTCGTCGGCGGGCTGCCCTTCCTGATGTCGGTCAAACCCTCTGAGCGTACTGAAATGGCAGCCGTCTATGCCAGTTTCCGCGATGTCTCGGGCATCCTGACGCCCGGGATCGCCTGGCTCATCCTGTTCTTCGCGCCAGTTCCCGGGATCTTTGTCGTGGCGGGCCTTGGCTTTCTCGGCTGCTGGTGGATCGCAGGCGCACTCCATCCGCGGCTGGGAGTGGAACGCCCCTCGCGCGGCGGTGGGGACCAAATTTCTTAAAAGAAATTTGTCCGGTTTTCGCTGCGAAAACCGGCCCCCCGGTCAGCCGCGAGCCAGCTTCCTGCAAAAGGTGGCTGGCCTCCGGTCTTAAAGACGGGGGGGCAAAGTGAGGCCTTTGAGCACCTCGGCGGCAGGCATCGGTTTCTTGCCCTCGCGCTGCGCCTCGGTCACCGTCACCGCCCCCTCACCACAGGCGATGGTGAAGCCGGACAGCACCTCGCCGGGGGCTCCCGCACCGGCTTCGATCCGCGAACGCAGCAGCTTCACCCGTTCCGCTCCCACCTGAGTCCAGGCCCCCGGAAAGGGCGAGAGACCGCGGATCTGACGGTCGACCGCATCGCAGGGGCGCGTCCAGTCGATCTTTGCCTCGGCCTTGTCGATCTTCTCGGCATAACTTACGCCCTCTTCAGGCTGGCGCGCCGGCACGAGCCCGTCCAGCTGGTCAAGCGCCGCGATAATCGTTCCGGCGCCCAGCGCGGACAGCCGGTCATGCAGATCGAGGGCCGTCTCCTCCGCACCGATCCGGGTTTCCTCACGCAACAGAACCGGGCCGGTATCAAGCCCCGCCTCCATCTGCATGATGCAAATGCCGGTCGCCGCATCCCCCGCCATGATCGCGCGCTGGATCGGTGCCGCACCGCGCCAGCGCGGCAAAAGCGAGGCATGGATGTTCAGACACCCCCGCGCAGGCATATCCAGAACCGCCTGGGGCAGGATCAGCCCGTAAGCGACCACTACCGCCACATCGGCCTTCAATGCCGCAAACACGGCCTGATCTTCCGGCCCGCGCAGCCGTTCGGGGGTGTGAACCATCAACCCAAGCGCCTCGGCCCGGGCATGGACCGGGGTTTTGCGCAGCTCTTTGCCGCGCCCGGCGGGCCGGGGCGGCTGCGACCAGACGCCGACAATCTCATGGCTCGCATGAAGCGCTTCGAGCACCGGCACCGAAAACTCCGGCGTGCCCATGAAAATCACCCGCATCCGCGCCTCCTCAGCCGCGTTTGCGGATCTTCTCCGCCTTCGCGATCAGCATTTTCCGTTTCAGGGGCGAGAGATGGTCGAAATACATCTTGCCCGCCAGATGGTCGATCTGGTGCTGCGCCGATGTCGCCCAGAGATGCACGAAATCGCGCTCTTCGATCTGGCCCTCTGCGTTCAGGAACCTTACCGTCACCGCGCGCGGCCGCGTTACCCTGGCTGAGACGCCCGGCAGATTGGGCGAGGCCTCTTCATGGTCGCGCGGCTGCACCGAGGCATGGATCACCTCGGGGTTCGCCATCAGCACCGCCTGGCCGCGCGCCTCGGAACAATCCACCACGGCAAGCCGCAAAGGCACCCCGATCTGCACAGCGGCAAGACCGTAGCCCGGCATCGCCTCCATGGTATCAACCATGTCGCGCCAGATCGCGCGCACCTCATCGGTGATCTCTGCCACATCCGCCGCCGGCGCCTTCAGCACCGGATTTGGGTAAGGCACGCAGACACGTACAGCCATCACATGCCTTCCGAACGCGCACGTTCGCGCTTCAGCTTTTCCATCTTGCGGGTAATCATCTGGCGCTTCAGCGGCCCGAGATAGTCAATGAACAGCCTGCCGTTCAGATGGTCGATCTCATGCTGGACGCAGGTGGCCCAGAGGCCTTCAAACGTCCGCTCATCGGTTTTGCCATCGAGCCCGGTCCAGCGCACAGTGACCAGCGCGGGGCGCTTCACCTCGGCATATTGATCCGGGATGGAAAGACAGCCTTCCTCATAGATGTTCAGATCTTCCGATGACCAGATGACCTCGGGGTTGATCAGCGCCATCGGCTCGGGCGTGCCCTCCTTGATGCAATCCATCACCAGAAGCCGCTTCATCACACCGATCTGCGGTGCCGCGAGGCCAACGCCCGGTGCGTCATACATGGTTTCCAGCATATCATCGGCCAGCCTGCGGATTTCGTCCGAGACCTCGGTCACGGGATCGCAGAGCTTTTTCAGGCGGGGATCGGGATGGATCAGGATGGAGCGCAACATGGAGGGGGATTTAGGTCATCCCCCCCCTTCCCTGCAAGGGATTTGCGCATATCTGCGTGAGGCCCGCAGACAGCCGCCTTGATCGCCTGGCCGTCACGGGCTAGCCATTCCGGGTATTGTGCAGAAAGACGCCCCATGACCCGCCCCGATTTCGATACGCCCATCAACCGTTTCGGCTCTCATTGCGTGAAATGGGACATGATGGAGACGCTTTACGGCATCCCGCATGACCGGGGCCTTGCGATGTGGGTCGCGGATATGGAATTCCCCCCGCCGGCAGCGGTGCAGGCTGCGCTGCAAAAGATGCTCGATCATGGGGTTTACGGCTATTTCGGCGATGAGCGCCCCTATCTCGAAGCCCTGGTCTGGTGGATGAAAACCCGCCACGGCTGGAAGCCCGATCCTTCGCATATCTTCACCACCCATGGGCTGGTGAATGCGGTGGGGCTCTGCCTGCAGGCCTTTACGCAACCCGGGGACGGCGTTGTCCTGATGACGCCGGTCTATCACGCCTTCGCCCGCACCATCCGCGCCTCGGGGCGTGAGGTGGTGGAATGCGCGCTGAAAAACACCTCCGGCCGCTATGAGCTGGACATCGCCGCCTGGGATGCGCAGCTGACCGGGCGCGAGACCATGCTGATCCTGTGCTCGCCGCATAACCCCGGCGGAAGGGTCTGGACCGGGCCTGAGCTGCGCGAGATCGCAGATTTCGCGAAACGCCACGATCTGATCCTCGTCTCGGATGAGATCCATTTCGATCTGACCTATCCCGGCCAGCGCCATATCGTCATGCCGAAGGCCGCGCCCGAGATCGCCGACCGGCTGGTGATGCTGACCGCGACAACCAAGACCTTCAACATCGCGGGCGCCCATATCGGCAATGTGATCATCGCGGATGAGGGGTTGCGGCGGAAATTCGCAAGCGTCATGGGCGCGATCGGCATCTCGCCCAATAGTTTCGGGATGCATATGGTCACCGCCGCCTGCTCACCCGAGGGGGCCGCCTGGGTCGATGCGCTGATGACCTATCTCGACGGCAACCGGCAGCTGTTTGACGCAGCGGTCAATGCGATCCCCGGGCTGAAATCCATGGCCCTCGAGGCGACCTACCTCTCCTGGGTGGATTTCTCAGGCACCGGGCTGAGCAAAGCCGAGATGCTGGCGCGGGTCGAGACCCAGGCCGCCATTGCGACCAATCACGGCGACAGTTTCGGCAAGGGCGGCGAGAGTTTCATCCGCTTCAATATCGCCGCACCCCGGGCGCAGATCGAAGAAGCAATCACCCGGCTGCAAAGCGTCTTTGCCGATCTGCAATGAGGCGGCTGGCGCGGGGTTTCACACTCCTCAGCCTCGGCGCATTGGCGCTGGCGGCCTGGATGCTCTGGCAACCAGTGCCGCCGCCCGTCATGCCGCCAGCGCCGCTGCCGCCGCTGACCGGCCAGATCGAGCGTATCGTGATCGAAAAAGCCGCAAGGCGGATGGCACTGATCCAGGAGGGGCGCGAGGTCCGCGTCTACCGAATCGCGCTTGGCTTTTCACCGACAGGCGACAAGAACCGTGAGGGCGATGGCCGTACCCCGGAAGGCGAATTCCGCATCGACCGCCGCAATGACCAGTCTGCCTATCACCTCTCACTGGGGCTCGATTATCCAAAGCCCGCAGATCGCGCGCGCGCCCGGGCCGGCGGCTATTCGCCCGGGGGCGATATCATGATCCATGGCCAGCCGAATATGGTTCCCGATGAAACACTTATCGCAACTGACTGGACCGCAGGCTGCATCGCCATAAGCAATGCGGAAATGCGTGAAATCTGGGCGGCGACGCCTGTTGGAACCATGGTCGAAATCCGACCGTGACGGCGCCTCTGGCCAGGTGAGGAAGCCTCCCGGGGGTGGAGGGGGCGGTGCCCCCTTACGCGGATGGCAAATACCCCGCCGGCCCTTCATCCTCGCGCCAGTAATCAAGTGCTGGGCGATTCGTCACGGGAGTCAGACGTTTGAAGTCGCAGACCAGCTCGCCATCAACGATTTCTGTGGCAACGATCAGGCACTGAAACACATGGCGCGGGCCATCGTAGATATCGACCAGCCCCCGCAGGCGCGCCGGCACCAGATCTGCATCAAGCGAAAAACCGCCCTGCCAGAACCGCAGCACCGGGTAGACCAGCAGATCGCCAAGTTCGACCCGCATCCGCGATTTGCGCCTTTGCTGACGCTTGCGGGCGGCATCGAGATGATCGCGCAACTCCTTGGGCAGATATTCCAGCATGTCCGTCCCCTCCTGAGCCCAGCACAAACCCGAAAGCCCGTGAAATCAAGCCCCTCTCACCATGCCAGCACTTTACCACAAAAAGATGAAGCCTTCGTGGCGACAATGCCGCAGGCGGGGGCCGCTCAATGCCCGCTTGCCCGCGCAGCCGATCCGGTTCACTTCCCTGTCAGATGATTCGCAACCACCAGCACGGGGTCCGGCATGGTTTTGGTTCTTGCCATGATTCTCGACGCCTCCTTTGGCGAGCCCGCCTGGATCTGGCGCCACCTGCCGCATCCGGCGGTGCTGATGGGCCGGCTGATCGGCCTGGCGGACCGGCGGTTCAACGAGGGGACGGCGCGGCGGCTCAAAGGGGTTCTGGTGATGGCCGCCCTGGTTCTTGGCGCGGGTCTTGCAGGCTGGCTCATTGGCAGGCTGCCATATCATGGCGTGATCGAGACCGTGATCGCCGCCATTCTGATCGCGCAGCGCTCGCTGGTTGATCATGTGCGGGCGGTGGCCGACGGGCTGCGCCGCTCGCTGGACGAGGGCAAGCGGGCGGTCGCGATGATCGTCGGGCGCGACACCAGGGACATGCGCGAGCCTGATGTCGCCCGCGCCGCGATTGAATCGGCGGCGGAAAATCTCTCGGATGGGGTGATTGCGCCGGTTTTCTGGTTCCTTATCGCCGGTCTGCCGGGCATTCTGATCTACAAGATCACAAATACCGCCGATTCGATGATCGGACATATGACACCGCGCCATCGCGAATTCGGCTGGGCCGCTGCGCGGCTTGATGACCTGCTGAATCTGATCCCCGCGCGGCTGACGTCTTTGTTACTCGCGCTGTCACATGGCTGGCTGGATCCGCGCCCGGTGCTGCGCGATGCGCCGCAGCATCGCAGTCCGAATGCCGGCTGGCCGGAATCCACCCTCGCGCCCATTCTGAATGTCGCGCTTTCCGGCCCGCGCAGTTATAATGGTGAAATGCGCTGGTACCCCTGGGTCTGGCCCGAAGGGCGCCGCGATGCCGGGCCCGAAGATATTGACGCCGCCTGCCGCGCGCTTTGGCGGGCCTGGGCACTGATGCTGGCAATTGCCCTCATGGCCGCGCTCGTCTAGCTTCGCGCCCATGCTGAGACCCCTGATCATAGCCGCAATGCTGGCCCCCTTTTCTGCCCGGGCAGAAACTCCGCCGCCCCTCCCTGAGGCCCCCACATCTGAGCCAGCAGCCCAGGTGCCCTGCGGTGGCAGCTTTCCCGGGTTCCTTGCGGGGCTGCACGATGAGGCCCTGGCCGAGGGCCTTCCTGAGGCGGCGGTGGAGGGCTGGCTTGCAGGGGCCCGTGCCGAGCCCGAGATTCTCAGGGCCGATCAGCGTCAGGGGGTGTTTCGCAAACCTTTCCTCGAATTCGCGCAGAGCCTGATCGGCGACACGCGCCTGCCCGATGCCATGCTCGCCTGGGACGCCCATCAGCCGCTTTTTGCGAAAGCCGAAAGCACCTATGGCATTCCGCCCGGGGTGATGCTGGCGATCTGGGGGTTTGAAACCGATTTCGGCCGCTTCCAGGGCAATTACAATACCCGCGCCGCGATCCTCACCCTCGCCTGGGATTGCAGGCGACCCGAAATGTTCCGCCCCCAGGCCTTTGCCGCGATGCGGCTTTTCGCGAATGGCGATCTGCCGCTCGACACGACAGGGGCCTGGGCGGGCGAGATTGGCATGGTGCAGATGCTGCCGAAGGACATTCTGGAACGCGGCATTGACGGCGATGGCGACGGGCATGTGCGGCTGAAATCCTCGGTCCCGGATGCGCTGCTGTCGGGCGCGAATATGCTGAAACATCACGGCTGGCGCGCGGGCGAGCCCTGGCTGACCGAGGTTGTGCTGCCCGAGACCTTCGACTGGGCGCTGAGCGGGCTCGACAAGGACCTGCCGGTCGCGCAATGGGCAGCGCTTGGCGTGGCGCCCCGGCGCGGCAATACGCTGCCGGCAGAGCTCGAGGCCTCGCTTTTGCTGCCGCAGGGCCGCAAGGGGCCGGCTTTCCTGGTCTTTCCGAACTTCCAGGTCCTGCTGGAATGGAACAAAAGCCTGACCTATGTGACCACCGCCGCCTATTTCGCCACCCTGATCGAAGGGGCGGAGCCGGCGCTGAACACTTCGCCCGACCCGCTGCTGCCCGATGAGGATATGAGGGCCTTGCAGGAAAAGCTGCAGGCGCTTGGATATGATGTCGGCAAGATTGACGGGGTTCTGGGCGCGGGCACCCGGCGCGCGATCCAGGCGGAACAACAACGCCTCGGCCTGCCGGCAGATGCCTGGCCGACGCGGGAACTTCTGGATCTCCTGTGAAACAGACCGCCAGCTGGGCGCTGGTTGCCACGGTGAAAGCGCCCGAGGAGAAGATCCTCGCCTTTCTTGCCTGGCATCTGGATCTTGGCGCGGATCAGATTACGCTCTGCTTTGATGACCCTGACGATCCGGCGCTGGCGGCGATTGCGGCGCGACGCCTTTCGCGGGTGCGGCTGATCGCCTGTAATGCAGGGCACTGGCGGGCGCTTGGCGGCCGGCCCGACCGGCATCAGAACCGCCAGGCGAAGAACGCGGGAATGGTCTACCGCGCGGGCGGCAGTGACTGGCTTGGCCATATTGATGTCGATGAGTTCATCTGGCCGGTGCGGCTGGTGGCCGAAGTGCTGGGCAGCCTGCCCGCCAGAGACATCCTGTGCCGGATCGAACCTTTCGAGGCGCTGCATGAACCGGATCTTTCCGATGACATCTATACCGCCCGCGTCTTTCGCGGCGCGCTGAAGCCGCGGCATAAGGGGCTGCGCGGGCCGACCTTAGGCGATTATGCCGATATCCTGCCCGAGGCGATGCTGTCGCATTCCGCCGGCAAGGTGTTTTTCCGCTCAGGCGTGCCGGGGCTGTCGCCGCGCCTTCATGGCGCGTTTATCGGCGGCGAGCGGCTGCCGGGGCCGGGCTTTCACCCCGGGCTCAAACTTTTGCATTTCCACGCCCAGGACCGGGAGGACTGGCTTTCGGTCCTGCCCTTCCGCCTGACGCGCGGCGCCTATCAATACCGGCCCGAAATGCAGGCCTGGCTGATGGCGGCCAGCCCCGGTCAGATCGCGGATTTCTACCAGGTGACCCAGATGCCGGGTCGGGGGACAGATCTTTTGCGCGAGGCCGGGCGGCTGGTGGAGGCTCGGCTTGACCTGCGCACCCGGGTCGCGAAACTGCCCGAAAGCGGATCGGAAGGGAGCGGGACATGACCCCAATGGAAAGCCTGATGGCAGCGCTCGGCCATGTGACCGCTGCACCGAAAGAGGTGACGGTTGCGCGGCAGCTGACCTTCCGCCCGGGGCGCAATCTGCGCGAACATCCGGACAACCTGACCCTGACCGTCGCGGGCGGCATTCCCGGCGAGCGCTGGTCGAAAGAGCCCTGGCTCCGGCTGGAAAATGGCGCGCCCAACCCCGCGATCCAGGTCTCGATCCTGCCGGCGCGGGTGCATGATCTGGTGCGGCCCGATCCGGAAGCGGTCGTCCATCCGGGCGATCCGGTGATCGCCGATCTCGACACATCCGAGGCCAATCTGCCGGTCGGCTCCCTGCTTGAGGCAGGAACGGCGGTGCTTCGGGTGTCGGACGTGTTCAATGATGGCTGCGTGAAATGGAAAGTGCGCTATGGCGCAGATGCCATGACCTGGGTGAACCTGCCCGAACATCGCGCGCTCAGGCTGCGCGGCATCCTGTGTTCGATCGAGCGTGACGGGGTTTTACACCAGGGGGATGCGATCCGTGTGATCTCGCGGGGCTGACCGGGGCTGTCCCGGGCGGGAGGGCCTACATCCCCTCGCCCCGCGCGCGTTGGGCGCGGCGGAAGCTGAGGCAGGTCTGGACCATATCCTCAGCCGCTTTGGCCCAGATATCGAGATCGGCAGTGGTCTCTGCCCCCATGCGCAGCCGGGTCTCGCCGCCGGCCAGATCGAGAAAGGCGCCGGGGTTCTGACTGTTCCAGCGGGCCATCGTGTTCGGGTCGAGCCGCACCGGCCAGAGCAGTGTCAGGATCCAGGCCGCGCCTTCCGGATCGGCGCGAAATTCGGGGCCAGAGGCGGAAAGCCGCGCCCAGATCGTATCGCCATCAGGCTCGATGCCGGGAAAGCCTGCTTTTTCGAGAAGAGACTGCATCAGGCGACAAGAGCCTCGGCTTTGCGCAGATCAACCGAGACCAGCTGACTGACGCCCTGTTCCTGCATGGTGACGCCGAAAAGCCGGTCCATCCGCGCCATGGTCACCGCATGGTGGGTGATGACAAGGAAGCGGGTCTCGGTGCGGCGGGTCATCTCATCCATCAGGTCGCAGAAGCGTGTGACGTTCGCATCATCAAGCGGCGCATCGACCTCGTCGAGCACGCAGATCGGCGCCGGATTGGCCAGAAAGACCCCGAAGATCAGCGCCAGTGCGGTCAGCGTCTGTTCGCCCCCGGAAAGCAGCGACAGCGTCGCAAGGCGTTTGCCGGGCGGCTGGCACATGATCTCCAGCCCGGCTTCCAGCGGATCATCGGATTCGACCAGCACGAGGCGGGCCTCGCCACCGCCGAAAAGATGGGTGAAAAGCATCGAGAAATTGCTGTTGACCTGTTCGAATGCCGTCAGCAAACGCTCGCGGCCTTCTTTATTCAGCCCCTGGATCCCGGCGCGGAGCTTGCGGACAGCTTCTTCGAGATCGGTTTTCTCGGTCGCAAGCTGTTGATATTCGGCGTCAATCGTTTTCGCGTCCTCTTCGGCGCGCAGGTTGACGGCGCCAAGCGCCTCGCGCTGGCGTTTCAGGCGCTGCACGTCCTGGTCAAGGCTGTCCGCATCCGGCATCTTCTCGGGATCGGTTTTCAGCGAGGCCAGCAATTCCTGCGGCGTGCGGTCTTCTTCTTCGGCGATACGCTCGGCGGCATGGGCCACCCCTTCGCGGGCGGCATCGAGACGCGCCTCGGCGCGGGCGCGGGTTTCGCGGGCCTCCCCGGCAAGGCGCTCGGCATCTCGTTCGGTGATCTGCGCTTCGCGCAGCGTGGTTTCGGCGGCTATCAGCGCGGTCGCGGCCTCGCTGCGGCGGGCTTCGGCCTCAAGGATCGCATCGCTGAGCTCTTCGCGCCTGGCGGCGATTTCCTCGGGAACCTCACTGGCCTCGGCCAGCTCCTCCTCGGCCTCGGCGCGGCGCTCGGTCAGCTCCTGGCTGCGCTTGCCGGCGGTCTCAAGCCGGTGATTCCAGCCGGACAATTCCTTCTGCGCCTCCTGGCGGCGACGCACCCGCGCCTCACCCTCGCGGCGCAACTCGTCATGACCCGAGCGCCGGGTCATCATGGTGATACGCGCCGCCTCGACCGTCATCCGCGTGGTCTCGACCGCCTCGCGGGCCTGTTCGAGATCCGGCAGCCCGGCCATGGCGGTATCGGCCTCGCGCAGCCGGGCGCGGGCGGCCATAGCGTCATCCTCATAGCGCGCGACCGAGATCCGCGCCGCCTCAAGCCGGCCGGTGGCAAGCGTGCGCTCGGCCTCGGATTTCGACAGCGCGCGGTCGGCCTCGGCAAGGCGCTGATCGGCGGAACGGCGGGCCTCCCGCGCCATCTGATCGGCGCGGGCCAGGTCCTGGAGCCGGGTTTGCAGCACCTCATGCGCTTGGGCTGCGCCCTCAGCCCGGGCGCTCGCCTCCTCAAGATCCTGCTTCAGCCGTTGCAGCCGGTTCAGCTGTTGCAGCCTGAGCGCCGCGGCTGAAGGCGCATCCTCGGCGCCCGAACGGTAGCCGTCCCACCGCCAGAGATCCCCTTCAAGGCTGACGAGACGCTGGCCCGGTTTCAGATCCGCCTGCAGCCGGAACCCGTCTTCGCGGCTGACCACGCCGATCTGGCCCAGACGGCGCGCCAGCACTGCCGGCGCCTCGACGCGCGTGCCCAGAGCCGCAGCCCCCGCCGGCAGCGGCTGCGGCGTGATATAGGGATCAAGCAGGCCCCAGCCAGTGCGCTCTCCCGCTGCAATTTCCGGCGCGCGCAGGTCATCCGACAAAGCCGCGCCAAGTGCCTTTTCATATCCAGGCTCGACCACCAGACGGTCCAGTAGCTGATGTCCGGCCTGGGCCTCACGATCAACGAGCTTTGCCAGAGCCGCGCGTTCGGCGCGCAGCGCATTGGCCTCGCCCTCGGCCCCCGAGCGCGCGGCGCGGGCCTCGGCCTCGCGCGACTGCGCCTCGGCGCGCGCCTCTTCGGCCAGTTCCAGCGCGGCCTCGGTCTGTTCCGTCAGCTCTGCCGCCGCCTCGCGCGCCTCTTCGGCGGCCTCGAAAGCCTCACCGGCCCCGGCCAGGGTTTCCTCGGCCCCCGCCACTGCATCGCGTGCCCGCAGCGCCTCGGCCTCGGCGCGGTCGACCGCTGAGCGGCTTTCCTGCACCAGCCGCACAGCCGACTGATGCCGCGCCGCCAGCCGCGCCGAATCCTCGGTCGCCTCGGACATCAGCGTCTCGCGGTCCGTCAGGATCGCCCCCGCCTCGCGCGCCGCCTCGACCGCCTCGGCGAGGCGCTCGTCATGGCCCTCATGCGCCTTTACGATCTGGTCGATTTCCCATTGCAGCCGCTGGATCACCTCGCCCGCATCACGGTTCAGCCCCGCCTCGCGTTCGATATCATTGCCAAGCTGACCGATCCGGCCTTGCAGGGTCTGGATCCGGGCAAGCGCCTGTCTCTCCTGATCGCCAAGCGCGTCGCGTTGCAACATGAGGCGCTGCAGGATCGCCGCCGCCACCGCCTCTTCCTCGCGCCGCGCAGGCAGCCCCTCTTCCGCCGCCTCGCGTGCTTTGGTGCCGTCACGCGCCGCCATCTCGGCGCGGCCCTGGGCGATCAGCCGGTCGCGCAGCGCGCCTTCCGCCTCGCCCCGCGCCAGATCCGCCTCGCGCCAGCGCCGGTATAAAAGCATGCCTTCCGATTGCCGCAGCTCATCGGAAATCTCGCGGTAGCGCGCGGCCTGGCGAGCCTGGCGGGTCAGCACCGAAAGCTGTTGTGCCAGCTGTTCCAGCACGTCATCGACCCGGGTCAGGTTGGTCTCGGTGCCGGTCAGCTTCAGCTCCGCCTCATGGCGGCGGGCATAAAGGCCCGAGATCCCGGCCGCCTCTTCCAGCACCCGACGCCGCGCCTTCGGTTTCGCATTGATCAGTTCGGAAATCTGGCCCTGCCGCACCAGCGCCGGGCTGTGCGACCCGGTCGAGGCATCGGCGAACAGCATCTGCACATCGCGCGCCCGCACATCCTTTGAATTCGCCTTATAGGCTGAACCGGCATCCCGGGTGATACGCCGCACGATCTCGATCGTATCGCTGTCATTGAACCCCGAAGGCGCCAGCCGGTCGGCATTGTCGAGCACCAGCGAGACTTCGGCAAAGTTGCGCGCGCCCCTGGTCGCCGCCCCGTTGAAGATCACGTCATCCATGCCCGCGCCGCGCATCGCGGTCGGACGGTTCTCGCCCATCACCCAGCGAAGCGCTTCCAGCAGATTGGATTTGCCGCAGCCATTTGGCCCGACCACGCCTGTCAGCCCCTCATGGATCACCAGATCCGTGGGGTCGACAAAGCTTTTGAAACCGTTGAGCCTGAGTTTACTGAAGCGCAAGCCGCGCCCTCACGAGTCGTTGTTCTGTTTTGGCCGGATATGCTCGGAATTTGAGCAGGCAAGGTCAATGCGTGTCGCGGCGATAAGCCGGATTTCCCGGGGTTATCCCCATAAAAGACGCATCCCTGCGGCAAAGCATCGGGGCGCTGCGCGAAAACATGGCGGCCCTGACCATTTCGCCACTGGTTCCCGGCCCCGCAAAATCGCAGCATGGCAAAGGCCCCTCACCCCCGGAAACAAGCTCCATGGTCCCGCCCACCATCCTCGCCATCCTCGCCATCCTCGCCTGCCAGCTGACCGGAGAAGTCATCTCCCAGGCGAGCCATCTGCCAATCCCGGGCCCCGTCCTTGGCATGGCGCTGATGCTGGCCGGGCTGATCACCTCCGAGCGGCTGCGCGATGTCATCCGGCCCATGGCGGGGACGATCCTCGGCAATCTGCTTTTGCTCTTCGTGCCGGCAGGCGTAGGGGCGATGTTGCAGCTCGGCAGCCTCGGAGGGAATACGCTGCCGCTTTTGCTGGCCATCGTGGTCTCGGCGCTGGCGGCGATTGCGGTGGCGGCATTGACCTTCGTGCTGGTGGCGCGGCTGACCGGAGATGTCAGCGGCAAAGAAGACAGCAAGGAGGGCAGCCTGTGACCGATATCTGGACCTATCTCGCCCGCGATCCGCTTTTGTGGCTGTCGATGACGGTGGCGGCCTATGCTTTCGGTCTCGTGGTGTTCAATTACACCGGACGGATGCCCGCCCTCAACCCGGCCATTGTCGCGATGGCGACACTGTCGCTTGTGCTGCTGACGACCGGCACCAGTTTCGAGACCTATTTCGAGGGCGCGCAATTCGTCCATTTCCTGCTGGGCCCGGCGACGGTCTGCCTTGCCCTGCCGCTCTATGACAATCTCGCCCGGGTCCGTCGCGCCGCGCTGCCGATTCTGACCGCACTGCTGGCGGGCTCGGTCACGGCGATACTGACCGCACTGCTGATTGCCCATGCCTTTGGGGTCGGTCCAGAGCTTCTTGCGGCGCTGGCGCCGAAATCGGCGACCGCCGCCGTGGCGCTTGGCATCGCCGAACAAAGCGGCGGCTCGCCCACCCAGGCCGCACTGATGGTCTTCCTGACCGGGCTTTGCGGCGCGGCCTGCGCGACCCCGCTTCTGACTGCCCTGCGGATCCGTGACTGGCGCGCCCGCGGCTTTGCCACCGGCCTCGCGGCGCATGGGTTCGGCACGGCGCGCGCCTTCCATGTCAACCCGACCGCCGGCGCCTTCGCCGGGCTCGGCATGGGTCTGAACGCGCTGATGACCGCGATCCTCGCCCCGCTCCTTTTGCGCCTTTTCGTCTGATCCCTGTTCCGGAGACCGATATGACCAGCCTCACCCTTCTCGGCATTGCCGGAGCCCTCCGCCAGGGATCGACCAACCGGATGCTCCTGCGCGAGGCCCGCGCGGCCTTCGGCCCGGCCCGCCAGCTCGAGGCCGACCTGAACCTGCCCCTTTATGACGGCGATCTCGAAAGCACTGAGGGCTACCCCGCCGGTGTCACCCGGCTTTACGACCAGATTGCCGAAGCGGATGCCGTGGTGATCTCCACCCCGGAATATAACAAAGCCCCGCCCGGAGTGCTGAAAAATGCCCTCGACTGGGTCAGCCGGATCAAAGGCAATCCCTGGGAAGACAAGCCCGTCGCCATCATTTCGGCCGCCGGTGGCCGGGGCGGCGGCGACCGGTCGCAATTCGCGCTGCGCCTGATGCTGACCCCGTTCCAGCCGCGCCTCCTGACCGGGCCCGAACTTCTCGTCGCAGACAGCTCGAACGCCTTCGACGACAACGGCCATCTCAAAGATCCGCGCTACCAGAAAGTCCTCGACCAGCTGATGGCCAAACTCCGCGCCGCCGCCAGCTGATATTTTCTGTCCTTAAATATCCTCGGGGGGAGGAAGCGGCCAAAGCCGCTTCCCGGGGGGCAGACAGCCCCCCGCCTGACCGCAGACCCAGATCCCGGCTCAGCCCATCCGCGCGAATGTATCCGCCCTGGACAGCGCCCAGGCCTCGGCAAAAGCCGGGACCGCGCGCGGATCGGCCAGCAATTGCCCCGGCTCCAGCTGGTCATAAAGCTCGGCAAAGGACCGCACCCGATCCGCATCGGCGCGGCGCAGGAAATGATGCGGCCGCAATTCCGACGGATGCGACAACCCCGCCGCACCGACCAGTTCCGCCAGCGCATGCAATGTGCCGCGCTGGAACGAGGTCACCCGTGCCGCCTTATCCGGCACCACAATTGCCCGCGCCCGCGCCGGGTCCTGGGTGGCCACTCCGGTCGGGCAGGCCCCGGTATGGCAGCTCTGGGCCTGGATACAGCCCACCGCGAACATGAAGCCCCGCGCCGCATTGCACCAGTCGGCCCCAAGCGCCATCACCCGCGCCATATCAAAGGCCGAGACGATCTTGCCGCTCGCCCCCAGCCGGACCCGATCCCTCAGCCCCACACCCAAAAGCGCATTATGGGCAAAGCTCAGCCCGTCGCGCAAAGGCGTCCCGATATGGTCCATGAATTCCATCGGAGCGGCACCGGTGCCGCCCTCTTTGCCGTCGATCACGATGAAATCAGGGGTGATACCGGTCTCAAGCATCGCCTTGCAGATCGCCATGAATTCCCAGCGATGCCCGATACAAAGCTTGAAGCCTGCCGGCTTCCCCCCCGACAGCTCCCGCATTCTGGCGACAAACTCCAACAGCCCCACCGGTGTCGAAAAGGCCGAATGCGAAGGCGGCGAGATACAATCCTGGCCCATCGGAATATGACGGATTGCGGCGATCTCTGGGGTGATCTTCGCGGCTGGCAACATACCGCCATGACCCGGCTTGGCGCCCTGGCTCAGCTTCAGCTCAACCATCCGGATCTGCGGATCAGAGGCGCCTTCGGCAAAGCGTACCGGATCGAAAGCGCCATCGCCGCCGCGCGCCCCGAAGTAACCGGAGCCAAGCTCCCACACGAGATCGCCGCCATTCTCGCGGTGATAGGGCGATACGCCACCTTCACCGGTATCATGGTAAAACCCGCCCGCCTTCGCACCCTTGTTCAGCGCGAGGATCGCGTTTGACGACAAAGAGCCGTAGCTCATCGCCGAGATGTTCAACAGGCTCGCCGAATATGGTTTCGCACAGCTGCCGCCAATCAGAACCCGTAATTCCTCATGCGTGACAGGAGGTTTTGGCGCCACCGAATGATGCAGCCATTCGTATTGCTCTTTATAAACATCATATTGCGTGCCGAAAGGCCGGGTCTCCAGCTCTTTCTTGGCGCGCTGGTAGACGATGGCACGTTTGTCGCGGGCAAAGGGCGTGCCGTCCTTGTCATCCTCGAAGAAATACTGCCGGATCTCCGGGCGGATCCCCTCAAACAGGAAACGCAGCCGCGCCGCCACCGGATAATTGCGCAATACCGCATGGCGCTTTTGGGTGATGTCGCGCAGCCCGAGCAGGACAAGGGTCAGCGCCCCCCCTGCCAGCACCAGAAACATCCAGCGCCAGGACGGGATCAGCAATGACAGCCCAATAAGCGGCAGGAAGAGGATCGCGGGCCAGGTCAGCAGGGCATAACGAACCTGAAACAGGGCGGGACTGACGTTCATCGCTGGCTCCGAAAGCGTAACTGCCGCAGCATTAGCCACGGATTTTGACATAGGGTTAACAGAACAACCGTGCGGTACCGGTTCAGAACGGCACCGGGGCCGCGAAATCCATCCATACGCCGGTCGCCGGATGGTGCAGACCCAGCGTTTCCGCATGCAGCATCAGGCGCGGCGCCTCGCGGGCGGGGCCCGCGGCATAGATCGGGTCGCCGAGAATCGGATGGCCCAGCTCCATCATATGTACCCTGAGCTGATGGCTGCGCCCGGTCCGGGGCCAGAGCCGCATCCGCGTCTCGCCGGGGGCGCGGGCCACCACCTCCCAATCGGTCTGGGCGGGGCGGCCCTCCGCGTGATTGACCATCTGGCGCGGCCGGTTCGGCCAATCGGCTGAAAGCGGCAGGTCGATATGGCCGGCCTCGCCGTCAACCTCGCCATATACCCTTGCGATATATGACTTCTTCGCACGGCGCTTTTCGAATTCCTGGCCCAGAAACCCCTGGGCGATCCTGGTGCGCGCAAAAATCATCACGCCCGATGTATCGCAATCCAGACGGTGCACCAGCAGGGCATCCCAATATTCCGCCTGCAGCCGCGAGACGAGGCAATCCTCACGCCCGGCAAGCTTGCCGGGCACCGATAAAAGCCCCGCAGGCTTATCGACGACCAGAATCTGCCGGTCCTCATAAAGAACCGACAGCGCCACGTCCGGCGGATCATAAACAAAATCGGGAAGGCTGGATGCGGTCACAGGATCTCGTGCCCCGCCGCGCGCAGGGCCCCGGCCAGGTGGCGGATATGGGCGGGGCCGACCTCGCAGCAGCCGCCGACGATGGTGGCGCCCTGCCCGATCCAGTCCAGCGCGAAAGCGGTGTATTTCTCCGGGCTCAGATCGTGACGGTGGGTGAGTTCTTTCACCGTCGGCGCGTTCTTCAGGAAATTCCCGGAAATATGTGTAAAGCCATTGGCATAGGCGCCAAAGGGCAGGCCGAAACCCCGGATCACATCCATCGCGGCCCCCATCGCCTCGGGGACAGAGCAATTCGCCAGCACCGCCGCCGGGCGGTATTTCGCAACCAGCGCCGCCAGATCTGCAACCGCCTCGCCCGAGCGCAGCCTCGCCCCGTCATGATCGTCGACCGAAACCGCGAGCCAGACCGGGATCCCGCCCTCTGCCGCCCCGGCCAAAGCGCCTTCGGCAAGGCCCAGCGAAGACATCGTCTCCAGCAGGATCACATCACAATAGGGCGCCAGCAGCCGCACCTTTTCCGCATAGGCGGCGCGCGACTCTGCCACCGGCGGCGTCAGATCGGGGCGGTAGCTGGCGCCAAGCGGCCCCATTGACCCCGCGATCATGCCGCGCCCGGCCTCGGCGCGGGCCTCATGCGCTTCGGACAAAGCACGGGCATGCAGCGCCTGGAACCAGGGCTCCAGCCCGAAACCCTGCAGCCGGTCGCGCAACACGGAATAGGTATTGGTGGTCGCAACCGAGGCCCCCGCCGCGAAGTAATCGGCATGGATCTCTTTCACGAGACCCGGATGGTCGATCATCACCCGCGTCGCCCAGAGCGGCGTCGGCTCGTCCCCCGAGCGCGCGATCAGCTCCTGGCCCATTCCGCCATCCAGCAGCGTGATCTCAGCCATCGTCCCGGGCCCCTTCATCCCAGACCTGCCATTGTGGCAGGTTGTCATCGAGCGTGTAGTAATCGCCCGCTTCGGCCATGAAAATATGCCCGGTCAACCGGCCGCCGGTGGGGCGGTCAAAGGCGCCGGCCTCCATCGAAAAGCTGCCATCTTTGGCGCGAAACCACAGCGAAGAGCCACATTTCGCGCAAAAACCACGCCGCCCGCCGCCCGGGGTCGCATATTCGCGGGTCTCACGCGCGGTCCAGGTCACGCTGTCTTCTGCGGCCCAGAAACTGGCGGAGTAATGGCCCGAAAGCTTGCGGCACTGGCCGCAATGGCAGGCACCGACATCCCCCATCGGGCCCGCAACACGGAATGCATTCGCGCCGCAAAGACAGGATCCGTGCAAGTCCTCTGCCGGTTGCGACGCGCAGGGCGGGCCCTCCGGCTCGTAATAATCGCCGCGATCTTCCTTATGAATATGGGCGATGGTCTTCAGCCCGGTCGGCCCGTCAAGCGCCCCGGCAGCAAAAGAGATCCGCGCTTCGCCCTCGGGTTTCCAGAACAGACTGGCGCCACAATCCCGGCAAAACCCGCGTTCCGCCGAAGGCGAGGAGCGATACCAGTCCAGGCCGCGATCTTCGATCAGGTGAAAACGTTCCAGCGGCACCGAACTTGCCGACCAGTAATGGCCCGAAGCCTTGCGGCACTGGCTGCAATGGCAGGCGACAACCTCGCGCAGCGGAGGATCGGCCTCGAACACCACAGATCCGCAGTGACAGGATCCACGCATTATTCTGCCCTTTCAAAGACTTGCGCCAAAAGCGGGATCAGCCAGTCTTCATCAGCCTGCGTAAAGGCCGCGGGGGTGTTACTGTCGAGATCCAGCACCCCAAGAAGCCGTCCTGCCCCGTTGCGGACCGGAATCACAAGCTCCGACCGGGTCGAGGAGGCGCAGGCGATGTGATCGGGAAAAGCATCGACATCGGGAACATTCTGCACCTCGCCCGTGCGCGCCGCCGCCCCGCAAACGCCGCGCGAAAACGGGATCACAAGGCAGCCATGGCCGCCCTGATAAGGGCCGATCTTCAACAGCTCCGGCGCGGTCACGCGGTAGAAACCGGTCCAATCTGACAGCGGATGGCGGGAATGGATCTCGCAGGCCAGCGTCGCCATCAGTGCCACGCTGTCCGTCTCACCATGGGTCAGTGCAAGAATGTCCTTCGTCGCGGTCTCGTAATCCATCTCAATACCCCAAAGCGCAGCCGTCTTTGCGCGGATCCGACCCGCCGGTCAGCACACCATCCTGGCCAATCACAATGGCCTGGGCGCCGCCCAGTGGTTGTTCAGGCGCGACGATCTTATGGCCCAGTTCCGCCAGCCGCGCGCGGGTGGCGTCGGAATAGCCGCGCTCGACCTCCAGCCCGCCCGGCCCTGCGAAAAGGCGCGGCGCGTCGATCGCCTGCTGCAACTCCATTCCATAGTCGCTGAGATTTGTGATGAGGCGGGCATGGCCGGTCGGCTGATAGGCGCCGCCCATCACACCAAAAGGCATGGTCACACGCCCCTCGCGGCGCAGCATGCCGGGGATGATCGTATGCATCGGCCGCTTGCCCGGCCCGGCTTCGTTCGGATGACCAGGGGTCAGGCTGAAACCCGCGCCCCGGTTCTGGAAGTTGATCCCGAATTTCTGCGAGGCCAGTCCCGAGCCAAACCCCCAGAAAATCGAGTAGATCAGCGAGATCGCCATCCGGTCGCGATCCACCACCGAGAGGCAGATCGTGTCGCGATGCACTGCTTCGGACAGGCGCACAGGATCAGCCATGGCGCGGTTCGGGTCGATCAGCGCGGCCAGACGCGCGGCAGCATCATCGTCGAGGAAAGTGGCAAGCCGCGCCGGATCCATATGCGCGGGATCGGCGATAAAGCGGTTCCTTGCATCATAAGCGAGCTTGGCCGCCTCGGTCTCGATATGCGCGCGCGCAGGCCCCAGCGGGTCCATTGCGGCGAGGTCGAAATGCGACAGGATCTTCAGAAGCAGAATCGCCGTCGCACCCTGGCCATTGGGCGGATGTTCGAGCAATTCAATGCCGGAATACTGGCCTGCGACCGGCTCCCCCCAGGTTGCGCTGGTCGCGGCAAGGTCTGCCTCGGTATGGCTGCCGCCAAGCGCGTTCAGCGAGGCGATCATATCCTCTGCGACCTCGCCCTCATAGAACCCGGCGCGGCCTTCGCGGGCGATGCGGCGCATGACCTCGGCCTGGCCGGGGGCGCGGAAGATCTGGCCCGGGCGCGGGGCGCGGCCATCAAGGCTGTAGAATTTCAGCGCATCGCCCCGAAGGATATTGATATCATCGGCCCAGTCAAACGCGGCGCGGGCCGCGACAGGGATACCGTCTTCTGCGTAACCAATTGCAGGGGCGAGGATTTCTTCCAGAGACAGGCGGCCATGTGCCGCATGCAGCCGGCAAAGCGCATCGACGCCACCCGGCAGCGTGACCGGCTCGATTCCATGGGTCGGGACGGTGTCATGCCCTGCTGCGCGCAACTTTTCGGCGGAATATCCCGCCGGTGCGCGGCCCGATCCGTTCAAGGCCAGCACGTCTTCCTGACCGGCAGGCTTGAGCAGGATGAAAGCATCGCCGCCAAGGCCGCACATCTGCGGCTCGGCGATATTTTGCACCATGGCTGCCGCAATGGCGGCATCGACCGCATTGCCGCCGGCCTGCAGGATTGCGATGGCGGTTTGCGAGGCCAGCGGATGCGATGTCGCCGCCATGCCATTCAAAGCCATGACTTCCGAGCGGCCGGGTGTTTCAAAATCGCGCATAGTCCCCCTCGTAACCTCCTGTCAGCCTGGTGTCTCCGGCTTCCGGGCTTTAAGGCCCTGTTTCCGGACTTATGGCTGGCGGCACGGTGCCACAGCGATCCCGCCGGGGCCAGAGCTGAGGCCGGACACTGACGCCCCTGAGCCGAATTTAGGGGAGGGCTGCGGCAAAGCCAATCCGCTGAAAAGGCCGAATTGCGGGGGGAGGCAAGCGGCGACGGCGGAGGAACAGAGGGTGTGGTGAGCCGCATGAGAAGATTGAACCCCGGTGCCGGAACTGGGTGGGGGCTGTTGATCCCGGCACCAGGGTGAAGCCTTATGCAGCTACACCTCAATCTATGGGTGCAGGACCTGGCAGTTTTAGGGGGAAATTGCGGCCAAACCGCGTCATTTTAACCCAGGCTAAAACAATGCCCCGGCAAAATCCCTATTGTTCGCAGGTCCTGGTGATATCCAGTCGGTTGGTTCTGCCCCGCCTGGCATAAGCAACGTCGCTGATGATGGCGCGAATCAAGAACCAGCCGAAGCCCCGTCCGGCAGGCTTGCCGCATCGGGCAGAGTGCCTGCGGGTAAGTCGCCACCGGGCATCGCCTCCCGCTCATCCTCGACCACAAGACAAAGCCGGCCGCTCTCCATCTGCAAAAGCAGTCTGATCCCGCCTTCGCCGCCGCAATTCGCCTGTTCGACGATAGTGTTCAGCACCTCGGCCAACAGGATTTCAGACCGGTCACGGTGACCGGCCCCAAGGTCGCGCAGCGGCGACGGCTTTGGCACCCGATCCAGCGCAGCTCGCCCTGAATCCGAATCGGATGGCCTGGTGACCAGGGCAAATCCCGCGCCTCCGGATGTGAAACAGCCCATGCCCGATGCAATCCGCCTTCAGCCATCATGTCGAGGACCTCTGGCCAGATCGGGATGAATGGTGAAAACCGAATCCATCAGAGACAGGCGAAGGACACTTTCAAGGGCGGGGCTTCCGCCGGTTCCCTTGACTGATTTTCGGCTGATTTGGGCCAGCAATTGCGCCAGCAGGTCGGTTTCGGGTTCGGTGAGACAGCCCAGGGCGGGTGGCTTTCGTCCCCGGATGGATCAGCCCCGGATGAACGGCATATCCGACACTGCACATACGCGCATTACAGCCTCCGGCGCCCAGGAGCCGCTCCACCGTAGCTGCTCTTATTCTTGTTCTGATTTCCCCGCCCCTGAAGGCCAGAAATCCTCAGATCACCGGTTCTGTAACGGTCCGATTTCTGAGGAACAGCCCGGCTGGCCTTCACAGACGGCTGGCCCTGACTGCTCTGATCCGCCTCAGTTCAGCTGGAACTGCAGCGGATAGCGCCCGTCCTCGAAATCGCCAAACAGATCGCAGAGATCAGGATGGCCCACCGGCTCGCCGGTATCATCCGGAATCAGGTTCTGTTCCGAGACATAGGCGACGTAATAGCTCTGATCATTCTCGGCGAGAAGATGGTAGAACGGCTGGTCCTTATCAGGCCGGCTTTCCTCGGGAATATTCTCATACCATTCATCGGTATTGGAGAACATCGCATCCACGTCGAAAACCACACCGCGGAAGGTGTGTTTGCGGTGCATCAGCACCTGTCCGATATGATATTTGGCGTGCGTCTTGAGCATCAGTCACAGTCCCCCAAAAAAATTCCTAACGCCGGGAGCGCGCCCTTGTCCACCAGTGAGACCGAATCAAAGGGAAACAGTCTGTGGAATGTATCCTCACAGTTCGCCTTAAACCCGCACGACTTTTGCTCGCGCAGAACTGAACAGAGGCCCCTGCCAACCGGTTTCCACCGGTTGCGGCTTGCGCTATAGTCGCAAAAAACAAGATGCACGAGGGGCAAATGAGCAGGTTTCTCCGTGCGGCGCTGTTGCTTTTGTTGCTTGCCTCCTGCGGGGGCGGAAAAGCGAGCTTTACGGCGCCACGCGAACTCGACAATGCTTGCGCGATCATCCGCGAGCGGCCGCAATATATGCGGGCGATGCAGGCTACCGAACGGAAATGGGGCATCCCCGTCCATGTGCAGATGGCCTCGATCCACCAGGAATCGAAGTTCATCGGCAATGCGCAGACGCCGCATCGCTGGGCGCTCGGGGTGATTCCGATGGGGCGGCAAAGCACGGCCTATGGCTACAGCCAGGCGCTCAACGGCACCTGGGAGGAATATCTCAAGGACCAGGGCGGGCGGCGCAAACGCGACGATATCCGCGACGCGACCGATTTCATGGGCTGGTATATGGACGGCTCTGCCCGCCGGCTTGGCATTCCCAAAACCGATGCCGAGAACCAGTATCTGGCCTATCACGAGGGCCGCGCCGGCTTTTCCCGGCAAAGCTATCTGGCCAAGCCCTGGCTGGTTGAAGTGGCCAGAAAGGTTGGCAATCGTGCGGAAATGTATCGTTCCCAGCTGGCGGATTGCCGCCGCTGATCCCGGTGTCCGGGTCGGACAGCTGACCGGCGCATGGCAAAAACGCGAAAAGGCGGGCCATTGCCCGCCTTTTTCCATTCTGTAACCGACAGCTCAGCGGGGCGGGCGGATCAGCCCTTGCGCTTGCTCATTTCGACCGGGATCGAGAAGAGGCTGTCACCAAGCCTGCCGCCCTTCTTCATCTCGCCAAGGATCACGGTGGTCTGCTGCCCGAGATCATCGGTAATCACCCATTGCCGCAGTTCGGTTGGGCTGCCGGTAAAGACCAGCTCGATCGTGCCATATTCCGGATGTTCCGGATCCTGGGCGGTCACCCTGGTCGAGGTTCCGTCCTCCTTATGGCCGATCACGGTCCGCGCCTTTCCCAGATCAATATTCTGCGCGAGGATCAGGTTCAGCGGCGTGCGGCGCAGCGGGTATTGCTCGGGCGCGGAGTTCGATTTGCCGTCAAAGATCGCGACATTGCCGCCGCTGGCGAGCACCAGCGACCTGTCGGGCGGCGCATATTGAAAACGCACGCGACCGGGGCGACGAATAAACAGCTTGCCCGTCGAGACGGAACCGTCGCCGTTGATCTGGGTGAAATCCGTCTCAACCGTGGACAGGTCGTTCAGGTATTTCGACAGCGTGTTGAGGGAGATCTTGTCCGCAAGGGCGGGCCGGCCGGCCATCACGACAGGCAGAGCAAGGGCGAGCGGGGCGAGAAGCGCGGTGCGACGATCCATAACAACAGTATAACCGCCCGCCCCGCCTGCGGAAATCCCTCTGCAACAATACTCGCGGCTTTGTGCCGGAGCTGTGAGCGGGGTGGTCTGAGCGGCGCGCCCTTTTCCGGATGCAAAATGCAACCCTGCCTTGCGGCCATGTGTCAGTTACAGGGCGGAAACCGGATCTTGCCGGACTTACCGCGCGACCTCCGGTCAGGCAATGCTTTGCCAGAACCGGCGATCCTCTGCCCTGATGCGACATCTAGTGCAGAACCAGACTTGACCTTGCTCAGGTCTCTGACAGAAATCGCGACTGAAAACCGGGCGTCAGGCCGGCGCGGATGATGGGGCAGCATCGGGCTTGCCGCAACAGATCGCACCGGTCAGCGCATATAACAAACCGGGCATGACCAACCAGGAGTCCTCCGCATGAAAGCCGCCGCCGTCACCTCCTCCTATAAACGCTGGGCGCCGGTCTATGATTCCGTCTTTGGGAAATTGCTGCATGAAGGCCGCAACCGCGCCGCCGCCCATGCCACAGCGCGTGGCGGCGACGTGCTGGAGGTGGGGGTCGGCACCGGCCTCGCCTTGCCGCTTTACGGGCCGGGGGTCAAAATCACCGGCATTGATTTCTCCGCCGAAATGCTCGCCCGCGCCGAAAGCAAGGTCGCAGAGCGCGGGCTTAAAAATGTCACGCTGCGGCAGATGGATGCCCAGGCGCTCGACTTCCCGGATGCGTGTTTCGACACAGTGTCGGCGATGCATGTGCTCTCGGTCGTGCCAGATCCCGAACGCGCTTTGTCAGAGATCGCGCGCGTCTGCCGTCCCGGCGCGCATGTGCTGATCACCAATCATTTCGCCGCCGAAAAAGGCGCGCTGAAAGTCGCCGAACGCCTGATCCAGCCGCTGCAGCATCATCTGGGCTGGCAGGCCGATTTCCCGATTGCCCGGGTGCTGGGCGACCCGCGCCTGCGCATGGTGGAACGCCGCCCGCTGCCGCCTATGGGGGTCATGACCTGGCTGGTGCTGGAGCGGGTATGAGGCAGCCCCCCCGGGGGAGAAGGGGGGCCGCCCGGGCCGTCAGCTCACGACCAGGTAAGCGGCCGGATCCGCCGAAGTGGCGAATTCTTCCATCCTGCTGATCAGCCCATCGGTGACGGTGTAAACCTGCACCCATTTATTGGACAATTTGCCCTCGATCCTATCCATGACATAGCTTTCCTCGCCAAGAACCACGACCTGGTCGCCCTGTTCGATAAAGGTCAGCGGGCGGAAATAATCGATCTTCATCGCGGCAAAGCTGGTGCCGAAGAATTTCGCAGCACCGCCTTTTCCCTCGAACCGGACCGAGGGCATTTTCTGCGATCCGTGATGGATCCAGAGCGTCTCCTGCGACACGGTGGCAAGGGCGCCGTCCAGGTCTTTGGCGTTGAAGGCGGTGAACATCCGGTCAACGACGGCGCGTGCAGTGGTCTGGGTCATGGCATCCTCTGTCCTGTCAAACTGGAAACGGGGGGTGGATCGGGAGCAGGCCCCCGATCCGGAAAACTGGTCACTCGTTACGGCACTGACTGGTCGGGGCGGGCGTCAGGCAAAGACCGATGCAAGCATCTGATCCAGCGATTTCGGCGCCCGTCCCAAAAGGATCTCAAGATCGCGCGAAGCGATGTTATACTGGCCGTCGCGGATATCCCTGATCGTGCCCAGCGTCAGCCAAATCACGAATTCGGGAATGCCGGCGGCGCGCATCCCCGCAGCCAGCGCCTCTTCCGGGATGTCCTGATACCCGATTGCATGGCCGGTCAGCCGCGACAGGCCCGCTGCAATATCCGCATAGGTCCAGGCATCGCTGCCGGTGATAGTATAGGTCTTGCCCTCATGCCCCTCGCTCAGCAGAAGGTTCGCCGCCGCCTCGCCCATCTCGGCGCGCAAAGCATAGGGCACCCGGCCCGTGCCGCCCGGCAGCGAAATCCCATCGGTCAGCGCCTTTGGCCCGGCGATCTGCGCAATCGCCTCGGCATACATGCCGTTGCGCAGAAAGGTCCATTGCATCCCCGAGGCGCAGATCCGGTCCTCGGTCTCGAAATGGCTGGCCATCAGGTCGCGCACAGCCGAGGTCGCGATGTCGCGGATCGCAAGACCGGTATAGACGATGTGGCGGATCCCAGCGGCCCTTGCCGCCTCGACGACACGGCTTTGCTGCGCGCCACGATCCTGCGACATGGTCGAAATGAACAGAAAGCGACTGATCCCGGCAAAGGCCGGACCGAGGCTATCGGGCGCATCGAAATCCCCCAGGCGCACCTCTATGCCCTGATCGGCGTAGATTTTTGCCTTCTGCGGATCTCGCGCCAGAACAGCAAACTGCCCCTTCGCCTTGCGGCGCAACAGCTGGGCCACAGCTTCTTTACCCAGCTGGCCGGTTGAACCACCGATCAGGATCATGACACACTCCCTTTGCTGCCCCGCCGGTATAGGGGCCGCAAAAGGTCAAAGAACTATCAACTTGTATAGTGCTGTGCGGCGCATGTGAGGAGCCACGGGATGAACAGGATGATCCACCAGATGGAGCTGGAGCCGGAAGATCACGAGCTCTGCAAGAAGGCCTTTGTGATGGCGATCCGCGACGCCCTGAATGTGGTGAGCGGCAAGTGGAAACTGGCGATCATCTGCACATTGCTGAGCGGCCCCAAAGGGTTCGCCGATATCGAGAGGCTTCTGGCGACGATCTCGCCCCGGATGCTTGCGCGCGAGCTGCGCGAACTTGAAGTCAATGGCGCGATCACGCGGCCAGATCCGGCGCAACCAGGCAGGGGCGGCAGATATGAGCTGACACCCTCGGGCAAGGCGCTCGAAAAGGTGGTGTTCATGCTGGCAGACTGGGGCAAGGAACACCGGGCGCTGTCGGCCAGCACGCCAGCCTCTGACCACGGGGTGTAACACCCCGCACGTTTTATTCTGATACAGTCGAGCGGGTGGGGAAAATGAAAACGCCGCGCGGGATTGCGCGGCGTTTTGGTCTGACCGGGCCGAGGCTCACGTTTCGGGGATCAGGATCTCGCGTTTGCCGACATGGTTTGCGGGCGTCACGACGCTGTTCTCTTCCATCTGCTCGACCAGTCGCGCCGCCTTATTATAGCCGATGCCCAGTTTGCGCTGAATGTAAGAGGTCGAGCATTTGCGATCCCGCGCAACAATCGCCACCGCCTGGTCGTAAAGCGCATCCTCGCCATCGGTATTGCCGCCAAGGCCCAGCACCTGGTCGATGTCAGACGCGCTGTCCTCATCCGGGCCTTCCACCACGCCCGACATATAAGACGGCGGGCCAAAGCTCTTGAGGTGGTTGACGATTTCCTCGACTTCCTCATCCGAGACGAAAGGCCCGTGGATCCGCGAGATGCGCTGGCCATTGCCCATATAGAGCATGTCGCCCTGGCCCAGCAACTGCTCGGCCCCCATCTCACCAAGGATCGTGCGGCTGTCGATTTTCGACGTCACCTGGAACGAGATCCGGGTCGGGAAGTTCGCCTTGATCGTGCCGGTGATAACGTCAACGGATGGGCGCTGCGTCGCCATGATCAGGTGGATGCCGGATGCCCGCGCCATCTGCGCCAGGCGCTGGATGCAGGCCTCGATCTCTTTGCCCGCGACCATCATCAGATCGGCCATCTCGTCGACCACGACCACGATATAGGGGAAGGGCTGCGGCGCGAATTCATCGGTCTCGAAGACCGGATCGCCGGTCTCATCGTCAAAGCCGGTCTGAATGGTGCGCTTGAACATCTCGCCCTTGGCCAGCGCCTCACGGACGCGGCCATTATAGCCCTCGATATTGCGCACGCCCATTTTCGACATGCGGCGATAGCGCTCTTCCATCTCACCCACGACCCATTTCAGCGCAACGACTGCCTTTTTCGGGTCGGTCACAACGGGGCTGAGCAGATGCGGGATGCCGTCATAAACCGAGAGTTCCAGCATCTTCGGGTCGATCATGATCAGCCGGCATTCATCCGGCGTCAGCTTGTACAAGAGCGACAGGATCATCGTGTTGATCGCGACCGATTTCCCCGAACCCGTAGTCCCGGCGATCAGGAGGTGGGGCATCTTGGCAAGGTTTGCCACAATCGGTGCGCCGCCAATGTCTTTGCCCAAAGCCAGCGGCAGGCGTTGCTGCCCGTCGCCGAATTCGCGGCTGGCGAAGATCTCGCGCAGGAAAACCTTTTCGCGGTAGGCATTCGGAAGCTCGATCCCGATGACCGAGCGGCCCGGCACTGTGGAAACCCGTGCCGACAAAGCCGACATCGAGCGCGCAATATCATCGGCCAGACCGATCACACGGCTGGCCTTCAGGCCCGGCGCGGGTTCGAGCTCATACATCGTCACAACCGGGCCCGGGCGGACCGAGACGATCTCGCCCTTGACGCCGTAATCATCCAGCACCGATTCCAGCATCCGTGCGTTTTCTTCCAGCGCCTCATCGGAAAGCTGCTGGCCGGAAGTGCCCGAGGGTGCCGACAGCAAGGCCAGCGGCGGCAGTTCGAAATCCTGATGTGTCTCGTCGAACCGCAGCGAGGGCTGCGCCTCGGCCTGGGCACGGCTTGACTGCACCACGGCTTTTTTCACCGGCGCCTGCACGATCGGGCGGCGATCCAGCACCGGCGCAAGGCGCGGCGCGGCAACCGGGGCCGGGTCGTAATCGGGCTCATAATCCTCATCGGGCTGCCAGTCATCTTCCGCGGGCTCATAGACCACAGGTTCGGCAGCGCGGCGCGCCATCAGCGGCGGCTCGACACGGCCGGCATTGGGAACAACAGGCGCGACAACACGCGCCTCTTCCTGCCAGGGCTCGTCACCGAGGGCTTCGCTGCTCCGGACCTCATTGCTCCAGGCCTCATCATCGCTGAATTCGTCCTGGCCATATGCGCGATATTCGTCGGAATAGTCGTAGCCGTTTGCAACCGCCTCATCCCAGGCCAGAGCATCGGTCTCTTCCATCTCACCCGCCTGAGCCAGCGCCTGAGAGGCGGTGAGCGGCGGCTCGGACATGTTTTGCAGGACACGCGGGCGCGTGTCGGCGATCAGCGGCGCCGGACGACGCGGGCGCAGCATCGGCGGCTCAGCACGGCGCGCGGCAATCGCGGCCTGCAACGGGGTCATCTGCGGCCCGGCAGGGACAGCCGCAGCAACCCCGGCAGCGCCACGGGCGCGCGCCCGGATCGCATCGGAAATCCGCGCGCGGATACGGTCATCGCCAGGGGCGGCGATGTCATATTGCTCGGCTGGGGGATGCGGTTCGACAAGTTCAGGCTCGGGATCGACGACGCGGCGCATCCGGGCAAGGAAGCCCAGCTTTTCCTTCGGCATTTCCTGGACCGGTGCAACAGGCGCGGAATAACGCTGATCCGCGCGCAGGGTCGCAGGCGCGTTCCAGGCCGCACCCGCCGCCAGCGGCGCCGGTTCCGGATCGGCGATCATCGCAGGTTCCGCACGGGGGATATCAGCACGGGCAACATCGGCGCGGCGCACCACGGAATTGCGGCTCTGCATCGGCTGCGGCGCACCGTAGGCCGAACTTTGTGCGGCCTGGCGCGGCTCGTGCCGGGGTTCGTGGCGCGGCTCGTGCCGCGGCGCTACCGGCGCCTCTTTTGCCATCCGGCGGCGTTCCATCATATCGCCCGCCACATGGCGCGCCCGGTCAAGCGCGCCCGAGGCCCCCTTGCCCATCAGCTGCATCAGCATCGAATAGAGCATGACCGAGCCATGCATCAGCACGAGGCGGATCGTCACCAGCTCGGCCCGGCTGAAACCGGTCACGAACAAAAGCGCCGCGATCAGGCCGAAAAAGCTGAGAAAAGACACCACACGCAGCGAAAACTCAATCGAGCCGGGCACGATGCCGACCAGGGCGCCGACCACGGTATCGCCGAAAAGCCCGCCATATCCAAAGGAATGCGGCCAGCCGGCCGGCACGGTCAGGGTAGAGGCCCAGGCCGAGGCCAGTGCCACACCGCCCACCGCAAAGACGATGCGGCCGATCACCCGATCCGCGCCGCAATGCAGGATAAAGCGCCCGCCCCAAAGGCCAAGGATCAGCGGGATCGACCAGGCGCCCTGCCCGATCAGGATCGTCAGGGTCGACGCCACAGCCGCCCCGAAACGTCCCAGAATATTGCGGGCCGGCTCCTGGGTGGAAACCATCCAGCCCGGATCCTCAGGCGAATAGCTCGACAGCATCAGCATGACCAGAAAAGCGGTCACGACCAGCGCGATGCCGATCAGCTCGCGGCCACGACGCTCCAGCATTGCCTGGGTGCCCTGATCGAGAAGGGGGTCTCGCTGTCTCATCTGAAAGCTCGCCATGCTTTAGCCGTCCCCTCAACCGAACAGGCAGTCACGAAGCTGAACCAGCCCGCGCCGCGTTTCTTCTTCGGGCGCAACAAGCGCCACTCTTACATAGCCCTTGCCCGGGTTCTCGCCCGCGACATCGCGCGAGAGATATTCCCCGGGCAGCACCCGCACCCCGGTCTGTTGCCAGAGCTTCAGCGTCGCCGCCTCGCCGTCCTGCACGGGCAGCCACAGGAACATGCCACCATCAGGCAGCCGGAAGCCCTGATGGCCAGCGAAGACCTCGGCGGCCATGCGGTATTTATTCTGGTAAAGCGCAAGGCTCGCAGCGACATGCGCCTCGTCGCGCCAGCAGGCCTCGGCCACCATCTGCAAGGGCAGAGGCAAAGGCGCCCCGGCGAAAGACCGCAACCGGCGGATCCGCGCCATCGACTCCGGCCCGGTCGCGACAAAACCCGAGCGCAGCCCGGGCATGTTCGAGCGTTTGGAAAGCGAATGGAAGACCGCGTATTTCTCGGGATCGGCGCCCTTCTGACCGGCCACATCCAGGAGACCCGGGGGCGGAGCCTCGCGCCAGATCTCGGAATAGCATTCATCGGCGAAGAGGCGGAAATCGTGTTTCTCGGCCAGGTCGAGCAGATCCGCGAGATAGTCACGCGGTGCCACAGCGCCCTGCGGATTGGCGGGCGAACAGATCCAGGCCAGAACGGCGCGGTCTAGAACCTCGGCCGGAAGTGCCGCATAATCAGGCAGAAAGCCCGTAGCGGCGGTGGCGGGCACATAGACCGGCTCGGCGCCCGCGGCCAGCGCGGCCACGGCATAAACCTGGTAGAACGGGTTCGGCATCAACACCACGGGGCGCTTGCCGTGCTTCATTTCGGGCGCCAGCGCCAGGGCCGCGTTGAACAGCCCTTCGCGCGTGCCGTTCAGCGCCATCAGCCGGTTTTCAGTAATTTCAACGCCGTAGCGGCGCAGGATCCAGCCGGAAATCGCATCGAGCAGCCCAGGCGTTCCGTCATTCGGCGGATAGACCGCAAATCCCCCGACATTCGCCGCAAGGATCCCGGCGACGAAATCGGGCATCGGATGCTTCGGCTCGCCGATGGACATGGCAATCGGTTCGCCGCCCGGAGCGTGCGCATCGAGAAGTTTCCGCAGGCGCGGAAACGCGTAATCCGGCAGGTTCGAAAACCGCTCAGGGAATGCCATAGACTGCCTCTGCCCAGGGTCGTTGATCGCCCCGTTTGACGGTCAGCATAACGCCCTATCCTGCGGCGGTCCAGAATTTATCAACCATCCCCAGGGGGTTAAGGGCATAGATTGTGGCTTTTATGCCCCTGAAACTGCCGGGTCGGTTCAGCCCAATGCGCGCTCTGCCGCCGACCCTACCCTGAGAAGCCGGTCCTCGCCCATGGCGGTGCCAAGAAACTGAATGCCGCAAGAGGGTTGCGAGGTCGGAAGCGTCAGCGCGGCAAGCCCCATCAGATTGCCGATCCTTGTGTTGCGCAGCGCAAGCAGGTTCTCGCCGATGTAATAAGCGCGGTCAGATTGCAGCCGTTCCGCATCGGGCGGCAGGATCGGCGCGGTGGGCGTCAGGATCGCGTCATAGCCCGCCATCCGGTCGCGCCAGAGCGCGCGGATCTCCTCCAGCCGCCGCCAGGCCGCGACATATTCTGCCGCCGTGATGGCCGCACCCGACCGGAAACGTTCCAGGATCGGCGCATACATCTTGCCGGGCGCGGCTTCGATGGTCTCGCGCCAGATCCCCCAGGCCTCGCCGGTGAACAATATCCCCGAAAGCGCCATCGCCTCTTTCAGCTCGGGCAGGTCCACCCGCTCGACCCGGGCCCGCGCCCGGGTCAGCGACGCGCAGGCATCCTGGAAGCCTTTGGCGGGCGCCTCGCGCAGATCGTCCAGCGCCACCGTCTCCAGCACCGCAAAGCGCATACCAGCGACCGCGCTGCCGGTCAGATCCGGGGCGCGCCGCCCTTCCAGCGCGGCAAGCAGCAGCGCGCAATCCTCGACGGAATGGGCCAGCGGGCCGACCGTGTCGAACCGCTCGCATAAAGGCACCACGCCCCGACCCGAGAGCCGCCCCGGGCTGGTTTTCAGCCCCGTCAGATCATTCCAGGCCGCCGGGATCCGCACCGATCCGCCGGTATCCGAACCGATCGCCGCCGGCGCCAGCCCGAAAGCCACCGAGGCCGCCGCCCCCGAAGAAGAGCCCCCCGGCACGGCGCGTTCGTCATTCAGGCAGGGCGGTGTCGCGGTGACCGGGTTCAGCCCCAGCCCGGAAAAAGCCAGTTCCGACATATGGGTCTTGCCCAGACAGACCAGCCCGGAAAGCGTTGCCATTTCAAGGGTTTCCGCATCACGCTCCGGCACACGGCCACGCAGCAGCGCCGATCCGGCTTCGGTCGCTGTGCCGGCGCTGTCGAAATTGTCCTTCCAGCTGACCGGCACCCCGTCAAGCGGTCCCTTGCGAAATCCGGTCCGCGCGCGGTCGGCGGCACCTGTGGCCTCGGACCGGGCCCGCGCCTCGGTCGCGCGGGCATAGATGCGCTTAGACAGCGGGTGGTTCGCGATCTGATCCAGGAAAGCCTCGGCCAGTTCGACCGGGTGGATGCGGCCTTCGCCGATGCTGCGCCCGAGATCCGCCGCCGTCATATTGAACCAGATGCCGCTCATGTCGCCTGTCTCTCCGCCAGTCTCGCCACCATTCGCGCCGACGCTAGCGACATGTCGCGCGGGCGACAATCCCGCGCATGGACAAACCGCCACGCCGGGTCTAGCCATGCCCTATGACAAAGCGGAACCAACACAGCGATGTGCTGATTGCGGGCGGCGGGCTGAACGGGCCGGCGCTGGCGCTGGCTTTGGCGCAAGGCGGGCTGTCGGTCACGGTGGTCGATCAGCGCCCGGCACCGGCACGCGCCGAGGTCGGGTTTGACGGTCGCGCCTATGCGCTCTCCATCGCCTCGAAACGGCTCCTGAGTGCCATCGGGATCTGGGATCAGGTGGCTGATAAATCGCAGCCAATCCACCGCATCAAAGCCAGCGACGGGCGACAAGGCGAAGGCCCCGCGCCGTTTTTCCTGAATTTCGACGCGGATGAGATCGAAGAAGGCCCGATGGGCTTTATGCTTGAGGACCGCTTCCTCTATGCGGCCTTTCTTGACGCGATGCGCGAGACGCCGGGGGTCACGCTGATCTCGGGCGAGACGGTCAGCGGTCAGGCGCCGGGCGCGGCCGGGGTGGGCGTGACGCTTGGGTCAGGCGAGACGCTGGCGGCGCGGCTGCTCGTGGGCTGTGACGGGCGCGGCTCGGGCGTGGCGGCGCGGGCGGGCATCCGCCGGCTGGGCGCAGGCTACGGTCAGACCGCGCTGGTAACGGCGGTGCGCCATGAGATGCATCACCAGGGCTGCGCGCAGCAATTCTTCATGCCGGGCGGGCCGCTGGCGATCCTGCCGCTTGCGGGCGGTCATCATTCCTCGATTGTCTGGAGTGAGGAGAGCAGGCTTGCCGCCCGGATCGCCGCGCTGGATGACGCGGATTTCCTGACCGCGCTGAAGCCCCGTTTCGGCGATTTCCTTGGCGAGATCAGCCTGGCAGGGGCACGGTTCACCTATCCGCTTTCCCTGTCGCTGGCCGAGCATTTCATGGCGGACCGCGTGGCCCTGGTTGGCGACGCCGCGCATGGCGTCCACCCCGTGGCGGGCCAGGGGCTGAACCTTGGCCTGCGCGATGTGGCGGCCCTGGCCGAGGTGCTGATCATGGCCCAGCGCCGTGGCGAAGACATTGGCGGCGGTGTCGCGCTTGAGGAATACCAGCGCTGGCGCCGGTTTGATTCGACGCTGCTGGCGCTTGGCATGGATGCGGTGACGCGGCTGTTCTCGAACGACAATCCGATCCTGCGGCTGGGCCGCGATTTGGGTCTGGGTGCGGTCAATGCAGCGCCTGGCCTCAGGCGCCGTTTCATCCGCCAGGCGGCGGGGTTGAGCGGCGAGCTTCCGAAACTGCTGACAGGCCGCCCCGTCTGAGGGGCCGTCTGAGCGACCCGCCTGAAGCGGCTCAGACGGGAACGAAAACGCCTTTCTCGGGATCAAACTGTTCCAGTTCTCCCTCGCCGGTATTGTTCCACATGCCGTGCAGCGTCAGCATGTCATTCTCGACCGCGTTTTTCACGAAGGGGAAGGTCATCAGGTTTTCAAGGCTGACCAGCACCGCCTCTTTCTCAAGCGCGGGCAGGATGACATCCTCGGGCAGATGGGCGACTTTCTCGAAGCCAGGGCGCAGAATATCCATCCAGCGGCCGACGAAACTGGTCTTTTCTTCCAGCTCAGGCGCATGGCCGGTGCACATGTCATGGCAGCCCTTGACGCCACCGCAATTCGAATGGCCGACCACCAGGATATGCGCGACCTTCAGCGCGGTCACCGCATATTCCACCGCCGCCGAAGTGCCGTGATTCTTGCCGTCCGGCGTATAGGGTGGCACGAGGCCCGCGATATTGCGGTGAATGAAGAACTCACCCTCATCCGCGCCGAAAATCGAGGTGACATGGACGCGGCTGTCGCAGCAGGAAATCACCATGGCGCGCGGGTGCTGACCGCTTTCCGCAAGGCGGCGATACCACGCCCGGTTGTTCTGATAGCTGGTCGCACGCCAGCCGTGAAAGCGCTGGACAAGGTATTGCGGAAGAATGCGGGCCTGGATCATGGGCTTGCTCCTTGGTTGCTCTGAGTACTTCGCATTTGCAGAAATTGCGAGGGGCAAAATCGCCACAAAACCGATGCGAGCCCTGCAGGTTTAGCGAAGTCGAAAGCAAATCGCTGCAAAGATCTGTGTGGGTAATGGGAAATTTCCGCCAGGGCGGCGCGCGTTTCCGGCCCGTCCTGCGGCGCTCAATGCCGCCAGGCAGGCCGGGCTGCGATCGCTCTGGTGGTGGTTTTGGGGGTTTGGCCTGGTGGGGCCACGGGGTAAGGCAATGGGGACCATACAAATACTGCATCCGCAGGAGCGGATTTTGCAGGATGGCGAAGTCATCGCATCGATCTATCGCAGCCTCGGCACGGCCGCGGCCGATCAGGTCGTAAGCCGCGCTTTGGGAGAGCTGGCGCAGGTGCTGGCGGGTCTGGCCAGTCAGATCCGCGATCACGAATTGCAGAGCGCGGACCGGCAGCTGCAAAAGCTCCGCGCCATGGCGGATAACCTCGGCATGCAGAGCCTGGAACGCGCAGCCTCGGATGCACGCCTGTGCCTGCAACGCGGCGATGGCACGGCTTTCGCTGCGGTCTGGGCCCGGATCCTGCGGATCGCGCGGCGCTCGCTCAACCCGGATCCGGAATTCGCCGATGGATCGCTGTAGCCACTGCTGCGGGCCGGGAAAGGTCTCGGGATCACCTGTGTGTTCCCCTCTCGCGAGCGCCCCTTGCAGCCGGAAGCCCGCCAGGCCAGTCTCGCGCAATCACTGACCGCGCGCACCAGGCCCCGGCCTGGCGGCGACATAGAACCGGACCCGATCATGGCAGAGCAGACCAGAACAGAGCCCCGTTTCCTCGAACCAGGCGGGGAGTCGCTGCCGCTCTATATCGTCACCCCTGCCGGCCTGCCGGAATTTCTGGCCGGAAAAGGCGCCGAATTCGCGCCCTGGCTGCGGGCCAGCGGCTTTGAGGCGGCGGCGGGCGAGCTGCGCCTCCTCCCGGGGGGCGATGGCATCCAGGGCGCGGTGGCGGGGCTGGGCACAGACCGCGCCCGGGCCCGGCAGCGCTTTGTGCTGGCCAAAGCCGCAAGCGCGCTGCCCGATGGCACCACCTGGCATTTCGCGACCGAACTCGCCGCCGATCTCGCCTCCGAGGCGGCGCTTGGCTGGCTCCTGGCCTCCTACCGGTTCGACCGCTACCGCCCCGGCAACCCCCCGGCGCAGCCTGCGCAACTCGTTGTGCCCGCCGGCGTCAATGCGCGGCAGATCGAGGCGATGGCGGCGGGCGAATTCCTCACCCGTGATCTGATCAACACCCCCGCTCGCGATATGGGCCCAGACGAGCTGGAAAGCGCCTTCCTCGCGCTCGCGGCCGAACATGGCGCCACCACACAGGTGATCCGGGGTGATGATCTGATCACGCAGAATTTTCCGCTTATTCATGCGGTTGGCCAGGCAAGCCCGCGCGCGCCGCGCCTGCTTGACCTTCGCTGGGGCAGCACGGGCCCGCGCCTCACCCTGGTCGGCAAGGGCGTCTGTTTCGACACGGGCGGCCTCGATATCAAACCGCCAAACGGCATGCTCCTGATGAAAAAGGACATGGGGGGTGCTGCCACCACCATGGGCCTTGCAAAGATGATCATGGCGCTGAACCTGCCGATCCGGCTGCGGCTGCTGGTGCCGGCGGTGGAAAACGTGATCGCGGGCAATGCCCAAAAGCCGAAAGACATCGTGACCAGCCGCAAGGGGCTGACGGTCGAGATCAATGACACCGATGCCGAAGGCCGCCTCGTGCTCGCCGATGCGCTGGCCTTTGCGACCGAGGAAGAGACGGATGCGCTGATCACTATGGCGACGCTGACCGGCGCCGCGCGGATTGCGGTCGGCCCCGACCTCGCCCCCTATTGGGCGCAGGATGATGCGATGGCCGCAGCTCTGGAACGCGGGGCAAAATCCGGCTTCGACCCGGTCTGGCGGCTGCCCTTTCACGAGGCTTATGAGCCGGTGATCGAACCCGGGATCGCTGATCTCGACAATGCGCCTGGCTTCGGCTTTGCAGGGGCGATCACGGCGGCACTTTTCCTGCGCCGTTTTGCCGATCACCCGCGCTATATGCATTTCGACATTTACGGCCATACGCCCTCCGACGCGCCGGCGCGGCCCAAAGGCGGTGCGGGCCAGGGGGCGCGGGCGATCCTGAACGCCTTGCCCGAAATCCTGGGGCTATAAGGATGGACCACTGACATGGACCGCCGGCTGACCCCGTTTTCCGGCCGGATCGGCCATATCTCGCTGAGGGGGCGCATCGCTGATGTCCCCCTGACCGAGGGGGAGCCTGCGCGGATCGGAACCCCACTGGCGCCGCTGCTGGCCGCACCGACAGGGGCGATCGACCGGCAGCTGATCTTTGGCGACGAGGTCACGGTGATCGACCGGCGGGAGGGCCGTGTCTTCGTGATGGCCGCGAAAGACGGCTATTGTGGCTGGGTGGCGGCAACCAGCCTCGCCCCGCCCCGCGCGGCCTCGCATCGCGTGCAAAGCCCGGCCACCCATCTTTATCCGGAACCCCGCGTCCAGGCTCCGCCGCTGATGCCCCTTTGGCTGAACGCCCGCGTCATGGTCACCGGCGAAACCGGCTCCTGGGCGGAAACCCCTGATGGCTTTATCCCGAAATCCCATCTTGCGGCGCTGGACCAGGCGGCGCGGGATCCGGTCACGGTCGCACAATCCCTTCTTGATGCCCCCTATCTCTGGGGTGGGAACTCCGCCGCCGGGGTCGATTGTTCGGGCCTTGTACAACTTGCCTTCCATGCCGCCGGCCTCGCCTGCCCAGGCGACAGCGATCTGCAACAGAACATCGGCCAGGCCATCCCCGACAGCGCCCCCCTGCACCGCGGAGACCTGTTGTTCTGGAAAGGCCATGTCGCGCTGATGACCAGCCCGACCCGGCTGATCCACGCCAATGGCTATACGATGTCGGTGGCCTATGAAGACCTCGCGGCCGCCATTGCCAGAATTCGGTCCCATTACGGGGGCGATCTCATCACCCGCCGCCGCCCCTGACGGCAGATCCGTCGGAACATTGCGCGGCGGCAATTTATCCCGTCAATAACATGCCAGGGTCCTGCGGGGCCGGCATCCATCCGGCAGCCAGGCTGAAATCGTTCCTCTCAGCCCTCAGCCGACGGGCCGGATCAGCTTGCGCTCCAGCACTCTGAGCACCTGCTCCAACTCATGTCCGCGCCGCAGCACCTGGCCGCCCTCGCCGAGAACGGCATAGATCCCCTGCTTCAGCCGCAGCTTCGGGCGCTTTTCGATGCGGTAAAGCGGGGTCTCGGCGCTGCGACGGAAGACCGAGAAAACCGCCGCCTCCCGCCCATGCGAAATGCCGTAATCCCGCCATTCGCCGGCGGCCACCATCATCCCGTAAAGCCGCAGGATTACAGAGAGCTCCTGCCGCTGGAACGCGACGATCTCCGGCTCTTTACCACCCGCCGGAAAGGGAAGGGGCGCTTCCATGTTCATGCAACCAGTCTGCCCGCCGCTTTGCCACAAATCAAGCGCTGCGCGACACAGCTTCGTTACACTCCGGGTCACGGCCCTTTCGCAGGCCGCATCTCAGGACGTGCCCCCTCACGCCGGGGTCAGGCCAATCCGGCGGCGGCCCGAACCTCACCGGTCACCAGCCCACGCCAGTTCTTTTGCACCGGGTTAAGCCAGCGCGACACCTGCGGATCGCCTGCCTCGACCACGCCCAGCCGCACCAGAAGCGCCGCAATCGCGGCTTCAGAGGCGCGGTGATTGCCGTCGACGGCCTTAATCGCGATGCCGATGCCCCGTTCCGGCAGGATGCCGATAAACACCCCTTCGGCGCCGGTCTTCACCGCAGCGCGGCCGCGCGCGGCCCGCATCAGCCCGGTACAGGCGCGGCCTTCGCCCGCGACCAGTTCCGGATGCGCCATCATCGCCTCGCGCAGTGCAACCATCGCTTCGGCCCTGGCGCCCTGCCCCGGTTTTGCATTGGCAAAACCGGCCATCGCGCGGCCAAGCCCTTCCAGGCTCAGCGCGAAATTCGGCGCCGAGCAGCCATCAATCCCCCAGCCCGAGATCTCCTCGCCCGCAACCTCAGAGGTCGCCTCGCGGATCGCACGCTGCAAAGGATGGTCGATCTCGTGATAGTCGGGCCCCCAGCCCTGATGCTGCACCACGGTCAGGAAACCACAATGTTTACCCGAACAGTTATTGTGCAGTTGGCAGGGCGCCTCTCCCTCGCGGATCAGCCGGTTGCGCTCCTCGCGGTCGGCGGGCTCATGTGCGCCACAGCGCAGATCCGGCTCGGTAAGATCCAGATCCGCCAGCCAGCGCCCGGTTTTTGACACATGCAGATGCGCGCCCTCATGGCTCGCGCAGGCAAGTGCCAGATGCCCGCTCCCCAGCCTGCGATCCGCTGCCGCGCCGGTCTCGATCAAAGGCAGCGCCTGGATCATCTTGCACGACGAGCGGGGAAAAATCACCGCCGACGGGTTCCCCCAGGCCTCAATGATCCCCTTGGCATCGCAGATCACCGCATGCCCCAGATGGGTGCTTTCCAACACGCCACCGCGCCAGAGTTCCGCCAGCGGAGCGGCTCCGCTATCGACCCTGCGACCGTCACTTCCTGTTTTCCGCGCCATTCCGTCCCTCACAGATGTGCGATTTTCTGCGCAGAGGGCTTTTACCCCCTGCCATTTTTAAGTATTTCTGCAATATCGGGTTCAGAAAGCGCCTGCCAGATCAGAATGGCCCCTATCAGAACGGCCGCAAGACTGAGGCAAGGCGTAAACAGAGGCAAGAGACAGCTTGGAGGCTGCGTCAGACATATGACTATCGCCCTTCGTCGCGCCATTGGCGTCTGCGCAATCATCCTGGCCGCCCCCTTCGCGGCATCGGCTCAGGAATCGACCAATCTCGTCACATCAATGACGGACTGGAACGTCTTTGTGGACGGCAATCCGAAAGAATGCTGGGGCGTCTCGAAACCGCGGGAATCCGTCAATACCAAGGATGGCCAGCCGGTTTCAGTGCGGCGTGGTGACGTTCTGCTTTTCGTGACCTACCGTCCGGGCGTCGCGCCGCAAGTGTCATTCACCGGTGGCTACCCCTTTGCCAGCGGCTCGACCGTGACGGTCGCCGTCGGCAGTTCGACCTTTAATCTGTTCTCGGATGGCGAATGGGCCTGGTCGGGTTCAGCCGAAGACGATGCCACCCTGATCCGCGCGCTGCGTGGCGGTGCCGATGCGGTGGTCTCGGCGCGTTCGGGCCGTGGCACCCAGACCCGCGACAAATTCAGCCTGCGCGGTTTCTCGGCCGCGATGGATGACGCGGCGGCGCGCTGCAAATAAGCCGCATCACCGGCAAATATTCCGCGCTCCGCCCCCCGGCGGGGCGCTTTCATTTTCGCCGCTTTCATATTTGGGGCCAATCGCGTATAGCGCAGCCTGACAATAGCCAGATCGCCTGTAGCAAGGCTCTATCCTGAAGGATCTGCCAGATGAACGACCTCACCCCCGCCCGCGCGGTTGATGCCCCGATCACACAAGATGTGATGACGATTCCGCGCAAACTGCCGGAGACGGACAAGGTCAATCTCGTCGGCCTGACCCGCGCCCAGCTGAAAGACGCGCTGATCGCTGCCGGCACGCCCGAGAAACAGGCGAAGATGCGGGTCGGCCAGGTCTGGCAATGGGTTTACTATTGGGGCGTGCGCGATTTCGCACTGATGACCAATCTCGCCAAAGACTACCGCGCGCTGCTGTCTGCGAAATTCGAGATCGCACTGCCCGAGATCGTGACGCGCCAGGTCTCGGCCGATGGCACCCGCAAATACCTTCTGCGCATCGCCGGTGGCCATGAGGTCGAGGCGGTCTATATCCCCGAGGAAGGCCGCGGCACGCTTTGCGTGTCGAGCCAGGTCGGCTGCACACTGACCTGTTCCTTCTGCCATACCGGCACGCAGAAACTGGTGCGCAACCTGACGGCGGGCGAAATCGTCGGCCAGGTCATGCTGGCGCGCGACGACCTGGGCGAATGGCCGGAACCGGGCCAGGGCTCGACCGGCGAGCGCCTTTTGTCGAATATCGTCCTGATGGGCATGGGCGAGCCGCTCTACAACTTCGACGCCGTCCGTGACGCGATGCTGATCGTGCGGGACGATGAAGGTATCGCTTTGGGGCGCCGCCGCATCACGCTTTCAACCTCGGGCGTGGTGCCCGAGATTGCGCGCTGCGCCGAGGAAATCGGCTGCCAGCTGGCGATCAGCTTCCACGCCACCACGGATGAGGTGCGTGACAAGCTGGTGCCGATCAACAAGAAATGGAACCTCGCGACGCTCCTGGGCGCGCTGCGCGACTATCCGCGCCTGTCGAATTCGGAACGCATCACCTTTGAATATGTGATGCTCAAGGGCGTGAACGACTCTGACGCTGATGCGCGCCGTCTGGTGAAACTGATCCAGGGCATCCCCGCCAAGATCAACCTGATCCCGTTCAATGAATGGCCCGGCTCGCCCTATGAGCGCTCGGACTGGGAGCGGATCGAGGCTTTCGCCGATATCATCTATAAGGCCGGTTACGCCTCGCCGATCCGCACCCCGCGTGGTGAGGATATCATGGCGGCCTGTGGTCAGCTGAAATCGGCGACCGAACGCGCGCGCAAATCCCGCGCGCAGATCGCGGCGGAAACCGCAGGCGCCTGAGAAATCCGCACTCTCTGCGATATTGCAACCGTAATGTCGCAGGGCTGAGACCTGACTGTCAGAAAGCGCCGCTACCTGTCCCGCCATGAAACGCGACGACAGGAGTTCGCCCATGCGCCCCGGCCTCACCCTTGCTTTGACCACTGCCCTGACCGGCCTCATCGCCCTGCCCGCCATGGCGGAAGAGAAATTTCCGGTCAGACTGGCCGGCCATGCTTTCCTGCCGGCCTTTACCATGGTGACCCCACCGGCCGACGCGCCGCGTGACCTCTGGGTCTCGGGGAAGTTCACCGGCAAGACCCGCAATGAGGCGCCGATGAGCGTGATGGGGGATGTCGGCAAGGCCTACGGCGCGCATCCGACCGGCATTTCGCTGCCCTTTATCGGCCAGCCTGTGCAGGGCTTGTCGGGCTTTGCGATGAACCGCGCGGAAGATGGCAGCTGGTTCACGCTGACCGATAACGGGTTCGGTTCCAGGCTGAATTCCCCCGATGCGATGCTGATGTTCCACCGCCTGGCGCCCGATTTCACCTCTGGCAAGGTCGAACGGCTGGAGACGGTGTTCCTGAAGGATCCCGGCCACGTCGTCCCCTTCCGCATCGCGAATGAGGGCACTGAAGGCCGCTATCTGACCGGCGCGGATTTCGACCCGGAATCGATCCAGTACCTGAATGACGAGATCTGGATCGGTGAGGAATTCGGCCCCTTCATACTGCGCGTCGGCCTCGATGGCGTGGTGAAATCGGTACATCAGACCATGATGGACGGCGTGGCGCTGACCGGCCCCGACACGCCCGGCACCGTGGTTCCTGCGGTTCCCGGCACCGATTACCGCGTCCAGCGCTCGGGCGGCTATGAAGGTATGGGGCTGCAGCCCGGCAGCAATCTGCTGTGGGGCATGCTGGAAAAACCGTTGCTGATCGAAGGCGGCGAGATCGAGGGCGATTTCCTGCGCGTCTTCACCTTTGACACGGCCAAAGCCGACTGGACCGGCGACAGTTTCAAATTCCGCCTGGCAGAGGGCGCGAAGGCGATCGGCGATTTCAACTTTATCGACGAGACCCGCGCTTTGGTGATCGAGCGCGACAATGGCGAGGGCGACGCCGCGCTGGCCTGTGCCGAGGGTGCCACTGATATGGCAGGCTGCTACCCGCAGCCGGCGCGGGTGAAGAATATCGTGCTGGTCGACACTGCCGCGACTGACGCTGATGGGTTCATCAAACGCATCGGCCATATCGACCTGATGGATATCCAGGATCCGGATGGCAAGGCGCTGGCTGGTCTGAAACCGGCAGAGGGGCCTTTCACCTTCCCCTTCTTCACCATCGAGGATGTGGCGCGGGTGGATGAGACCCATATCCTGGTCGCCAATGACAATAACCTGCCCTTCTCGGGCGGGCGCGAGATCGGTCGCGCGGCGGATAACGAGTTCATCCTGCTCTCGGTGCCGGAACTGCTTGCCGCACGCTGAAGCCGTTTCGGCCCCGGGGCGTGCACCCCCCGGGGCCGGGCGCCTTTCGCCATATATTCTTTCTAAAGGCCGGGCCCCTGCCCGGCCTTGTCCCATGCGCGCCGCTTGACCTCTGGCTGCGGCCTGCTACGCCTGTCACATGTCGCAGCCCGTGATTTCCAATCAGACCGCCCGCCGGATTTTTCTCGACCGACATGCGCTTGCCGAGGCGCCAACCGGCCCGGCCACCGGCGCCGCCCTTGCGGCCCTGATCGACCGCATCGGCTTTGTCCAGATCGACAGCATCGCCACGGTCGGGCGGGCGCATGACATGATCCTTTACGCGCGGCGGCAAAGTTACCGGCCGGACGGGATGAAGCCCCTGATCGAGCGTGACCGGCTTTTGTGGGAACACTGGACCCATGACGCCTCGATCCTGCCGGTCTCGATCTTCCCGCATTGGCATCACCGTTTCGACGAGAATCGGCGGACATTGGTAAAGCGCTGGACCGGCTGGCAAAAACCCGGTTTCGAAGCCGAATTCGACCGCATCTTGCAACATGTCTCGGACCACGGGCCCGTCAGTTCTTCGGATTTCACCAAAGACACGCCGCGCGAAAAGGGCGGCTGGTGGGACTGGCATCCGTCCAAGGCGGCCCTCGAATATCTCTGGCAGTCCGGCGCATTGGCGATTGCCCGTCGCGATGCCTTTCGCAAAGTCTATGATCTTGCGGAACGGGTCATACCTGCCGCGCTCCATCATCACAGGCCCCACCGGGAAGAAACGGTGGACTGGGCCTGCCGTTCAGCGCTGGACAGGCTTGGCTTTGCGACCAGCGGCGAACTTGCCGCCTATTGGAAGGCCATCAGCCCGGCAGAGGCACAGGGCTGGTGCGAGGCGGCACTTCGCCGGGGCGAGGTCGCGAGGGCGAAGATCGAGGGTTGGCAGGGGCAAAGTCGCGACGTCTTTCTCTGGCCAGACACCCTGAACGAAAGTCCGCCCGAACCTCCGGGCCGGATCAGGATCCTGTCGCCCTTTGACCCTGCCCTGCGGGATCGCAAACGCGCAGAGTTCCTCTTTGGCTTTTTCTACCGCATTGAAATCTATGTCCCGGAAGAAAAGCGGCAATATGGCTATTACGTCTTTCCGGTCCTCGAGGGTGACCGGATCATCGGCCGGATGGATGTGAAGGCCCATCGCTCCGGCGGGTGCCTGCGGGTCGCAGGGTTCTGGCCTGAGACCGGGATCCGGGCCGGAAGCGGGCGGCAGGCAAGACTTCAGGCCGAAATGGAACGGCTCGCGCGGTTTGCCGGCTGCACGACGATAGAATGGCTGCCGGGCTGGGATCGCTCCGCGCGCTGACTGTCCCTCCCGATCCGGCAAGCGATCCTTCTCCGATGGCAGGTCGCTTTACCGGGTCTCTCTGCGACGGGTGTCGCTTGGGGCAACGACTGTCCGACGACCTGATCCCGGTCACGGACAGTCAGCCGCCGCAGGGCAGATGCCGCTCCGCCTGCCCCCCGGGATCCCCATGAGCAGATGTTGTGGCATCCCCCCGGGAACTGACCGGGGGCCACATCTGATCAGAAGTCTTCCCATTGCTGCGCGCCGTCATGGGTGCCGGTACGGGCGATCGGGATCGGCTGGAACCCTTCGGGCGTGCGTGCCGGGGTGGGCAGACGGATCTCCGGCGCCCGTTTCGCTGCCTCCCTGGCTGCGGGCACCACAAAGCGCTGCAGCGTTTCACTCAGTTTCTGCGCATCATTATGCAAAGCGTCGGAAGAGGTTGTGCTCTGCACCACCACCGCCGCATTGCGCTGCGTGACTTCGTCCAGCTGTTTCACCCCGGTATTGATTTCCGAAAGCCCAAGCGACTGTTCCCGCGCCGAAGCCGCGATATCCGCGATCAGCGTGGTCACCGAATGGATGCGTTCAATCATCCGGTTCAGCGCAGATCCTGTTTCATGCACGAGGGCAGAACCCGCCTCAACCTGCTCGGTCGACTGGCTGATCAGCCGCTTGATCTCGCGCGCCGATTCGGAAGCCCGTTGCGCCAGCGACCTGACTTCGGACGCAACAACGGCGAAACCTTTGCCTGCCTCACCCGCCCTTGCGGCCTCGACCCCGGCATTGAGTGCCAGAAGATTGGTCTGGAACGCGATATCGTCAATCACATCGGTGATGCGGGTGATCTGGCGCGAGCTTTGTTCGATCTGCTCCATTGCGGTGATGGCGCGGTGAACAACCTGGCCGCTTTCCTCGGCCTGACGCCCGTTTTCAGCCATTTGCGTATCGGCATTGGCGGCATTCTCAGCAGTCGACTGCACGCTTGCCGTAAGCTCGTCCAGCGCGGCGGCGGTCTCTTCCAGCGTCGCCGCCTGAGTTTCTGTACGGTTCGACATATCCTGCGAGATCGTATTGAATTCTGCCGCACCGCTGTCGATCGAGCCGGCGATCTGTCGGATCATCACCATGGTTTCGGCCAGCATATCGACCACACCATTGAAATTCTGTCGCAACTCTTCGTAACGGACCGGGAAAGGATCCTCTGCCGGGTTCGAGATCGCCGCCGTCAGATCCAGCCCGGACAGCCGCGCCAGCGAATCCGACAGGTCCCGCACGACCCGGCTCTGCTCGGCCTCCCGACGGGTCGATTCTTCGCTCATCGCTTCGGTCTCAACCACCGACCGGCGCCAGTCTTCAAAGCCGCGGGCAAAGGTGCCGATCTCATCCTGACGGTTCAGCGCGGGCACCTCGACCGTGGCGTCACCGCTGCGGATCCGCTCCAGCACCTGCGAAAGCGATCCAAGCGGTCGCAGCAGCCCCCGATTGGCCAGGAACAATATAAGGGCACCGATCAGCGAGGCGATGCCAACCCCGATGATCCCCTGGATCTCGGCCGAACGCAGATCTCCGCGCAAGACGGTCTCGGGCACAAAATTACACAGGATCCCGATAACCGCTCCGCTCAGATCACGGATCGGGATCAGGTTGACCGAATAGGTTTCGCCGAAAAGCACCGCCGGGCCCATATAGCGCTCGCCCCGCAGGATATAGGGCCTGGCCGGGTGATCGAGGCCCAGCGGAGAGTCCACCCAGCGGCGCCCGGCCTCGTCAAAGATGCTGGTGGTCACCCGGAAAAAATCGCCGCGCGCGTCATCCCAGCGGAGGATCGAGAAATGCGTGCCGGCGGTCTTTTTCGCCTCATCCACCATAGTGTGGTTGCTGAAAGTCGGGATCCCGTCCCAGACGGCGTCGGTCACGTTGCCGCTTGCATCAATCTGATAGCTGAGCCCCGCGAAAGTGTCCTGCGTGATCTCGGCGGTCATACGCGTGGCCATCAGGATCAGCGTCTGCAGTCTTTCCTCAACCACCTGCGAAACTTTGTGACTGGCGAGCCAGACGCCGAGCCCCCCCACAAGCAGGAACATGACAAGCGAAAGGCCGGTCAGCTTGGTGACGAGGCCGAGTGAACGCAGCCGATTCATTAGATAAACCCCCGGGGTCAGACATGTTGCCCCGGCAGAATCGGACAAGCGGGTATAGATTCGGTTAGTGGAAATGGGGGTAATTCGATTTGTCGCTATTATTCCCTGACCGGCATGCCCCGGTCAGCCTCGACCGATCCGAATTCACGCGCCCACATTCACCCGGCCACTTTCCCCCGCCACTTTCCCCCGCCAGCTGCCGCGTCTGGTGCTTCCCGCCCCGGCGCCACCCGGCTATAAAGCGCGGATGCGACAGACCCTTTCCGAGATCTACGAGGCCCGTGTGGCCGATGGCAGCCTGCGCCCCGACCCGGCACAGCGCGATGTATTGCCCCTGCTCGAGAGCCTGCGCGACTGGCTCGAAAGCCATCCGCCGCGCAAAGGCGGCTTTCTGTCGGGCCTGTTCGGCAAGGCGCCTCCGGCGGCGCCGAAAGGGCTCTATCTCTGGGGCGGCGTCGGGCGTGGCAAGTCGATGCTGATGGATCTTTTCACCGAAATGACGGCGATCGAGGCGAAACGCCGCGTGCATTTCCACGCTTTCATGCAGGAAATCCATCACGGGATGCATGAGGCGCGCAAGACCGGCGTCGAGGATGCGCTGGCGCCGGTGGCGGCAAAGATCACGCGCGAGCTGCGGTTGCTGGCCTTTGACGAGATGCAGATCACCGATATCACCGATGCGATGATCGTGGGACGGCTGTTCGAGAAATTCTTTGCGGCGGGCCTGGTGGTTGTAGTGACCTCGAACCGCCCTCCCGAGGATCTGTACAAGAACGGGCTGAACCGGCAGCTCTTCTTGCCGTTCATCGACATCCTGCGCGAAAAGCTGGTGATCCATGAGATCGTCAGCGCCAATGATTATCGCCAGCACCGGCTGACCGGGGCACAGGTCTGGTTCCAGCCCGCCGGCAGCAATCACGGCCGGATCGATGCGATCTGGAATGACCTCACCGGCGGCGCTGCGGGCATGGCGTTGCGGCTGCCGGTCAATGGCCGCGAGGTCGAGCTGCCGCGCTTTGCCAGCGGTGTCGGGCGCGCGGGCTTTTACGATCTTTGCGCCCGCCCGCTGGGGGCCGCGGATTTTCTTGCGATTGCCAGCGCCTGCCGGGTGCTGATTCTGGAAGATATCCCGCAGCTCTCGGCATCGAACTATAATGAGGCAAAGCGTTTTGTGACGCTGGTCGACGCGCTTTACGAGGCAAAGGTGCGGCTGATCGCATCGGCGGCGGATGAGCCGGAGCGGTTATACCTCGAAGGCACCGGCGCCTTTGAATTTGAACGCACCGCGAGCCGGCTGCGCGAGATGCAGGACGCGACATGGGGATCCGATCACAGGGATCCCGGTGCAGAATAAGGTGCCTCCCGGTCCCCCGTCCGTCAGTATGACCCTGGGGGTCAGCCGTGGAATATCTGCCATATCAGACGCAATGCCATAGCGCCCGAGGTCACGACCAGCAGCGGTCGGATCAGCTGCGCCCCGATCCGCATGGCCAGCTTCGCCCCGATCCAGGCGCCGAGCGTCTGGGTCAGCGCCATGCCCAGCCCCACCAGCCAGAGCACATTTCCCGAAGGTATGAACACCGCAAGCGAGCCAAGATTTGACGCGAAATTCAGGAGTTTGGTATGGGCGGTGGCCCGCAGCACCCCATATCCAGCCAGCAGCACGAAACCCATCATGAAGAAGCTGCCTGTCCCGGGGCCGAAAAAGCCGTCATAGGCCGCGATGGCGGGCACGATGGTAAAGGCGAAAACCGCGGGCTTCATCCGCTGCACCCGATCCTGATCGCTCAGCCCTTTGCGAAAGGCAAAAAAGCCCGCCACCGCGATCAGCACGACCGGCATGATGATCCGCAAAAGATCTGCCGAAATCAGATGCGCCACCATCGCGCCCGCTGCCGCCGCCAGGGCCGAAATCACCGCCATCGGCAACTGTTCTGACAGGCGCACATGGCCCGCTTTGGCATAGGTCAGCGCGGCGGTGCCGGAGCCGAAGCTGCCTTGCAGCTTATTGGTGGCCAGCGCCTCGATCGGCGAGACGCCGGCAAGCAGCAAAGCAGGCACCGTGATCAGGCCGCCGCCGCCGGCGATGGAATCGATCATCCCCGCCACAAAGGCCGCAAGCATCAGAAGAAGCGCCAGATCCGTCGCGATTTCAAACATGTCAGAGGTCGAGCCGCCGGCTCACCCGCCCGACAACCGCGCCGCTTTTCAGCGCCCAGCCCGGATCTGCACTGTAATCCACAAAGCCAAGCCGCGCATAATAGGCAAGGCCAGGGCGGTTATCGGCGCGGATCGTGGCGTTCAGAACTGCCACACCTGCCGCGCGGGCGGCAGCGCCTGTGGCCGCGAAAAGCGCCTGGCCGATGCCGCGTGCCTGGACATCCGACGCAACGAATGTCCCGATTTCCGCCCAGCCTGCGGGCAGCGCCGGATTGGGAGAGACGACCTGAAAGCCGATCACCCGGCCCTCGAGCTCGGCAACATAGCAGCAAATGCCATCTTCCGGCGCGATATAGCGCGCGAGGATATCGGCCTCCTCGCGCTCATCCTCATAGGCAGTGGTGCCGCCCTCGCGGATGATGAGGTTTTGCAGCGCGGTCATCGCGGGTGCATCTGCTGGCAAAGCGCGGCGGACAATCATGCTACGAACTCCTCGCGCGTGTAGCCCTGCAGGTATAGCAGCGCCGTCAGATCCCCGTGATTGACACGGATCTTCGCCTCGGCCTGCACCTTCGGCTTGGCGTGAAGTGCTACCCCGGTACCGGCGCGCTGTAGCATCGGCAGGTCATTGGCGCCGTCGCCCACTGCGATCACCTGATCAGCGCCGATCCCGAGCCTCGCGGTGATCTCTTCCAGCGCCGTCACCTTGGCCTCTTTCCCGAGGATCGGATCGGCGACCATGCCGGTCAGCTTCCCCTCCTCAACCAGCAGCGTATTGGCGCGGTTCTCATCAAAGCCGAGCCGCGCCGCAATGGCGGCAGTAAAGGCGGTAAACCCGCCCGAGACCAGCGCCGTATAGGCGCCGTGCGCTTTCATGGTGTTCAGCAGCACCGCGCCGCCGGGCATCAGCGTGATCCGGTCCCGGATCACGCCCGCAATCACGCTTTCCTTCAGGCCTTTCAACAGACCCACGCGTTCGCGCAAAGCCGCTTCGAAATCCAGCTCGCCATTCATCGCCCGCGCAGTGATCCCCGCGACATGCGCGCCCACACCGGCCTCATCGGCCAGCTCGTCGATACATTCCTGGCGGATCATCGTGCTATCCATATCGGCGATCAGCAGCTGTTTCTTCCGCCCTGCCTCGGGCTGGATCGCCAGATCCAGCCGAAGCGACTGGAGGTCGCGCCAGACCTGATCCGCATTGTCCGGCACATTGGCCAAAGGGAACTCGGCCGCCACGCCAGGATCCAGCCAGCGCGCATCACCGCCCCCCCAGGCGTTGCGCAGGCTCTCGACCGTTTCGCGGTTCAGAATCGGGGTCTCGGGGCTGGTCAGCAAAGTGGCGACGAACATCTGGCCTCCGGGCGCGTCTGGGATCTCAGGCAGGGTTTCAGCCCGGGAATTACGCGCTTTCCGGGGCCAAATCCAGCGCGCTGGAGTTCTTTTGCACCTGCATCGCGAGCGCCGCATTGCAGCGATTGACATTGTCATTAAATAATCGATACCTCTATCAATGCGAAAGATTATTGCGCATGCAGAATTGGCGGCGCGTGACAGGTGAGGCGACCATGACCGAAGCAAAAGCTCCCACGGAGACCATCGCAGGCGCAAAGCCGGTGAAGGATAAGCCATGGCTCTTTCGCACCTATGCCGGCCATTCGACCGCCAGCGCCTCGAACGAGCTCTATCGCGGCAATCTCGCCAAGGGGCAGACGGGCCTCTCGGTTGCCTTCGATCTGCCGACGCAAACCGGTTATGACAGCGATCATGAGCTTTCGCGCGGCGAGGTCGGCAAGGTCGGTGTGCCGGTCTGCCATCTGGGCGATATGCGGTCCTTGTTCAAAGATATCCCGCTTGAACAGATGAACACCTCGATGACGATCAACGCGACGGCGCCCTGGCTGCTCGCGCTGTATGTCGCCGTGGCCGAAGAACAGGGCGCGGATATCACCCAGCTCCAGGGCACCGTACAAAACGACATCATCAAGGAATATCTCTCGCGCGGCACCTATATCTGCCCGCCGAAACCGAGCCTGCGGCTGATCACCGATGTCGCGGCCTGGACCGGGCAGCACTTGCCGAAATGGAACCCGATGAATGTCTGTTCCTACCATCTGCAAGAGGCCGGCGCGACGCCGGAACAGGAGCTCGCCTTTGCTTTGGCCACGGCCTGCGCGGTGCTTGATGATCTGAAAGGGAAGGTCGCGGAAAAGGACTTCCCCAAGATGGTCGGGCGGATTTCCTTCTTCGTGAATGCCGGCATCCGGTTTGTCACCGAGATGTGCAAGATGCGCGCCTTTGTCGATCTCTGGACCGAGATCTGTCGCGACCGCTATGGCATAACTGACGAGAAATACTCGCGTTTCCGCTATGGGGTGCAGGTCAACTCGCTTGGCCTGACCGAACCGCAGCCGGAAAACAATGTCTACCGCATCCTGATCGAGATGCTTGCCGTGACGCTGTCGAAACGCGCCCGCGCCCGCGCCGTGCAGCTGCCCGCCTGGAATGAGGCGCTTGGCCTGCCGCGGCCCTGGGATCAGCAATGGTCGCTCCGGATGCAGCAGATCCTCGCCTATGAAACCGACCTGCTGGAATATGACGACCTCTTTGACGAGAACCCCGCCATCGACCGCAAGGTCGAGGCGCTGAAACAGGGCGCGCGTGACGAGCTGGCGCAGATCGACGCCATGGGCGGCGCGGTCGCCTCGATCGAATATATGAAATCGCGGCTGGTCGAGGCCAATGCCGAGCGCATCGCCCGGATCGAGACCCAGGAGACCATCGTCGTTGGCGTGAACCGCTGGCGCGAAACCGAACCCTCGCCCCTGACAACCGGTGATGGCGCGATCATGGTCATCGATGAAGCGGCCGAGGCCGATCAGCTTGACCGCCTGCGCGCCTGGCGCGAGGCCCGCGACGAGGCCCGCGTCCGCGAGGCGCTGGAAGAGTTGCGCGAGGCAGCAACCCAGGGCCGCAATATCATGCCACCCTCGATCAAAGCCGCCAAAGCCGGTGCTACCACCGGCGAATGGGGCGAAACCGTCCGCAAGGCTTTCGGCCAGTATCGCGGGCCGACGGGTGTGTCGAAGAACCCCTCGAACCGCACCGAAGGGCTGGAGCCGATCCGCGAGGCGGTCTCGGCGGTCTCGGCCCGGCTGGGCAGGCAATTGTCCTTCCTGGTGGGCAAGCCCGGCCTCGACGGCCACTCGAACGGCGCCGAACAGATCGCCGCCCGCGCCCGCGATTGCGGCATGGAGATCCATTACGAGGGTATCCGCCTGACGCCTGCCGAGATCGTCGCCGCCGCCGCCGACCAGGACGTGCATGTCGTCGGCCTCTCGATCCTTTCCGGCAGCCATATCCCGCTGATCTCCGATATGATGGAGCGGATGCGGGCGGCTGGCCTCACCGTCCCGGTTGTCGTGGGCGGCATCATCCCCGAGGAGGACGCGGTGAAGCTGCGCGCCATGGGGGTCGCCGCCGTCTATACGCCGAAAGATTTCGAGCTGAACCGGATCATGATGGATATCGTGACCCTGGTGGACCCGGAGCCGGAGGCCGCGTGAGCGTCAGGTTTTCCGCAGGCGCCGCCCCGGGTCGCGACCTGTTTTCCCGGTCTGCATGGGCGGCATAGCGATTTTCCACCCCAGTCGCGCCGCCTTGCGGTTTGATGGTTACTCCGGCAGGTCAGTCAATATGACCGACCCATCCGGCATATTTTATGGTATATGCACCAATCGTCAGTCAGAGTGACGATATTTTGCCAAATTTTCAGGCAAAATGCCGTATTGCCCTTATACCTGTCCTCAAACTGCTTTATTTCGCGCCAATGTGAATAATCTTCAGGCGAATCGGCGGAACAAGAATGCCTCATCTGGACGAGAGACTTGAATCCATCCTTGCCGAGGTGATGCGGCGCAACCAGGGTGAGCCCGAATTCCACCAGGCGGTACGCGAGGTTCTCGAAAGCCTCGGTCGCGTGGTCGCCAAGCGCCCCGACCTTCTCGAAGACGCGCTGATCGAGCGCATTTGCGAACCCGAACGCCAGATCATCTTCCGCGTGCCGTGGATTGATGACGCGGGCCAGGTCCGCATCAACCGCGCCTTCCGCGTCCAGTTCAACTCGGCCCTTGGCCCTTATAAGGGCGGCATCCGGTTCCACCCTTCGGTGAATGTCGGGATCATCAAATTCCTCGGCTTTGAACAGACCTTCAAAAACGCGCTGACCGGCCTGCCGATCGGCGGCGGCAAAGGCGGCTCCGATTTCGACCCGAAGGGCAAGTCTGACCGCGAAATCATGCGTTTCTGTCAGTCCTTCATGCTCGAACTCCACCGCCATATCGGCGAATACACGGACGTTCCCGCAGGCGATATCGGCGTCGGCGGCCGCGAGATCGGCTATATGTTCGGCCAATATAAACGCCTGACGAACCGCTACGAGGCCGGCGTACTCACCGGTAAGGCGCTGTTCTACGGCGGCTCGCGCGCCCGCACTGAAGCCACCGGCTATGGCAATACCTATTTCGTGCAATCGATGCTGGGGACCAAGGGCACCTCGTTCGACGGCAAGAAAGTGGTGATCTCTGGCTCCGGGAATGTCGCGATCTACAGCCATGAGAAGGTCACCTCCTTCGGCGGCAAGGTCATCGCTATGTCCGACAGCTCGGGCTATATCGTTGACGAGAACGGCATCGACCTCGACCTGATCCAGGAAATCAAAGAGGTGCGCCGCGCCCGGATCTCGGAATATCTGCGTATCAAGGGCGAGGGCAAGGGCGTCTGGTTCGTCAAGGCGGGCGAAGGCTCGATCTGGGACGTGCCCTGCGACGTGGCGATGCCTTCGGCCACGCAGAACGAGCTGACCGGTAAGGATGCGAAAGCGCTGGTGAAAAACGGCGTGGTGGCGGTGGGTGAAGGCGCGAATATGCCCTCGACCCCGGATGCTGTGCGGATTTTCCAGGATGCGGGCGTCCTCTTCGCCCCCGGCAAGGCGGCAAATGCCGGCGGCGTGGCCACATCGGCGCTCGAGATGCAGCAAAACGCCAGCCGCGACAGCTGGACCTTTGACCAGACAGAAGCGCGTCTCGCCATCATCATGAAGAACATCCACGACACCTGCGCCGGCACGGCCGAGGAATTCGGCGCGCCGGGCGATTACGTGATGGGCGCGAATATCGCGGGCTTCGTGAAAGTGGCCGAAGCGATGCGGGCGCTCGGCGTCATCTGATCCTGACCGGATGTTTTAAAGCGAGGGGCGTGGCTGCAAGGCTGCGCCCCTTTTACGTGGCTGGCCGCGGTTCCGCTCTTGCATGAAGCAATTCGCTCCTGTTGTATGGCCACCCTCTCGTGACAGGAGCCTCCTCATGAAGACCCGTAAACTCGGCCGCCACGATGTCGGCACCATTGGCTTTGGTGCAATGTCTCTGGGCGGTATATTCGGCGCGACCGATGAGGCGACCAGCCTCAGGGCGCTGGATGCTGCCTGGGATGCCGGCATTACCCATTTCGACACCGCCAATATCTATGGCATGGGCGTCTCGGAAACCGTGATCGGCACATGGCTTCAGGCGCGCGGACATTCCCCGGTGATCGCCACCAAAGCCGCGATCGTCGACGGCACCCCGCGCCGGATCGATAATTCCGAACCCTATCTGCGAAGCGAGCTGGAGGCCTCGCTGAAGCGGCTGCGCCGCGATCATGTCGAGCTCTTCTACATCCACCGCCGCGAGGCCGAACGCCCACTGGAAGAGGTGATCGGAACCCTCTCGCGACTGATTGAGGAGGGAAAGATCGGCGGCTACGGCCTGTCGGAGATCGCGCCCGCCACCCTGCGCCGCGCCCATATGATCCATCCCTGCATGGCCGTGCAGAACGAATATTCGCTCTGGAGCCGTCAGCCAGAGCTCGGCATGATCCAGGCCTGCGCCGAACTTGGCACAACCTTCGTGGCCTTCTCGCCGCTGGCGCGCGGCATGCTGGGCGAAACGGCGCTGGCGCCGCCGACCGACGGATTCCGCGGGCGAAATCCGCGCTTTATTGAACCTGCGTTCTCACGCAATACAGCAACGATTGAAAGCTTCCGCGCCTTTTGCCGCGAGAGAGGCTGGACCACCTCCGCCACCGCCCTCGCCTGGACCTTGCAAAAAGGCGACCATATCCTGCCCATCCCCGGCACCCGCAGCGCCGCGCATCTGCAGCACTGGCTGGCAGCTGACGAGATCAGCTTCACGACTGAAGACCAGGCCCGGATAGACCAGTTGCTTCCCGCAGCTTTTGCCGAAGGCGACCGCTACGGCGATCACCAGCTGGCAGGCATCGAGCGCTACTGCTGACCGCGCCCGGGCCGAAGACAGGCATTCGGCGTGCGCCCCGGCCCGGTATCGGTTTTAGCCCCACAGGCCGCGCAGCGGTAATGATCGGGGCCAATATGGCGTTCAAGCCGCCATCGACAGGCGCGGGTCAGAGTTGACCCGCGCCTGTAATACCAAAGACCGAAAAAAAGCAGAGCAAGGCCAATGGGGAGAAACAGGATCATGGCGAAACAACTCCGGCACCTGCGCCACTGGCCAGCCTGCGCCTCCGGCGGGGATATTTAAGGACAGATGAAAAACACGGTCTCTTTCATCTGTCTCTAAATATCCCGGGGGTGAGCGCGGCACGCGCGAGGGGGCTGGCCCCCTCTGCCCGGCCAGATTCAGACGGCGCGCTCGACCATCAGGTTCTTGATTTCCGCAATCGCCTTTGCCGGGTTAAGCCCCTTCGGGCAGGTCTTGGCGCAGTTCATGATTGTATGGCAGCGATAGAGCTTGAACGGATCTTCCAGCCCGTCCAGCCGCTCGCCGGTGATCTCGTCGCGGGAATCTACGATCCAGCGATAGGCATGCAACAGCGCCGCCGGGCCAAGATACTTATCGGAATTCCACCAATAGCTCGGGCAGGAGGTAGAGCAGGACGCACACATCACGCATTCATAAAGCCCGTCGAGCTTTTTGCGGTCTTCGATCGACTGGCGCCATTCCTTCGCCGGGGTGTTCGAGCGGGTTTCCAGCCAGGGCATGATCGAGGCATGCTGGGCGTAGAAATGCGTCAGGTCGGGGATCAGGTCCTTGATCACCGACATATGCGGCAGCGGGTAAATCTTTACATCGCCCCTGATCTCATCAAGCCCATAGATACAGGCCAGATGGTTGCCACCATCGATATTCATCGCGCAGGAGCCGCAGATCCCTTCCCGGCAGGAACGGCGGAAGGTCAGCGTCGGATCGATCTCGTTCTTGATCTTGATCAGCGCGTCCAGAACCATGGGCCCGCATTTGTCCATGTCGAGGTAATAGGTGTCGACCCGCGGGTTCTCGCCGGTATCAGGATCCCAGCGATAGATGCGGAAGGCCCTGGTGTTCTTCGCACCGGCGGGCTTTGGCCAGGTCTTGCCGGTACGGACCTTGGAGTTCTTGGGGAGCGAAAACTGGACCATGGCTGTTCCTCAGGCTCTGGCTTTGTGCTTGGCGCCAAAATGAAATCCGCAGGGCGCCACAGGGCGCCGGGCGATGAAGGTACCGGGCAGGCCGGCGCATTTTCTGGTTGCGGGGCCTGGCCCCGGACGCGCCTGCATCCTGCCTATCCCCGCACCAGCATATTATAGGGGCGGCTCGGCGCCTGCCCCGATTTGGACATCACACAGGTCTCATAGACCACCGCCGGATCCCGGCGCATCAGCCAGTCTGACGAGATATTGAGTTCGAGATCGCCGCGCGGTCTGGTGCCCGAAGGGCCGGAGACGATGCCGATCCCTGCCGTCCCGGTCGGCCCCTTCGCCTCGCGGGCAGATTTGAGGCACATTTCTTCGGCACGGTGCACAGAAACCGGGCCACAGGCGGCAAGGAAGACCAGAACAAGCGGGGCAAGGTGCCGCATCAGCGCACCTGCGGGATGTTATGGGCGGCAAAACAGCTTTGCGCAGCGGGGCGCAGCGCGATGTTGCGGACATTCTCGCGGGTCAGCGAACCGGCCTCGACGCCGGTATCGCGTGCCAGTGCCCGGATCTCAGGCATCGAGGCCGCATTGAGAATGCACTCCGTTGCCTGGCCCGCCGGGGCTGCCGGCAGTTCCCGCGACACCACCGGCATCACCACGCCATACGCGATATTGCGGGTGGTCTTGTCAGCCAGCGCCTGCGGGTCGCAGGCCGCAACCAGCATCGCGGCCGGGATCAGCGCGAAACGGAAGATCACAGCGAAGCCCCCCCGACTTTTAGCAGATCCGTCGCGGTCAGCGACTGCATCAGACATTGTGTCGCCTCGGGCCGGCTCGCGATGCTGCGCACCACCGGCCAGGCCTGGGTCGCGCCATTGGCACCAGCCGAGGCATATTGCGCCAGCTGCATGAGTTCCCCCGTCTGCGCGTTGTTGATCACGCAATCCGTGTAGGGCGAAACATTGACACCCGGCAGATAGTGGTTTGCCGCCCCGTTCACAGCTGTACGCGCCAGCGAACGGGTGGTCTCCTGCATCATGCTCTCGCCAGCGACGCAGCCGGAAAGCGCGAGCGTGGCAATCGCCAACAGGGATTTAGTTCGCGATACAGGCATAGCCAGTCCCTCCGATCATGGTTTTCCGGCAGGTCTGATCCGGCCCGACCAGAGGTGCAACCGCTTGCACGCTGCCCCTTGACGGGGCCGCAGCTGTCGGGGCCCCGACAGAAACCGGGCTTGTGTTGCCCGGGCGCGTATTGATCGTCGGAATGGCCTTGCCGGAGGCGGCACGATCGGCGGCCGATCCGGCTTTGACCCAGGTCGTACTGCCATTCGGGCCGTCTATCCGCTTCACCTCTGTCCCGGTCAAAGTCGCCTGTTTGCGGACCTCCCGGTCAATGCAGTCGCGTGTTGCCGTATCCCGCGCTGCTTTCTGGCCCTCACCCGGATTGGCGTGGCCCGCAGCAAAAATACACGATGTCGCGGGATCACTATAGCCGCCGCCGCAGGCCGCAAGGCCCAGGGTCATCAGCGAGGCAAGCAATACACCACCGCGAATACGCATCAGAATTTCCGTTCTGCCGGGGCAATCTTCTTGAGACTGATTCCGCCCTCCGCCTCTGCGGTCAGCGGGTCCAGGTGGACGGGACGATAGGAGAGCGTAACTTTGTTGCCGTCAACATGGGCGAGGCTGTGCTTGCGCCAGTTCACGTCGTCGCGGGTCGGGTGGTCCTCATGCGCATGGGCGCCGCGGCTTTCGGTCCGGGCATGCGCGCCATAGATCGTCGCCAGCGCGTTTGGCATCAGGTTGGTCAGTTCCAGCGTCTCCATCAGATCGCTGTTCCAGATCATCGAACGGTCGGTGACCTTGATATCGGCCATCTTGCCGGCGATTTCGGTCATCGCGACTTCGCCCTCGGCCAGCGTCTTTTCCGTGCGGAAGACGGCGGCGTCACGCTGCATGGTTTTCTGCATCTCGAGCCGCAGATCGGCGGTCGGGGTCTGGCCATTCGCATGACGCAGCCCGTCGAACCGCGCCAGCGCCTGGTCGACGCTGGCCTTGTTCGTGGGCGGCACCGGCGATTTCGGGTCGACCACCTGACCGGCGCGGATCGCGGCGGCACGCCCGAAGACCACAAGGTCAATCAGCGAGTTCGAGCCAAGTCGGTTCGCGCCATGAACGCTTGCACAGCCCGCCTCGCCCACCGCCATCAGGCCGGGGAAGATCGCATCGGGGTTTTCCGGGGTCGGGTTCAGCACCTCGCCCCAGTAATTCGTCGGGATGCCACCCATATTGTAGTGAACGGTCGGCAGAACCGGGATCGGCTCTTTGTTCAGATCGACGCCGGCGAAGATCTTGGCGGATTCGGAAATCCCCGGCAGCCTCTCATGCAACGTCGCGGGTGGCAGATGGTTCAGGTGGAGGAAGATGTGATCCTTGTCGGCGCCGACACCCCGGCCCTCGCGGATCTCCATCGTCATACAGCGCGAGACATAGTCGCGCGGCGCGAGGTCTTTGTAATGGGGCGCGTAACGCTCCATGAACCGCTCGCCGTTGGAATTGGTCAGGTAACCGCCTTCGCCGCGCGCGCCTTCGGTGATCAGACAGCCCGAGCCATAGATCCCGGTCGGGTGGAATTGCACGAATTCCATATCCTGAAGGGCGAGGCCGGCGCGGGCCACCATGCCTCCACCATCGCCGGTGCAGGTATGGGCCGAGGTCGCCGAGAAATAGGCACGCCCGTAACCGCCGGTCGCCAACACCACCATCTTGGCGTTGAAGACATGCATGGTGCCGTCATCAAGCTTCCAGCACAGCACACCGGTGCAGCGCCCGTCGGTGATGATCAGATCAAGCGCGAAATATTCGATATAGAACTCGGCCTGTTCCTTCAGCGACCGGCCATAAAGCGTGTGCAGGATCGCGTGGCCGGTGCGGTCAGCGGCGGCACAGGTGCGCTGCACGGGCGGGCCTTCGCCGAATTCGGTCGTGTGACCGCCGAAGGGACGCTGATAGATCTTGCCCTCTTCCGTGCGGGAAAACGGCACGCCGTAATGTTCCAGCTCATAAACCGCCTTGGGGGCTTCGCGCGCGAGATATTCCATCGCATCGGTATCGCCCAGCCAGTCCGATCCCTTGACGGTGTCATACATATGCCACTGCCAGTTGTCGGGGCCCATATTGGCCAAAGACGCCGCGATCCCGCCCTGGGCCGCGACGGTGTGAGACCGCGTCGGGAAGACCTTGGTCACGCAGGCGGTGTGCAGCCCCTGCTCGGCCATGCCAAGCGTTGCGCGCAGGCCCGCGCCACCGGCACCGACAACCACGACGTCATATTCATGCGTCTCGTATTGGTATGCAGCCGTCATTTCCGTCTTTCCTTACCGCATCTCTTGCAGGGCAGCCCCATCCGGGCAGCCGCTTACAGCGCCAGTTTAACCAGAGCGAAAAGCCCCACCACAATCAGCGCCCAGGCGAGGCCCGTCACCGCGACCAGCGCCAGTTTCGCCTTTGCGCCATGCACATAGTCAATGATCGCCTCTTCGGCCTCGGCCTTGCAATGCAGCGTCACCACGATCAGCGTCAGCCCGGTGATGATCGCAGGCCAGGGCCGCGAGAACCAGGCCAGAACGCCTTCATGCGTGCGGCCAAGGCCATAGCCGAAGGTGAACACAAACAGCGGCACCAGCACGACCAGCAGCACCGAGCTGATCAGCATATGCCAGTGGTGATGGGTGCCGGCCCGAGCGGATCCAAGGCCATCAGCGGCTTTGCGGTCGGTGATGAAACGCATCTCTTGCTCTCCCTCAGACCACAAGAACGGTGATGATGGTCAGGATCGTGGCACCGAGGAACATGCCCCATCCCATGATCTCATTGGCCTTCACTTCAATGAAATAGCCCAGATCCCAGATCACATGGCGCAGCCGCCCAAGCGCGTGATACCAGATCGCCCAGGCCGCGAGCGTCATGATGATATCGCCGATCACCGAGGTCAGCAGCCAGTTGACACAGTCAAAAGCCGCAGGTGAGGTCACCGCCGCCACCAGCCAGGCCACGATCAGGAAAATCGTGCCCAGAGTCGCGATGCCGGTGATCCGCACCATGATCGACGAGATCGAGGTCATCTGCGGCCGGTAATAGGGGCCGATCATAAACGGGGAGAGGGGTCGCTCGACCCGCTTTGGTGCAGACATGGCTTGTCCCTTCGTCGCTGGCTTGCTCCTGCCCGCACACGCCCCGAAAGGGTTCGGCTGGGTGGATATGCGATGGAGCGCGCTTCGATATGCCAATCGTCATATCGCTTTTATCACCCGAGTCACGAGGGGCAATGCCGCAAACGCTAACTGTTCCCGCTAACCACCAAAGTTTTTGCAAATTTTGTGATCACGATATCAGAGGCTGTGATCACACACCCTGTCGCGAAGGCAAACAGCGGCCCTTTCCCTGGGCCGCCGCCGCAGTTTCGCCTCTCAGCGCGTCAGGAAAGTCGTGTTCCAGGCCAGTTCCAGCCGGAAATAATCGTCATAATCCTCGCCATTGTAATAGCGCAGGCCAAGGCTCACCTCGTCACTCAACATATAGTAGCCACCGACCTCCCATTCGGCAAAGCTGCCATAGCCCTCGTCATATTTCCCCCATGTGGCATCAAGGCCAAACCGGTCCCCTAACAGCATCGCTGCGGTAAGATAGGCGCTTCCGTTGCCGGTTTTTGGCTGGGTGTAAAGCTCGGTTCCGATGGTGAACTGATCGGTCAGCCCATAGCCCAGCACCAGACCAAGCTCGCCGTAATCGCCGCCCTTCACCTCGGGATAAACGTAGTAATAATAGTTAACATCGTAGCTCAGCCGGCCCGCCTCGCCGCGATAGCCGAAATAGAGATCAACCTCATTGGCATCTTCCCAATTGGTGATTTCGGCCCAGGCCCCGATATAGGCCCCGCGATAGTCAAGCTCGAGATAGCCGTTCAGATCGGATTTCGACGGGCCGTCATCATTTTTCGTATAATATTGCAGCGCGGTGCCGCCGTAGAGGTTGAGATCCTCGGCTTGCGCCAGACCAGAAAAAACAAACAAACCGAAAAAAGCAGACCCCGCGAGTCTCGTGACGAGTTTCGTCGCGCATCTCTTCGGGCCATTAAGAACGTGTTCAGACATCGTCATGACTCCTGGCTTGAGGTAGCCCGCCAAGCCTGGAATCACCGATGCGCATCACGCAAGCACTGTTTTACAAACGTACAACAAGATATTGAACGAGTGTATAACAAAGCACAGCTAAAGGCTAAACCTGCACCCGCCAAACAGCCCCCGGCCGCAGGGCCCTCACCCACCATCTGGTCTCGCCAGGCAGTTCGGCCGCCGCCTTACAGCGGCACCAGCGCCCAGTAATCCAGATCAAGCAGCACCTCGGGCAGATATTTGCCATCCGCGCCTTTCAGCGCGAAAGGCGCGGCCCCCTGTTTCACCGCCACCAGTCGCAACCGCAGCGCTCCAACCCCCGGTGCAGAGGTTTCCGCCCGGTCGAGCACCTCGGACCAGGCCCTGACCGTATCGCCCGAGAAACAAGGATTGGCATGGGCGCCGGCATTCAGCGCCACGATCATCTGCGCATTGGCGAGCCCGTTGAACGACAAGGCCCGCGCGAGGCTGATCACATGCCCGCCATAGATCAGCCGCCGCCCGTCTTCACGATTGGTCGCATCGAAATGCACTTTCGCGGTGTTCTGCCAGAGCCGCGTCGCGAGCATATGCTCGGCCTCCTCGACGGTGACACCATCGACATGGTCGATCTTCTCGCCGACCGCGTAATCTCCCCAGCGATGCGGCTCGCCGGCCAGACCAAAATCGTAGCGGCTGAAATCAAGCCCGGCCGGCACCACCAGCTCCGCGGCCGGCACCACCTTGCGCAAATCCGGCACCACCGGCTCCGGCGTCTCCACATCGCGCGCCTTTTTCACCATCACCCAACGGACATAATCAAGCACCACTTCGCCGCGCTGATTCAGGCCGCGCGTGCGCACATAGACCACGCCGGATTTGCCGTTGGAATTCTCCTTCAGCCCGATCACCTCGGACTCCGACCGCAGCGTATCCCCCGGCCAGACCGGCGCCAGCCAGCGCCCCTCGGCATAGCCCAGATTGGCCACCGCATTCAGCGAGATATCCGGCACCGTCTTGCCGAAGACCGTATGAAAGGCGATCAGATCATCCATCGGGCTTGCCGCCAGCCCCGAGGCCCGCGCAAATTCATCCGAGGAATAAAGCGCGCCCCGCGCCGGATAAAGCGCATGATACAGCGCCCGCTCGCCCCCCGACACCGTGCGCGGCACCGCATGGCGGATCACCTCGCCCATACGGTAATCCTCGAAAAACCGCCCCGGATTGGTCTTCATTCCTCTTCCCCCAATGCAGCCGGAAAGGCGCAAAGGCCCTTCTTCCTGACCAAAATACTGCGGGGAAGTCTGCCCGAGGCAGACGGAGGCAGTGCCCCCTTCCCCGGTCTCTATTGCTCGCCGAGCTTCAGATCCGGCGAATATTCCCCCGGCACCTCTTTGATCACCGCCTGGCCACAGCGCATCACCCCGTTCGAGGCGTCAAACGCATAGCTCGGCTCGCCATAAAGCTCCCACCCTTTCGCCAGCGCGGCCGAAACCTTGTGGCAAAAGGCGGAAGTGTCATCGCCGGACAGAAAGCGGTAAAGTCTCATCAGATCACCCGAATACAGCATAACCGAGCGCGTAATGCGCCGCGGCAATCGCGCCATAAACCACCAGAGTGCCGAAAATGGCAATCATCTCCATGCGCGCAGGGCTTTTGCCGGGGCGGGGTTCCGGCCGCAGCCATGGTCCCATGCGGTTGATCGCCAGCATCTGCAACAGCGCCCAGATCCCGATGCCGCCAAACAGCACGAAAGACGGGGTGTCACCATTGACGAGGATATGCGCAAGCGTCCAGATCACCACGCCCCAGAGCATCGGATGCCGGATCATCCGCCCGACCTTCGTCTTCATCCCCGCCGCTGCGAAGAGATAGACCGAGACCAGCATCAGGAGGTTATTGATCCCGGTCGTCATCGGGTCACGGCCCCAGTAAAACTCACCCTCCGCCGCGCGGTAGCCAAAGACCATCAGGGCCGTTGCGGTCAATGAGACCAGCCCCATCCCCGCCCTTCCGCCAAGCCGGTCCCGCAGACCCGGCGCGACCCGGCCCAGAAGATGGGCGAGGCTCCACAAAAGCACTCCGAGGGTGAGGATGATCATGGCGCGGGCTCCGATTCGGCTGGCAATAAAGGGTCAGGCAGGTTTCGCCCGATCAGCCGGCAGGCGCCAGCGCCGCTATCGCCGCAGCCCTGATTGCGGCGTCCTTCTCCAGAAGCGCCCGCGCGGTCACGATATGCAGGTTCTCGACGATGCGCCCGTCCACCACCGCAACACCGCCGCCCGAAGAGGCGACCTCTTCAAAGGCCGCGATCTGGCGGCGGGCGAGATCAAGCTCGGCCTCTGACGGCGCGAAAGCCGCATTGGCGATGTCGAGTTGCGCCGGATGGATCAGCGTTTTGCCATCAAAGCCCATATCGCGGCCCTGCTCGCATTCCGCCCGCAAGCCCGCCTCGTCTTTGAACGCATTATAGACGCCATCCACGATGATCAGCCCATAGGCGCGCGCGGCCAGCAGACAGTGCCCCAGCCCCGCCTGCATCGGCAGACGGTCGGGGCGGAAACGGCTCCCGAGCTCTTTCGCAAGGTCATTGGTGCCCATCACCATGCCCTTCAACGCGGGATGCACCGCAATCGCCGCTGCGTTCAGCATGCCGGCGCAGGTCTCCATCATTGCCCAAAGGCTGACCCCCGGCGCCACAGCGGACACCGCATCGAGATCAGCAGGTGCACTGACTTTTGGCACCAGCAGCGCGTCGATCTTCGCCCCGGCCGCGATTGCGCGCGCCATAGCCGCCGCATCTTCACGCCCCCATTCGGTGTCGAACCCGTTGATCCGGACCAGTTTCAGCCGGCGCCCATAGTCGGCCTCCGCCAGCACCCGCGCCAGCAGGGCGCGCGCGGCGGGTTTTTCCTCGGGCGCGACCGCATCCTCCAGATCAAAGATGATCGCATCACAGGCCAGATCCCGCGCCTTTTCCAGCGCCCGCTCGCGCGAGGCAGGGATATAGAGAACCGAACGGCAGGGCTGAGCCGGCTGCGAGCGGGACATGGCGGGCCTCCATGGCAATAATCTTGCGTGTCAAAGCACAAAATTGGCACATTCGGCAAGCCATGAAATGCCGCATTGCAGAAACTATTTCTGCACCGTCAGATCTCCGGCCCCGGTTACTGCCCCCGACATCTGTCCTCATGCCCTGGCGAAAACACGCCGCGGTGACATATCGTGATCCTGCCCCGGGGGAACCAGACGCAGCGTCGCGTGTTTTCCCCGCACTGATACGCTCAGGTTACAGATGTGGACGGCCCCTCTCTTGTCAGGATTGCAGAAGACTTTTGACCAAATCGTTTGCTATCAGATGTCCGGCCT
>NZ_JBZEGG010000024.1:0-95948 GCF_058313095.1 Pseudogemmobacter sp. TB195
CGATCCCCAAATCAGACGCAACCTGGCGCCGTGTCAGACCACTGGTGAGCGCGATGCGCACCGCATCCCGCTTGAACTCGTCGCTTTGTATCGCTGCCATAGCCGGTCTCCTTGATGGCGAGTATCGCTCTCAAAAAACCGGAACGAAACCGGTGCAGGTCCAGAGCCTCCGGCAAACCAGGGGCGGTTCATGTACAGATCCTGGTCCCGATACGCGCTGAGCGGCCGTTGGTGGAGGAGATGGTATACCCTCTGTTCCGTTGGGTCCCAGGCCCTGGCATCGACGCTCCGGAAGGAGTGCCCGCCGTGTGCACGAAGACCCGCAACCTGTTCAGGTCGGAAGCGATGTCGCGCAAGGGGATGGCCGTCTCTTCAGGCAAACAGTGCCCCGAACCGTAGCTGATCTTCCTCAGCCGGGCCACCACGAGGTCGCTCCGCTGCTATTGGTCGATCCCTTATCGGTCGGCGGCAGGCTGGATACCTGGGGCGTTCCCGAAAGCGTTCCGGGAGACGCCGCCAGTTCAGGTCCGGTGGCGAAGGCCGCAATGAAGTCTTTCCGGTCCAGGGCGGATGATAGTCCACCCCATGAGGGTCCGGGCAATCCACCCGGCCCAGACAGGCTCATCAGACACCAGGCCGAACAGACTGGAACCCCAATGCCTCGCTCCACCCGAAAGAGCCGCAATGCTGAAGCCGACTTTCGGGGCCAGAAGCCGGGGAAAGAAATCCATGGCCCGGTCACGGCCCGGATGCGCGGCTGTAGAGGAAGTCCCCCGACGACGGTGCTGATGGAGAAGCGTCCGGGCCCGATCTTTGAGGGCGACCCCACCCGCGCCAGTGGAAGGGGGGAAAGGCGCGGCATGCGAGATGAGACACCGCCATTCGCCCCGGATCTGCCTAGTGGCTGCCCTTGGTAAGATGCGGCCGCGTTCGTTACCGAACCGCTCGCGACCTGCGCCGGGCTGCATGTCGCGCAGAGATCGCGATATGCGGCGACGATGGCTGCAAGTCCAGGCACAAAAGCGGTGTTCTGTCGGTCAGGCCGCGCAAACGGATCGAAGAGCCCCTGGGCCGAACCATGATCGTCGGCGGCATTGTACAGGCTCTCGGACGCGGCATCGAACGGGGGCGCTTGTGCTTATCCTGACGATGACTGCCAACACCATCGTCCGACTGCCCCGGTGGCGGGCCGCATGACAGGAAAACACCAGTCTGACAGCAATCCGTCCGCCATCACGGGACCCGAAGCGGAATGCCGAAAGCAGCCGCAACTGGAAGCGGGTCCCGCTCAGCGATGTCTTCAGTGCCCTGTCAGAGACATTCCCCCCCATCTGCGACCAGCGCGAGGCCGGTGACGAAACGCGACTGGTCGGAGGCGAGGTAAAGCACCGCCGCCGCGACCTCTTCGACCGTGCCGAAACGCCCGGCGGGGATCGCGGTGGAGATATAGGCCTCAAGCCCGGCCCGCCCGCCCATCTGGCGTTCAAACCCGGCATTGAACGGGGTGTCGATGAAACCGGGGCAAAGCGCATTGACCCGGATGCCGTCTTTCGCGAAATCCTTCGCCATCTGTTTCACCATCGCGACGGCGGCGTGTTTCGTCACCGCATAGGCGATCATCCCGGCATCATATTGCACCCCGGAATTCGAGGCGGTGATGATGATCGAGCCACTTTTCTGCGCCTGCATCTGCGTGATCACCGCCTGGGCCGCCACGAAATGTGAACGCACATTCATCACCCATGACGCATCCATCTGATCCGGGCTCACCTGATCGAGCCGGCCTTCGATCTGGATCCCGGCATGGGAATGCAGCACGTCGATGCGCCCGTGGCGGGTGATGACCTCATGGATCGCTGCGCGGATCGCAGCCGTGTCGGTCATGTCGAGCGCCATCGCCTCGGCGCGCTGGCCGGAGCCGGTGATCTCTGCGGCCACCAGGCCGGCGGCGGCACCATCGCGGTCGCTAACCACCACCATTGCGCCCGCTCCGGCCAGCGCCCGGGCCGAACCGCGCCCGATCCCCGATCCGGCCCCGGTGACAAAGGCGATTTTTCCGTCAAGCCGCATCGCGGGCCTCCTTTCAGCCGGGCATCAGACCACGGCGCTGGTAATGGATCGCGGCGGTTTCAAGGAATTCCGCCAGCTTTTCGGCGCCGTGGTCACGGCGCAGCATCGCGGCCCGGGCGCGCAGCGCGGCGCTGTCTTTCACCCGCCCCGGCCGCAGCATCTCATAGGTTTCCATGATGAGATCCTGCGGCACATGGACCAGCTCGGCGGCGCGTTCGAAATTCGCGGCCAGCGCCGCGCGGCCGGCATCGCGGGCAATCTCGGCCTGGGCCAGCAGCGCCTGCGGCGTGATGCGCAGGTCTTCGATGGTAACCTCGCCCGTCATCACGGCGTCCAGCGTCAGCGCGTCAAGTGGCTTGCCGCGCGCGCCCCGCACCTTTTCGGGCGCGGTCTCGGCCAGGGGGAAATCGGCCCGTGTCAGGGGGCGGGGTGGTCTGGTGGTCATGGCTTTTCCCCTGTCTCCGGGCCCGCATCCAGAAAGGTCACGGTGATGTCTTCGGGCGCGCGGTTCGGATCGGTCAGGCCGGTTTCAATCGCATAGATCAGCGCGACCTGGGCGTGGAACCGCGCCCCGAGGGCCTGGCCATCGGTCGGCACCGAGACCGGTTCGGGGCGTTCGCCATGGGTCCAGCGCGCGGCATTCCGGCCCATGTTCTCATAATGCGCGAGGGTGGTGATCGGCGCGTTCGAGAAGAGTTCCAGATTGTTATGCGGCATCCGGCCGCGCTGATGGATCACCGCCGTCCCCTTGGCCTGGATGCCGATGCCAAAGCCCGAGCCCGACATTTCCGCCGCTGTCAGCCCCAGAAAAGACGTATCCGCCGTATGATGCATCCTGAGGATCCGCGCCACGCCGCCCCCGGCGGTGATGCCCCGGATCAGGGCCGCCAGCACATCCGAGAGCGCCAGCCCGGCGGTCGTCTGGTAAAGTTGCAGGCCAAAGGCGGGCGAAATGCCGATCACCACCTCATGCGGGGCCGCGCCTTTCGGGGCCGCGCCCTGGGGCGCATAGGCGATGCGGCGGCTTTCGCCGCGCCGGTGGCGGGCCTGGTCCGAGAGCACCTCGGACTGGCCGATCAGATCGCGGATCTCGTTGATCTCATCGCGGCGCGCCTCGGTCATGCGATAGCCGGTGCCGGGGCCCGCGTAATCATTGGGGTCATTGATTGCCGAAAGAATACGGCCCTGGCGAATGATCGACGAGGTCTGCAGGTAATCGCCCGAGACCCGCAGCTTGACGATTTTCAAAAGGTTTTCGGCCTCGGGCTGGAAGCCGCGCTTTGCCAGTGCCTGAATCACATCGATCACATTGATGCCGCGCGCCTGGATCTCTTCCGAGATCCGCGCCGTCTCGCCGGTGGAAAAGGTCTGTGTCTCGCGCGAGCCCGATGCCGCGATGACGCTGGTCTTCATCGCCTCGGTCGGTGATGCCAGCCCGAGTTCCTCGAGCACCGCCGAGATCGCCCCGACCGCGCGGATGCGCAGCGACAGCGCCTCGGCTTCGGGGATTGGGGTCAGCCCGCCATCGGCCTCGAAATCGCGTTGCAGCGTGAGGAAATCCTCCATCTCCTCGCCGTTGAACAGCGATGGGTTAAAGGAATTGTCATATTTCAGGATCGAGCCAAAGCCCGAGCAGATCAGGTCCGAGCCCGCGATCAGATAGGGCAGGATCTTGGCGCCGACGCGGATTTCCGATTCGGTCGCGCGCGCGTCATTTCCCGATGCGCATTCCAGATCCAGCCAGACCGCGAGCAGGTTTTCCGCCATCATCTCGCGCATGCCGCCCGCTATGGATGCGGTGATCGGGGCGCCGTCGATGCCACCATTCTGAGTGCCCTGCACCCCCATCCCGCGTTGCAGACACAGGCAGCGGGCTTCGAGATACAAAAGCGACTTCGCCTCGTGATAGCCCATCAGCAGCTCTGACCCGCCACCCGAGGTACAGCGCGCCTTGATCCCGCGCGAGGCATAGGCGGCCACCAGGAAAGCCTTGGACCAGGGCGTATCATCGCCATCGGTAAAGCTGCGTTCCGTGCCATAGACCGACACGGTTTCGGCGTAAGAGGTAAAGCCCGCCATGCCGATCCGCAGCTCTTCGGCCTCTTCCGAGGAACACTGGAACAGGGTCCCCCATTCGCCGACCGACGATCCCACGAGGCAGGCCAGCGCATTCGACCAGGCGCAGCGGGCGACGCGCATCGTGGTCTCGACCTCGTCAAACCCATGCCCTGCCGCCACCGCCGCATCGGCGGCCAGTTGCAGCGGATCGTCTTTCGCATTGGTCACATGTGCCTGGTTGCCGGGGGTCTTTCTGGGGCGCATTTTCGAATAGGCGAAGGCGATTTCCATCGCGTTCAGCTGCGACACCACATCGACCAGTTTTGCAGGCGTCATGCCATGCGCCAGCCGCACGAGCCGCTCGCGCGGGACATGCATATCGACAAGCATCCGCGCGACCTCGCCCGAACTCATTGCCATCGCTTCGGGGGCGATGGCCGGGTCGAGGTGATATTCGGCAATAAAGGCGTCGATCATGTCGAAATCATGCGCCAGAACGCCATCCATCGAGGCGATCCGGCCGCCGCTGAGCGTCAGCCCCGGTTTCGGATCGGCCGGGCTTTTGAAGGCGGCAAAGCCATTGGCCGGATCTTCCTTTGCGAAACGATCCAGCCGCAAGGGGCGCTCGTCCCAGTCAGAATAGCGGCGCCAGCGGTTGACCTGAACGGTGTCTGACATTTGTGTCTGTTCCTATGCCATCGCGTCGAGCGATTCCGGCACCACCTGGCCGCCATCGATCACGATGGTCTGCGCGGTGATATAGCCGGCAAGATCCGAGGCGAGGAACAGCACCGCATTGGCGATGTCATCGACCGTTCCAAGCCGCCCCAGCGGAACCGAAGCCTCCATCGCGGCCAGATAGTCCGGCCCGTTGCCCTCGAAGCCTTCGGTGATGATATTGCCGGGCAGAACGGCGTTGATGGTGACCTTATCCTTCGCCAGCTCCATCGCGGCGGAGCGCATGAAGCCAAGCTGTGCCGCCTTGGAGGCACCGTAATGGGTCCAGCCGCGATAGCCGGTGATCGGGCCGGTGATCGACGAGGTCAGCACGACGCGACCCGCGCCCGCCTTCCGGAAATGCGGCTGCGCGGCTTTCACGGCCAGAAAGGAAGACCGCGTGTTCACCGCCATGACCTGATCCCATTCGGAAGGCTCCATCGCCTCCATCGTGGTCTGGGGATAGATGCCGCCATTGGCGCAGAGGATATTGAGGCCACCCTGTGCTGCCGCCGCCTCATCGACCATGGCTTTTACGGCGGCCCAGTCGGCAATGTCGCAGCTGGCAAGCCGCAGTTTCGCGCCGGGCAGATCCGCGAGGATGGCATCCCGCCCCGCCTCCAGCGCGGTCATGCCGCGCGCGACCAGGGTCACTTGCGCACCGCTTGCGGCCAGCGCGCGGGCGATGCCGCGCCCGATGCCCTTTGACGCGCCGGTGACGATGGCGCTTTGTCCATTCAGGCTGGTGAACATCGGGCTTCCTCCCTTATGAAATCGTGAGATCACCGCTCAGCGCGGCGAGGTAGAGGCGGCGGAAATCATCCTGATCCATTTTGCGCGGGTTCGCCCCGGTCGAAGGATCTGCCAGCGCTTTCGCGGCGATCTCATCCGCGCGCTCTGCCGTCGCGCCAAGTTCCGCCAGGGTATGCGGGATGCCCAGCTCGCGTCGGAAGTCGAGGAGCCAGGCCATGAACCCGTCAAAACCACCTTCGATTTCAAGGCTATGCGCGACACGGGCGACTTTCGCCTCAATCGCCGGGCGGTTGAAGGCGACCACATAGGGCAGGATCACCGCATTGGCGAGGCCATGCTGGATGTCATGGATCGCCCCCAGCGGATGCGCCAGCGAATGCACCGCGCCGAGACCTTTCTGGAACGCCACGCCCCCCATCATCGCGGCGGCAAACATCATCGTCCGCGCCTCGAGATCCTGGCCGTTCTTCACCGCGCGCGGCAGGGCGTCGCGGATAATCCTCAGGCCTTCCAGCGCGATACCATCCGCCATCGGATGAAAGCTCTCGACGCAGAAGGTCTCGAAACAATGGGTGAAAGCGTCCATGCCCGTTGCCGCCGTCAGTGCGGGCGGCAGGCCGAGCGCCAGCTCCGGATCGCCGATCACCAGGACCGGCAGCATTTTCGGGTGGAAGATGATCTTCTTGGTATGGTCGGTCGTGTTGGTGAGAACCGCCGCGCGGCCGACCTCGGATCCTGTCCCGGCGGTGGTCGGCACCGCGATGATCGGATGGATACGGTCGGCATCGGCGCGGGTCCACCAGTCGCCGATATCTTCGAGATCCCAGACCGGAATGGTCTGCCCCTCCATCAGCGCGACCAGTTTGCCGACATCCATCGCCGAGCCGCCGCCGATCACGATCACCCCGTCATGCGCGCCTTTGCGGAAGGCTTCGATCCCGGCTTCGAGGTTCAGATCGGTCGGGTTGCCCTGGACATCGGAAAACAGCGCGGGTGTAAGGCCAGCGGCTGTCAGCGCCGCCAGCGCGGCGGTGATAAAGGGCAGATGCGCCAGGCCCTTATCGGTGACAACCAGCGGGCGCCGGATGCCGGCCGCAATGGTATGGGCGCCAATACCGGCGATCTTGCCGGCTCCGGCATGGATGGTGGTCGGGTAGGTCCAGCGGGCAGTCAGGGCGTAGGTCATCAGATCATCTCAAAGTAACGGTTCAGTTCCCAGTCCGAGACCCAGGCGCGTTGTGCCGCGACCTCTGCCTCGCGTGAGGTGGCGAAATGGTCGGTAAAGGCGTCGCCAAACCAGGCGCGCGCCATATCCGATCCACGCAATCGGGCGGCGGCCTCGGCCAGCGAGGCCGGAAAGCGGCGTTCGGGCGGCAGGTCCGCCTCATAGCCATTGCCTTTGAGCGCCGGGCCGGGGTCGAGGCCTTCGCGGATCCCTTGCAGGCCCGAGGCCAAAGCGGCGGCCAGCACCAGATAAGGGTTCGCATCCGCCGCCGGGGGCCGCATCTCGACCCGGATCGACTTCGCGCTGTCGCCGACGACGCGCAGTGAACAGGTGCGGTTGTCGAAACCCCAGGTCGCACCGGTCGGCGCCCAGAACCCGGGCGCAAGGCGGGTGAAGGAATTGATCGTGGGGGCGTAAAGCGCCAGCAGTTCAGGCATGTATTTCAGCTGGCCCGCGATGAAATGGCGCGCGGTCTGCGACAGGCCACCTTCGCCGTCAGGGTCATAGAAGGCCGACTGCTCCCCTTGCCACAAAGACAGATGCGTATGGCCACCGCAGCCGGGCAAGCCGTTCAGCGGTTTTGCCATATAGCACAGGCTCAGCCCGTTCTGATTGCCCCAGGCCCTTGAGAAAGCTTTGAAAATCGCGGCCCGATCGGCGCCTTCCAGCGGCTCTGACGGGGTGAAGGCGAATTCCATCGCGCCTTCACCGGCTTCGGGATGGATCGCCTCGAGCGGCGTGTCGAGCTGATGCGCCAGCGCCATCAGCCCCGAGAAGAAGCCGTCTTCGACCGCCATCCGTTGCACCGAATAGCCGCCGGTTGTCGGGTTCAGGGGGGTGAGGCCGCGATAGCCCTTGGCCAGCGCCGAGGCGGGTGTTTCGCGAAAAACGTAGAATTCATATTCAAACCCGGCCAGCGCGGTGAATCCCATGGCGCGGGCCTCGTCCAGCACCCGCCCCGCCAGCCTGCGCGGGCAAAGGGCCGCGCCCGGCCCATCGGCATATTCGACCAGGTGAAACCGCCGACCGTCGCCGGGCATCACCCGGCCCGGCCCCGGCACCACCCGGATCGGGTCATCATGATAGCCGGTATGCCAGCCGGTATGCCGGTTCTGATACAGCGCGTCGCGGCTGTCCCAGCCCAGCACCACGGAACAAAAGGCACCCCCCTTTTCCTGCCAGGATTTCAGCTTGGCACTCGTTGCGTATTTGCCCCGGATCAGCCCGTCGAGATCGACATAGCCGAGCATCGCGAAATCGTCGCCGGGGGGCGGAATATCATTCATCGTCTTTTCCTCAGGCGCCGAGATAAGCGCGGGCGACTTCGGGGTCGGTCAGCAGATCGGCGGACCGGCCCTGCAGCGCTATCGCCCCGGTTTCGAGCACGTAACCATGATCGGAAAGCTGCAGCGCAAGGCTCGCATTCTGTTCGACCAGCACGATCGACAGGCCCGAGGCACGCAGTTCCCGGATCAGCGCCGCGATCTCGTCGATCATCACCGGCGAAAGGCCCAGCGACGGCTCGTCCATCAGAAGAACCTTCGGCCTGGCCATCAGCGCGCGGCCGATTGCGACCATCTGCTGTTGCCCGCCCGAAAGCTTTCCCGCCGGCTGGTTCTGTTTCTCGCGCAGGATGGGGAAGCGGTCGAACACCTCTTCGATCCCCTTTGCGATCCGCGCGCGGTCGCGGTCGAGATAGGCGCCGATGCGAAGATTTTCCTTCACCGTCATCAGCTTGAAGAGCTTGCGCCCCTCGGGGACATTGACGATGCCGAGACCGACGATCTCATGCGCGGGGCGGCCGGTGATCACCTCGCCGTTGAAACGCACCTCGCCGCGCGACGGTTTTTCCAGCCCTGAAACCGCTTTGAGGATCGAGCTTTTCCCCGCACCATTCGCCCCAATCAGGGTGATGACGCCGCCCTCTTCCAGCGCCATCGAGACGCCTTTGACCGCCTCGACCTTGCCGTAATGGACCCACAGATCGCGTATCTCAAGCAACATGGGCCTGGCTCCCCAGATAGGCTTCGCGCACCTGTTGATTGGCGCGCACCGCTTCGGGCGTGCCGTCGGCGATCTCATTGCCGAAGTTCAGGACCGTGATACGGTCGCAGAGCCCCATCACCACTTTCATGTCATGTTCGATCAGCATGATGGTGATGCCGGTTTCGCGGATGCGGCGGACGAGATGGATCATTTCGCGGCTCTCATCGCTGTTCATCCCGGCACAGGGCTCATCGAGAAGCAGCATTTTCGGTTCCGCCGCGAGCGCGATGGCGATGCCGAGCATCTTCTGATGCCCATGCGCCAACGTTGATGCCTGTTGATCCATCAGCGCCCCGAGCCCCACGAAATCAAGGATCTCACGCGCGCGGGCGACCGATCCGGCCTCGGCCTCGCGTGTCTTGCGGGTGCGCAGCAAGGATCCCCAATAGGAATGGCGGGCATGGAGGTAATTTCCGGCCACCACGTTTTTCAGCACGGAAAACTGTTTGAACAGAGTGACATGCTGGAAGGTCCTGACCAGCCCCTCTGCCGCGATCTGATGCGGTTTCATGCCGCTGATCTTCTGGCCCCGGTAGCGGATTTCCCCCGCCGTCACCGGATAGCGCCCGGAACAGGCGTTGAAAAACGTGGTCTTGCCGGCGCCGTTCGGGCCGATCAGCCCGCGGATCTCACCTTCCTCGACCGTCAGATCGAGACCGGCAATCGCGGTGACACCGCCGAATTTCATCTGAAGGCCGCGTGCCTCTAATTCATGCATGACACGGGCCTCACTTCTGCGAATTGCGGTTGAAGAGCTTGCGGATACGGGCAGGGACAGTTTCAAGCCCGCCCGGGAGCAGCAGGACCGAGGCGATCAGCACCACCCCGAAGAAAATGGTGCGGAAATAGCCGGTGGCGCGCAAAGCCTCATCGACCATGGTCAGAGAGATCGCGCCCGCGACCGGCCCGCCAACTGTGGTCAGCCCGCCGACGATCAGATGCACAAGCGCGAATTCCGACTTCCAGATGTCGAAACTTTTGGGGCTGATATAGGTCTGGTAATGGGCGTAAAGCGCGCCGGTCACGCCGACGAGGGTGCAGGCGATGGTGAAACAGACGACCTTCTGGCGGAAGACATTGATGCCGGTATGTTGCGCCAGCAGCTCGTTTTCATGGATCGCCCACCAGATCGTGCCGGTGCGCGACGCGTTCATGCGGTAGATGATCCAGACCGTGGCCGAGACGAAAAACAGCGCCAGATAGTAATAGGCAATGCGGTTCGCAAAGTCGATTTGCAGGAAGCCAAGGTCAAGGACCGGCGGTTTGATGTCGAAGACCCCGTCCCAGCCTCCGAAGAAACCTTTGAAATAGGCGAAGTTGCGTTTGATCACCTCGCCCACCGCCCAAGAGGCCATGAAGAAATAGACCGCGCGGGTGCGCATCAGGGGCACCGCGATCAGCATGGCGAAAAGGGCAGAGATTGCGGCGCCGATCCACAGGCCGTACCACATCGAAAGCCCCAGTTTCGTCAGCACCAGAGCCGAGGCATAGGCGCCGATCCCCATGAAACCGGCATGGGCGAAAGAGATCACGCCCAACGACCAGATCATCCAGAGGCTGGTGGCCAGCGCCACGTTGAAGCTGATCGTGATGCCGACATGGATCATATAGAGGTCGAACCCGACCAGCGCCGGTGCGGCGAGGGCGAGGGCGAGGAGCCCGCCCCAGACAAGGCGGTTCGGCCTGGCGATGATGTCTGATTTATCCATGATCGCCCCCTCAGTCCCAGTTCTGGCCAAAGAGCCCCGAGGGCCGGAAGACGAGGATCAGGAAGATCACCACGAAGCTCAGGATGATCGCGATATCGCCGGAGATGGTGGTGGTGATCACCGAGTCGATCATGCCAAGGATCAGCCCGCCTACCAGGGCCCCGATCACCGACCCGAGCCCCCCCATGATCACGATCATGAAGGCCTTGATCGTGGCCAGAAAGCCCATGGTCGGCACGATCGACAGAAGGGTGCCCATCATACAGCCCGCAATCGCCGCCATGGCCGAGCCGATGCCAAAGGCGATCCAGTGGATGCGGTCGGTGCGGATCCCTTGCAGCGCGGCGGTCTGCGGGTCTTCGGCCACGGCACGGATGGCAAAGCCGGTGACCGAGTGACGCAGGAAGGCCCAGAGCGCGATGATCAGCCCTATGGAGACCGCCGAGATCACGATCCGCTCATAGGACAGATAGGCGCCGCCGATCAGCATGCCCCCGGAAACAGCAGAGGGAATGCCCTTGGTCGTGGTCCCGAACAGGAGCTGACCCGAGCCTGAGATGATCAGAACCAGTCCCAGAGAGACCGCGAGCGAGTAGAGAATGTTCTTACCCTGCAAGGGCTTGAACAGCACCACCTGCAAGACCGCGCCAAGGCAGAAAATCAGCCCGGCCGAAAAGGCCACCCCCGCCCAATAGGGCAGGCCCAGCTCTGCATGCCAGTAATACAGGGCAAAGGCGCCCAGCATGAACATCTCGCCATGCGCATATTGGATGATGCGCATCACCCCGAAAATCAGCGTCAACCCGATGGCGATCAGCGCATACATCAGGCCAAGGCTCAGGCCGGTCAGGCCCATTTGCAGAAAGTCGCTCATGCGTGGAATACTCCGGAGGCCGCACAGAATACAGACGACAGACCGCGCCTGCCGCCTTTACCGGCCCGGATCACCCCGGGCCGGCAGCATTGCCAGAATGATCAGTAATCGTCGGGAAGGGCGGGGAAACGCACGTCTTCGACCTGGGCCACACCCTTGTCGATGGTGGTGGTGTAACAGTCGTAAATGCCCTGGCGCGCCACGCCGAAAGACTTCTCGCCGCCCCATTTCACATGACCGACATAGGTGTCATCCAGCTGCACCTGCGCCAGGGCCTCGGCGACCGCTTTGGTGTCTTCGGCGGTGCCCGCCATCTCCCAGGCGGCTTTCAGCGAATAGATCCACCAGGAATAGTTGCCTGCCAGCGCGTTAAAGGTGCCAAAGCGGTCCATAAAGCGCTTTTCGATGGCTTTCTGTGTGTCGGTCGAAGGCGAGACATTGGTCACCGGCAGCACGACGCCGTCGGCATGTTCGCCCGCAACCTCAAGAATCGTCGTGGTCTCGGACGCGGCCGGCGACGAGATCGGGCCGGTATAGCCCAGCTCGCGCGCTGCCTTGACGATCGAGGCGGTGATGCCGGGGGGCGAGGGCGAGGTCACGATAAAATCGGGCCGGTCGGAAATGGTCTTCGCGACGATGGGATAGAAATCGGTGTCTTCCCAATTGTAGAATTCGGCCGATTTCTGGGTGATGCCGTAATAATCCATCAGCCGCTTGTAAGAGGCATGGCAATCGGTGCCATCCTGGTCATTCGGGCCAATGAAAGCCGCCGTCTTCAGCGCGTCCTTGCCGTATTTTTCCTGCATGAAGGGGAGATAGGCAAAGCCTTGTTCATAATCCGACATCTCGGCACGGAAATGCAGCGGGTAGTCCTTGCCGAAAAGCTCAAGATAGCCCCAGCAGGCGACAATCGACAAAACGCCGGCGGGTTCGGTCACCTGCAACATGCCGACGGTCGAGGCCGCAGCCTGGCTGTAGACATATTTCACCTTGTCCTGCTCGACGAGGCGCAGGGTGGCCGCGCGGCTGTCGGCGACCTCGCCCTTGGTGTCATAGTCGATGACCTCAAGCATATGCGGCTCGCCATTGATCATGACGCCGCCGGCGGCATTGATCACGGCGGCCCCGTCGGTAAAGCCCTGGGCGGTCGAGTGGCCCCAATAGGCGACCGGACCGGAAAGCGGCACCGCACCGCCGATTTTGATGGTCTTATGGGTCTGGCTGAAGGCGCTGCGCGGAAGAATCGCCGGTGCAGCCAGAGCAACGGCGCCGGTGGTCAGCAGACGGCGGCGATTCATCAGCAGTGGCGGAGAGGTTTTCCTCATGGTGATGTTTCCCTGTTGGATGCGAGTTTTTTGATTTTGATCCGGCCACTATTCGCCTCTCCTCCGGCTCTGACTATCCAATTTCGGCAATGGCCGATTTCTCCCTGGTCGCAGGAGATGCCGTAACCTTCTCTGCGGGCACCGGGAGGGCGGCAGTCACCCTCTTGAACTCTGCCGGTTTCCGGCAATAGATGCGCGGATCATGACCAGCACCTCTCCCCTCCCGCTTGCAAAGGCCCTCGATCTGCTGCCGCGCCGTTTTGCGGGGCCGGGAGGCGTTGCGGTTGTCTTGCAGGACGGGCGCGAGGTGGCCGCGCGGGCCTGGGGCTATGCCAGTCTGGAACGCCATCAGCCCATGACGCGGGCGACACGCCTGCCGATCTGTTCGATCTCGAAACAGTTCACCTGTGGCGCGGTGCTCGCGGAATTCGGCGCGCCCGAGGCGCTGGACGCCGTGCTGCCGGACTTCCTTCCGGGTCTGGAAAGCCCGCGCCCGCTGGTCCGCCAGATGTGTCACAACCAGTCGGGTCTGCGCGATTACTGGGCGATGACAGTGGTCGAGGGCGCGACCGCCGAGCAGGTCTTCCCGGAGGATGAGGCAGTGCCGATGGTCGCCGCGATCCGCCAGGGCCATTTCGCGCCCGGGACCGGCTATTCCTATTGCAACTGCAATTTCCGCCTCTTGCCCGAACTGATCCGCAAGGCGAATGGTCGTGCGCTGATTGATCTGTATCATCAGCATATCTGGGGGCCGGCAGGGATGAAAACCGCGACGCTGACCTCTGACACGAGGCAGCCCGAAGACGGTGTCACCGGCTATGAAGGCACTGATTCGACCGGGTTTTTCCCGGCGGACAATGGAATTTTCTGGGTGGGGGATGCCGGGATCTCGGCTTCGCTTGATGATATGCTGGCCTATGAGGCCTGGATCGACGCGACGCGTGACGACGAAAACGGCATCTATCGCCGCCTCTCGGCGCCGGTCGCGTTCAGCGATGGCAATCCCGCATTTTACAGTTTTGGCCTCGTGCATGAGACGCTTGGCGGCGTGGCGCTGACCGGTCATGGCGGCGCGCTCCGGGGCTTTCGGGCACAGCGCTTCCATGCGGCTGAGGCGCGGATCTCGGTGGTGGTGATGTTCAACCACGAGGCTTCGGCCCATGATGCGGCGCTCTTTCTGATGCGTGCGGCGCTTGGTCAGGCCGACCCCGCGCCGCAGCCGGTTGAACCCGGCTGGGAGAGCCAGTGGCTTTGCCCCGGGACCGGGCTGATCGCGCGGCTGGAACCGGCGGCTACGGCGGTGAAGCTGCGTTTCGCCACCGGGCCCGAGACCCTGTACCAGGCCGCGCCGGGCGTCCTCGCCTCGGATGAGGTGCGGCTGGAACGTCAGGGTGACCGGCTGCATATGCGCCGGTTGCGCGACAATATCGACACTCTGCTGGTGCCGCTTGCGCCGCTTGAAACGGCCGATGGCGCAGAGATTGCGGGGCAGTATCATTGTGCGGAAACCGGCACTTCGCTGCGGCTCGAGGCGCGGGACGGGGCGGTCTTTGCCCTCTTTTCCGGCCGGCTTGGCGCGGGGCGAATGGAGCCGGTTCTGGCCGCCGGCCCCGATACCTGGCTTATCCGCACTAGGCGCGCGATGGATGCGCCGGCGCCGGGCGACTGGACGCTTCAGGTCAGGCGCGACGCTTCGGGTCGGGTGACGGGGCTTGGTCTTGGCTGCTGGCTGGCGCGGGGGCTCGATTATGTCCGCCATGACTGAATTTGGCAGGGCTGAAGGGGATTTTCCGGGATAACCGGAGGGGAACTGGCATGTATACAAGCGCAAAAATCACCGAAGGCTTCGCTGCTTTCGGGTCCTATAAAACCTGGTATCGCATCGCCGGTGACCTTGGGTCAGACCTGCCGCCGCTGATCGTGGCGCATGGCGGACCGGGCTGTACCTGGGATTATGTCGAAAGCTTTGCAGCGATCGCCGAAACCGGGCGCGCGGTCATCCATTATGACCAGATCGGCAATGGCAATTCGACGCGGCTGCCGGAAAAAGGCGCCGATTTCTGGACGGTCGATCTGTTCCTGGATGAACTGAGAAACCTGATCGCCCATCTCGGGCTTTCGCGCTATCATCTGCTTGGCCAGTCCTGGGGCGGGATGCTGGGCGCCGAATTTGGCGTGACGCAGCCCCCTGGCCTTGTGTCGCTGATCCTTGCCGACAGCCCGGCCTCGATGCCCATATGGATCAGCGAGACCGCCCGGCTGCGTGCGGATCTGCCGGCTGATATCCGGGCGGTTCTTGACCTGCACGAGGCCGCAGGCACCACCGATCACCCCGATTATGCCCGGGCGACCAAAGCCTTCAACGCCCGCCATGTCTGCCGTCTCGACCCCGCGCCTGATGAGGTGCAGCGCACCAATCGCGCGATGGCGGCAGATGCGCATGTCTATAATCTGATGATCGGCCCGAATGAATTCCACATCACCGGCAGCCTGAAAGACTGGGATGTCAGCGACCGGGTCCACAGGATCACCGTGCCGGTGCTGCTTATATCCGGGGCCTATGACGAGGCTACCCCGGCGACGATTCAACCCTTCGCCGGGAATATTCCTGATACCCGCTGGCATATCTTCCCGAATGCGAGCCATATGCCGCATGTCGAGGAATTTGACGCTTGTATAACTCTGGTTGCCGCCTTCCTTGCGGAATGCGACGCCGCCCGCTGAACCTGTTAAACTCTGGCCTCAAGGCCGGCCCATCACGGCGGCAATGACCGCCATTTCACCCCGAGGGAGTCTCTTACCATGAGTGAATCGCTGTCTCTGATGTCGCGGATGCGCGGAGGTATTTTGTGTGGCACGGCGGCGCTGGCGCTTGGCGCCGCGATGCCGGCCTTCGCCGATGAGAGCCATTACGGTGGCACGCTCAAGCTTCTCGGCGTTTCGTCCGAGGGCACCCTTGACCCGATGATCAATTATACCGCGCGTTACTGGCCGCTGTTCATCTGGACCCATGACGGGCTGATGGCGTTCAAAAAGGTCAATGGGCCGGAAAGCGCCGAAGTGGTGCCGGATCTGGCGGAAGACATGCCGGTGCTGTCGAATGACGGCAAGACCTACACGTTCAAGCTGCGCCAGGGGATCAAATTCTCTAATGGCAAGGATCTGACGGTCGAAGACGTCGTGGCCTCGTTCCAGCGCATCTTCAAAGTCTCGAGCCCGACCTCGGGCAGCTTCTATAATGGCATCGTCGGTGCCGATAAGTGTCTCGCCGAGGCGGCTACCTGTACGCTGGAAGGCGGCGTGATCGGGGATGCTGCGACCAATACCATCACCATCAACCTCGTCGCCCCGGATGCCGAGTTCCTCTACAAGATCGCCGTGCCGCATGCCTCGATCGTGCCCGCCGACACGATCATGAAAGATGCCGGCAATGAGCCGATCCCCGGCACCGGCACCTATGCGTTCGAAAGCTATGACCCGAATGCCTCGCTGATCATGGTGCGCAATCCGCATTTCCAGGAATGGAGCAAAGAGGCACAGCCCAAAGGCTATGTTGACCGGATCGAATACACATTCGGCGGCACCGAAGAGGCTGCGGTCAATGCGATCCTGAATGGCCAGGCCGATTTCATGTATGAGCCGGTCCCGACCGACCGTCTGGCGGAACTCAGCGTCTCGCATCCCGATCAGCTGCGCGTCTCGCCGCTGGTGGCCTGGTGGTATGCGCCGCTGAACGTCAATATCGCGCCTTTCAACAGCCTCGAGGCCCGTCAGGCGATCAACTACGCCGTTGACCGCGATGCGCTGGTCTCGATCTTCGGCGGCCCGGCACTGGCGACCCCCGTCTGCACCATCCTGCCGCCGGATATGCCCGGCCATGTCGACCGCTGCGACTATACCGCCGATCCGGGCGAGTTCTGGTCTGCCCCCGATATGGACAAGGCACTTGAGCTGGTCGAGGCTTCGGGCACCAAGGGTCAGAAAGTCACCGTGGTGACCGACGATTCCGTGACCTCGCGCGGTGTTGGCACCTATCTGCAGACCGTGCTGACCGACCTTGGCTATGACGCCACCGTGCAGTCGATCTCGGGCGATATCCAGTTCACCTATATCCAGAACACCAATAACAATGTGCAGATCTCGGTCTCGCAATGGTACCAGGATTACCCGGCGCCCTCGAACTTCCTCAATGTTCTCTTCGGCTGCGACAGCTTTACGCCGGGTTCGGACAGCTCGGTCAATATGTCGGGGATCTGCGATAAGGGCCTTGATGACCGTATGAAAGCGGCGATGGCGCTTGGTTCGACCGATCACGAGGCCGCTCTGAAGGAGTGGGGCGATATCGACTATGACTTCATGAAGCTCGCGCCGGCGATCCCGATGTTCACCCCGAAAGATGTCGACCTGATCTCGGCCCGTGTTGGCAATTACGAGTTCACCAGCCAGTTCCATTGGCTGGTCGGCACCGCCTGGGTTCAGTGACCTCTCGCGATGTTGCCTGAAACCGACAGTCACGCTCTTTCCCCGGCGGCAGCCGCCGGGGAGGAGACGGGTGCGCGGCGCGGCCCCTGGAAGCGGGTCTTCCAGGGGCTGATCGCCAGCCCGACCGCCATGATTTCCGCGGGGCTCCTGCTGCTGATCGTGGTCGCGACTTTGCTCGCGCCGGTCTATGCGAAACATGTTTCGGGGACGGATCCGTTCCGCTCGGGCCTGTCTGCAAAGATCAAAATCGACGGCAAGCCCACGCCTGTGATGCAGCAATCGACCGAGGGCCTTGGCCTTGGCGTCACGCCCATTGGGCCGACCTGGGGGCCGCAATATATGCTGGGTGCCGATGGTCAGGGCCGCGATGTCGCGGCGAGGATGCTCTACGGTGGCCGCAATTCGCTGCTGATCGCCGGCGCCTCGACGCTGATCTGCCTGTTCTTCGCCGCGATTATCGGCATTGCCGCCGGCTATTCGGGCGGCGTGGTTGACGGCGTTCTGTCGAACCTGATCGATATGATCTGGGCCTTTCCGGTCTATCTGCTGGCGATCTCGCTTTCCATCGTGATGATCGGCAAAAGTTTCGCGCTCGGGCCGTTCGAGATATCCTCGGGCAGTCTGATCGTGCCCATCCTGATCATCGGCCTCGTCTATGTGCCCTATGTCGCCCGCCCCATTCGCGGCCGCGTCATGGCGATCAACCAGTCCGAATTCATCATGGCGGCGCGTGGCCTCGGGATCCGCCGCTGGAAGATCCTGCTGCGCCATATCCTGCCCAATGTCTCGACGACGCTGATTGTATTCGCGCCGATGCTGATGGCGCTGAACATCGTCACGGAAAGCTCGCTCTCCTTTCTGTCGGTAGGGGTGCAGCCGCCGAATGCCAGCTGGGGGACGATCCTTCAGGACGGGCAGACGCTCTTGTATTCGCGCCCCTGGGTCTCGCTGGCGCCGGGCTTTGCGATCATGGTCACTGTGCTTCTCCTGAACCTGTTCGGGGATGTGCTTCGCGACGTGCTCGACCCGAAATCGGCAAGGGGGCGCTGAGATGATCGCAGCCATTCTCAAGCGGCTGTTGCGCATGGTCGTGGTGATGTTCGGGATCTCCGTCATCACCTTCCTGATCTTCTTCGCAACCCCCGCCTCGGACCCTGCCGCCCGTATCGCGGGCCGCAATGCCGCGCAGGAAACCATCGAGGCGGTGCGCAAAGACTTCGGCCTCGACCGCCCGCTTTACGTTCAATACGGGCTGATGATGGAGAAGCTCTTCATCACCCGCGATCTGACCTCCTTCGCCAATCGGGGCCAGCAGATCGTGCCGACGGTGATGGCGGCGGCGCCTGCAACGCTGTCACTGGTCTCGGGCGCAGCCATCCTGTGGATGCTCGGCGGTATTCTGACGGGTATCACGGCGGCGGCCTTCCGGGGGCGCTGGCCGGACAAGATCCTGATGGGGATCTCGATGATGGCGGTTGCCATGCCGGTCTTCTGGGTCGGCGAAATGGTGAACCTCGTCACGCAAAACCGGCTGCATGACACCTGGGCGTTTTCCTGGGTGCCGGCGCTTGGCTATACGCCGTTCTCGCAGGATCCGGGCCTCTGGTTCCGTTCTATGGTCTTCCCCTGGCTCACGCTCGCCTTCCTTTATATCGGGCTTTATGGCCGGATGCTCAGAACCGGCATCATCGAGACCTATCAGGAGGATTTCATCCGCACCGCCCGCGCCAAGGGGCTCACCGGGCGCAAGGTGCTGCTGAAACACGCGACCCGTTCCGCGATCATCCCGATCGTCATCATGTTCGGCATGGATTTCGGCGTGCTGGTTGGCGGCGCGGCCGTTCTGACCGAGGTGGTCTTTGGCATCAACGGTGTCGGACGGCTGACCTATCAGGCGCTGAAAGTGCTTGATCTGCCGATGATCATGGCGACCGTGCTTTACGCCTCTTTCTTCGTGGTGGTGGCCAATGCGGTGGTCGACCTCCTTTGCCTGCTGATCGACCCGAGGATGCGCCGCGCATGACCGTGACCCATGACACAACCGCGCCGATCCTGTCGATCCGCGACCTCTCGGTCTCATTCCTTGGCGCCCGCAAAAGCTGGAACCGGGTGATCGAGGGCCTTTCCTTCGACATCAGGCCCGGCGAGACCGTGGCGCTGGTCGGCGAATCCGGATCCGGCAAAAGCGTGACCTCGCTTTCGGTCATGGGCCTTCTGGACCCGGCAACCTCGCGCATCGAAGGCGAGATCAGCCTGGCCGGTCATGACGTGCTGAAACTGGATGAGGCGGGGATGATCCGCCATATTCGCGGCCAGGCGGCGGCGATGATTTTCCAGGAGCCGATGACCTCGCTGCACCCGATCTACCGGGTCGGCGATCAGATCATCGAGGCACTGACCTCGCATCATCCGATGCCAAAGGCCGAGGCCCGTGCCCAGGCGATTGCGCTTCTTGAACGGGTCCGCATCCCCAATGCAGCCCGGCGGATGGATGACTATCCGCATGCCTTTTCCGGCGGCATGCGCCAGCGCGTGATGATCGCGATGGCGCTGGCCTCGCGCCCCAAACTCCTGATCGCGGATGAGCCGACCACGGCGCTGGATGTGACAGTTCAGGGCGAGATCCTTGACCTCTTGAAAGATCTCCAGGCCGAATATGGTATGGCTATGCTGTTCATCACCCATGATATGGGGGTGGTGGCGGAAATGGCCGACCGCACGGTCGTCATGCTGCGCGGCCGGTCGGTCGAACAGGGGCCGACGGCAGAGATCTTCGCCACCCCGCGCGAGCCCTATACAAAGGCGCTGCTCGCCTCTGTCCCGGTGCTGGGCAGCATGACTGGCAAACCCGCGCCCCTGCGCTTCCCGCTGGTCGATATGGCGAGTGGCATTGCCGGCGCGGCGCTGCCCTTGCAAAGCAGCCCCGACATGCGCGCGCCGATCCTTGATGTCCAGGATCTCGTCACCCGGTTTGATGTGCGCGGCGGGTTGTTCAACCGCCGTGTGGCCCAGGTCCATGCGGTCGAAAACGTCTCTTTCCGCATCTTCCCGGGCGAGACGCTGTCGCTTGTCGGGGAATCCGGATGCGGCAAATCGACGACCGGCAAGTCGATCATCCGGCTGAACAACCGGTCCACCGGATCGGTGAAAATGGGCGGGGATGAGCTCTTCGCGCTGCGCCCCGAGGCGATGCGGCTGAAACGGCGCGAGATCCAGATGATCCCGCAGGATCCGCTGGCAAGCATGAACCCCCGCATGACGGTGGGCGATGCGCTGGTCGAACCCTTTACCGAACACCGGCTGGGCACTGCCGCCGAGGGGCGGGCAAAAGCCGCAACGCTGATGGAACAGGTTGGTCTGACCCGCGCCATGCTGGAACGCTATCCGCATGAATTCTCGGGCGGCCAGCGCCAGCGGGTCTGTATCGCCCGGGCGCTGATGCTTGATCCGAAACTGATCATCGCGGATGAATCCGTCTCGGCGCTTGATGTCTCGGTCAAGGCCCAGGTGGTGAACCTGCTGCTTGATATCCAAGACCGTCTCGGCATCGCTTTCCTGTTCATCAGCCATGACATTGCCGTGGTCGAACGGGTCAGCCACCGGATCGCGGTGATGTATATGGGGGAAATCGTCGAAATCGGTCCCCGCGCCGAGATCATGGAGCGCCCGCGCCACGCCTATACTCGCCAGCTGATCGGTGCGGTCACGGTGCCAGACCCGGCGCGCCGCCATCTGCGCCGCAACCAGCAGGTCAAAGAGCTGAAGACCCCGATCCGCCCGCTCGACTTCCAACCACCGGAGCGGCGCTATGAAGAAGTCTCACCGGGCCATCTGGTGATGATCGAGGCCTGAGAGGGCCGGTCTGGCAGGCTCTGCCGCCGGATGAGAGCTTTGCGGGAAGGTCCGGAGGGGTGCAAAACCCCTCCGGATGTTTGCCAGACGTTCAGTCAGCCGTAAACCGTGCGGCCGCGCCGGAAGAAATCCATTCCTCCAGCAATTGCACCCCGAACCCGGCCCCGCCCGCCCGCGCATGCAGACGGTCCTCGTCGATCAGCTCTTTGCCGGCGATGTCGAGATGGACATAGGGCACCCCTTCCGCGAAATGCTTCAGGAAGGCAGCCGCGACCGGGGCATCGCCATCCTCCAGATCACGGCCATGCTGGCGCAGATCTGCAATCGGTGAGACGAGGCTCTCATCATAGGCCGGGTCGAGAGGCAGCCGCCAGAACCGCTCGCCCACCGTCTCGCCGGCGGCCAGCAGCGGATCGGCCAATCCGTCATGGGTGGCAAAAAGCCCGGCAAAGACATGGCCAAGGCCGCGCATCACCGAATAGGTCAGGGTCGCGAGATCAACGATGGCTGTCGGATTGAACCGGGTCGCGGTGTAATGCAGCACATCGGCCAGCACCATCCGGCCTTCGCAATCGGTGTCAAACACCTCGACCGTGCGGCCCGACATGGTGGTGACCACATCGCCCGGTTTGTAGGACGTGCCCGAGAGCATGTTTTCCGCCACGCCCAGCACGCCGACCACATGCACCGCCGCCTTCTGCCGCGCCAGCGCCAGCATGGTGCCGATCACAGCCGCCGCCCCGCCCATATCGCCTTTCATAGAGAACATCTGCGGTCCGGTCTTGATGCAAAGCCCGCCCGCATCAAAACACATGCCCTTGCCCACCAGCGCGAGCGGCTGACCTTCCGCGCCCGCCCAGGTCAGCACGATCACCCGCGGCGGGCGGGCCGAGCCATTGCCGACCGCCAGCACCGCGCCCATGCCAAGCCGCTCCAGATCGGCCTGTTCCAGCACTTCGACCCCGATCCCGGCCTCGCGCAACGGGCCAAGGAAATCGGCGAAATTGTTCGGGTTCAGATGGCTCGCCGGGTAATTCACCAGGCTGCGGGCCAGGCAGACGCCTTCGGCCTGGGCGGTGCTGCGGGCCAGTGCAGGGCTGTCTGCCGCCTCGACGGTCAGAGCCAGATCAAAGGGCTTTTCCGTCTTCGCCATCAGTTCAAAGCGGTAATTGCGAAGCCGCATCCCCAGCAGGATCTGCGCCAGAACCCCGGCATCATCCAGCGCAGCGGGTGCTGTTTCAAACAGCATCAGCGCTGCCGTCTCTGCCTCGGTCTCGAGATGTTTCGCGAGCGCCGAGCCCGCGCGGCTGGCAACCAGGCCCGTAAGCTGATCCGCCGGCCCGAGATCCAGCACCACCACCCGGCGCGCTTTCAGCCCCTGCGGTGCCAGCAGGTCAATGCAGTCCCCTGCTTTGCCGGTAAAGCGCGGCGCCAGCGCCGCCCGGCTGATCGCCCCTCCGGTCGCGGTATCGAGCGCGGCCGCTTTCGGGCCCAGAGCACCCTTGCCATTGCGCAAAAGCACAATCACCCCGTCCTGTTGCGACGGGTCACTGCTGCCGGGCTGAGCCAGCGTGAGACTGAGAGACATAGGCCGATCCTGTCATTTGATCATATCGGCGCGATACTAGTCCCCGGGCGCGGCAATGCAATGGGTCACACTCTCTGCCACAAGCCCCCGTCAGAGAATATTCCTTTTGAATTGCATAATGTTAGAAGAATTGACAGATTTGTTATATTCGACGAGCATCACAACAGTAAGGCCACCTAAACGCCCCGTCAGGGCAAGGCCCGGACTATCGATATTACACCGGCCATGCCGTACCGGCATCTTCAGGAGCTGTTTTGACCAGTCATTCTTCACAGCCGGCTTCTGCCGCTGACTTTCCATACTCATCCGGGATCTCGCGGGGCCGCTTTGGCGTGTTCCGGCTGCCGCCCGGCGCCGATCTCATCGCCGCCCTCCATGCCTTTCAGCGCCACAGCGGGGCTGCCGCCATTTCGGTCGTCACCTGCGTCGGCAGCCTGACCCGGGTGCTGATCCGCCATGCGAACACGCCCGCTGGCACGCTTTACGAAGGGCATTTCGAGATCACCTCGCTGACCGGAACCATCGACCCCGATGGCGAGCATCTGCATCTGACCATAACCGATGGTGAGGGCCGCGCGTTTGGCGGCCATCTGCTGGCAGAATCGGCGGTCTATACCACCGCCGAGATCACCGTCCTTTTGCTTGATGACCTGGTTTTCACCCGCGAACCCTGCGCCCTGTCCGGTTATGACGAACTCGTCATTCACCCCGCGACCGACGGGACCCATGCGCACCGCCCCAACCCCGAGGAGCCATCCCAATGACATCCGGACTTTTCTCTACCCGCAACCTGGTGCTCGCCGCCATCGGTATTGCGCTGAACATCGCGCTTGGCCAGACGGCCTCATTTCTGAAACTGCCGATCTTCCTCGACTCGATCGGGACCGTGCTGGCGGCAGTGCTGGCCGGGCCGGTGATCGGCGGGCTGACCGGGCTCCTGACCAATCTGCTCTGGGGGCTGATCCAGGGGCCGACTGTCGCCTTCTTTGCTCCGGTCGCGCTGGTGATCGGGGTGGTCGCCGGCCTCCTGGCGCGCGCGGGTTTTTTCCGTGAAATCTGGCAGGCGGCGCTGTCCGGCGTGGTCATCACCATCGCGCTTGCTTTTGTCGCCGTGCCGATCCGGATCTACCTCTTCGGCGGTGTCACCGGCTCGGGCGCGGATTTCCTGACCGCCTATCTGCTCAAGCTCGGTCAGGATCTTTTCCCGTCGGTGCTGACCACCGTGCTGGGCTGGAACATCGCCGACAAGGTGCTGACCGCGGTGCTGGTCTGGGGGATCGTGCGTGGCCTGCCCGGGCGCGCGACTTCGGACTGGCCCTTCCTCGCCCATAGCCGGGCCTGAGCGGCTTTTGTCATGTACAGGCCCGGCCCTGATAATTCCTGGCGGCGCGCCAGCCCTCTGACGCGGCTCGCGGTGCTGGCGGTGGTCGCAGCGATGCTGCCGCTCTGGCCGGCGCCGGTGCTGCTGGGGGCGCTGTGTCTTGCGCTGGCAGGGGCGGCAGGGCTTGGTTTTGGCCGTGTTCTGGGGCTGCGGCTGCTGGTTCTGATGGCGCCGGTCGGGCTTGCGCTTGGCCTCGTGCATGGGTTCCTGATCGCGCGGGGTCCGCCCGGCATATGCGGCCCCTTTGCCTGCTACCCAGAGGGGCTGCGCTATGCGCTGCTGGTCTTTTCGCGGCTCGCGCTTTTGCTGTCGGTAAGCCTGATTTTCGTGATGACCACCCGCCCGTCAGATCTGGCGCGGGCGCTGGACGGGGCAGGGGTCAGGCCCTCAGTCTCTTATCTGCTGACGGCGCCGCTGTCGCTGGTGGAAAGCGTTGGCCAGGAGGCGCGGCAAATCCGCGACAGTCTGCAAATGCGTGGCCTCTCGGCGCGCGGCCCCCTGCGGGAGCGGTTCCGGATGCTGGTTGGCATGGTCAATCCGCTGGTGCGCGGGCTGATCACCGAAGCCCCTGTCCGCGCCGAGGCGCTGGAGATGCGCGGCTTTCGCGCCAGCCCGAAGCGCGGGCTGATCGACCCGGTGGAAGACACAGCGCGCGAGATCTGGCTGCGCCGGGGCCTTTTGGCGATTGCGCTGCTGCAACTGGGGCTTTTGCTGCTATGGCGCTGAACGTAAATGATCTTTCCTTTTCCTGGCCGGGCAAACCCCCTTTGTTCAGCGGGCTGTCTTTCGCCCTGGCGCCGGGAGAGCGGCTCTCGATCCTGGCCGGAAATGGCATGGGCAAGACCACGCTGGCGCGCGGCCTTGCGGGGTTCCTTAAAACAGAGGGCGGGCTCGACTGGCAGGGCGAGGCGCTGCAGTCCATGTCGCGTGCGGATCATGCGCGCCTTGTACAGGTCGTGGGGCAGCGGCCGCATTTGCAGCTCAGCGGGCGCGGCTACAGTCTGCGTGAAGAGGTGGCATTCGGGTCGGAAAATCTTGGCCTGCCGGTCGCCGAGATCCGTGCGCGCACGGCAGAAGCGCTGCATTTCCTCAACCTGACCCATCTCGCAGAGCGCGATTGCCGCCGGCTCTCGGGGGGAGAGACACAGCGCGCGGCGCTGGCCGGCGCGCTTGCGATGCGGCCGCGTCTTCTGATCCTGGACGAGCCGATGACCGATCTCGATGCCGAAAGCCGCGATGCCCTGGCCGGGCATCTGCGCAGCCTGCCCTGGGAGATGGCGGTGATCTTCCTTGATATTGGCTGGCAATCCTGGATGGCAGGGCTTGTCGATCGCCATTTGCTGCTGGATCAGGGTGAGATGCGCGGCCCGCTGACAACAGAGGCGCTGTTCGCGACGCCGCTGCCCGAGCGTATTTTTCTGGCGGGACAACCGGCATGACGCGCGAAGATACGGTGGTCACAGACGATCTGAGCTTCGGCTATCCCGGCCAGGCCCGGCTTTTTGAGCGTCTTTCGCTGCGATTTGCCCCGGGGGCGGTGGTGGCGGTGCTTGGCCCCAACGGGCGCGGCAAAAGCAGCCTCTTGCGGCTTTTCGCGGGGCTGGAACAGCCGCTTTCGGGCAGGATCTCGGTCGCGGGTGTCGATCCGGCAGGCCCGGAGGCCCGCGATCTGGCCCGGGTGGCGGGCATGGTCGCACAAACCTCAGACCGCCATTTCCTGCGCTCGAAGGTTCAGGACGAGGTGGCGCTGACTGCCCGCAACCTCGACCTGCCCGACCCCGCCGCGCTGGCCGCTCAGGCGCTGGAGCGGCTCGGGATTACGGGCCTCGCGGCGCAGCATCCGCTTGATCTTGACGCTGGCGAGAAACGCCTGGTCGCGCTGGCTTCGGCCATCGCGCATGGGCCGCGCCTTTTGCTGCTTGATGAGATCCAGCGCGGGCTGGACCGGATCAACCGGCAAAAGGTAATCCGGCTGATCCGCGCGGAGGCGGCGCAGGGCACCACCATCCTTGCGGTGACCCATGACCGCGATTTCGCGGAGGCCATCGCCGGGGCCGAACTGGTCTTCGGCGACGATGGCATCCGCCTCACATAAGGCCCGGGTTGCGGCAGGGCGCGGTCAGATCCAGCGCGGCGTCGCGGGCCGAAGTGCTGACATCCATCAGCCCCAGCACGGTGTGGAAGAAATTGTCATGGCTGACCGGCTGTGCCGCCTCCTGCGCAAGGCAGGTGGTGTCGAGCCCCATCGCGCCTGAGAAGCGCGGATCCAGCCAGAGGACGAAGGGCACTTTTGTCTGTTCGGCAGGCGCCATGAACGAGGGGGCGGCATGCAGGTAGAGGCCGTTTTCTCCCAGTGATTCACCATGGTCCGACATAAACACCATGGCCGGGATCACATTCTGAGCTGCGGCAAGCATGTCGATGGTGCTGGCCAGAACGTGATCGGTCTCGAGGATCGAATTGTCATAGGCGTTGACGATCTCTTCCGCGGTGCAATCCGAGAATTGTGCGCTTTCGCAGGCGGGGGCAAAACCCGCGCGCTCCGGCCCGTAGCGCAGGTAATAGGCGGGGCCATGGCTGCCGATCATATGCAGAACCAGCACCGTATCGCGGTCGATCTTTGCCAGCCGGTCGCGAATTATCGGCAAAAGTGCCTCATCCGTGCATTCGACCGCGCAGGCTTCCGGCGCAAGGCTGGCATCGACCCGCGCCCAGCCGGTACGGCTGGCCACATTCTGATCGCCGGTATTATTATCGACCCAGAGCGGGGTGATCCCGGCATGGCCGAGGATATCCATCAGATTCTCGCGGCCAAGCGCGCCCTCGCGGCTGTAGCTGGCCTTGCCGAGGCCCGAGAACATGCAGGGCACCGACACGGCGGTCGAGGTGCCGCAGGAAGAGGCATCGGTAAAGGCGATCACATCGCGCTTCGCGAGCTCCGGTGTGGTGTTGCGCGCATAGCCGTTCAGGCCGAAATTCTGCGCCCGCGCGGTCTCTCCGACAAAGACGACCAGCAAGACGGGCTTGTCTGCGCGGGCCAGCGCTTCGCCAGGTTTCGCATCCCGGCCATAAGGCGCGGCGGTGGGGTCGGCGGTCTTCCACTGCTCGCGCGCATAGCGAATGCCTGCGGTCAGGCTGGCGCCAGGCTGATAGGACCCCATCAGGTCATGGCGCTCGCGCAGCATGGCCGAGTAATCCTTGTAATGGCTGAACAAGGCGCCGGTCATCAGTGCAAAACTCAGCGCCACGCCCAGAGGCCAGCGCCAGAGCTGATGCATCAGCCCGACACGGCTGACACGCGGCCAGAAGACCAGCGCTGCCGGCAGCACGCCGGTTACAAAGATTTCGGCGGCCATCCGCAGCGTGATCAGATGGCGCGATTCCGTGACCGTGGTCTCAAAGACATTGCGCACCATCTCGCGGTCGATCAGCACGCCGAAATTGCGCTCATAATAGCTGGCGGTGGCGGCGAGGAGGATCAGCACCGCCGCTATCGGCTTTTGCAGGCGCCCGGGGCCGAGCAATTCAAGGGTCAGCAGCGTCAGCGCCCAGACCCCGAAGCCGAACATCACCACCCGGCCGGGCGCTGCGGGAAATTCCGCCATCAGCCGCGTCCAGAACCCGTGATTGAGCGCCAGCATCACAAAAGAGGCCACTGCAAGGTTCAGCACGAGATGCGGGACAACAGGGCGCGGAAGACGCCGGAGGGATTCGTAAAGCGACATATGCCTGTCTTTCTGGCACCGGCTGGGGCCGGGCCCTGGTAAACATTGGCCACATGCGGGCCATTTATCCCTGGCTTGTCGCCTCCGAACCTTGCGCCAGGCTTGCAGTCTCGCCTGCGAAACCGATTTTCTGCGCAGGCGTCTTATGGCCCGCAATTCTCTCGCCTCAGCCGCAGCCGCAGGCTATGCAGCCAATATGCGCCTGCTTCTTGTCGAGGATTCCTCTGATCTCGCCGGTTCCGTGCTGCGTCATCTGGCGGCTGCGGGCCATGCGGTTGATCATGCCGGTGATGCCGCGGGCGCGCTGGCCGCGCTGGCGGTCGGGGATTATGCCTGTGTGATCCTGGATCTGGGCCTGCCCGATGGTTCCGGCCTGTCGGTCCTGCGCGAGCGTCGCAGGGCGGGCGACCGGACGCCAGTGATCATCGCGACCGCGCTCGACCAGATCAGCGACCGGATCGCGGGGCTTGATGCCGGTGCCGATGATTATGTCGTCAAACCCTTTGATCTGGCCGAGCTGTCGGCGCGCATCCGCGCCCATGCGCGGCGCGGCCAGTTCCTGCCGGAGGCCCGGCTGCAGATCGGCGGGATCGAGGTCGACCGCGCGGCGGCACGGCTCTGGCGCGGGGCTGAGGAGATCCGCCTGACCTCGCGCGAATGGGCGCTGTTTGACGCGCTTCTGGGTGCGCGGGGGCGGGTGCTGGGGAAATCCGCGCTGGAAGAGGCGCTCTATAATTTCGACGCGACCATCGAAGGGAACGCAGTCGAGGTCTATATCTCGCGGCTCAGGCAAAAGATCGGCGCCGGGATGATCGAGACAAGGCGCGGCCTCGGATATGTGCTGACATGAGCGGCGTGGGCCGCAAGTCCTGGTCGATCCGTCGCCGTCTGACCCGGCGCGTGCTGTGGCTTGTGCTTTTGGCCTGGCTGGGCGCGATTGCGCTGGCGACGCTGTTTCTGGACCATGAAATCAACGAGATGCTGGATGAAGAGCTCCAGGCCATGGCGGAAACCACGGTGCTTTACATCGAGGCGAGCCCCGGTCAGGTGATCCCCCGCAATATCGGCATCGATCCAGGAAATGGCGAGCGGGTGCTGCGCATCCTGCGGGCGGGTGATCCGGTGCCGACAGAGCCCTGGCCCGCACTTGCCAGCGATGGGTTCCATAATGCGAATGGCTGGCGCGTTTTACGGGTGAGTGCGGAAAACGCCGTGATCGAGGTCGCCCATAATGAGGCCTGGCGGCGCGAGGAAATGTTCGAGGCGGCCTCGGCCTTTCTGGTGCTGATCCTGCCGATGGTGCTTCTGCTGGTCTGGGGGCTGCGTCAGAGCCTGGCAAAGGGGTTTGCACCGCTGGAAGATCTGACTGCGGGGATTGCGGGCCGTCCGCCCGCCGATCTTTCGCCGGTGCCCGAGGCCGGGCTGCCTGATGAACTGCATCCGCTGGCCCATGGGCTGAACCAGTATATTGCGCGCGTCAGTGCGCTGCGCGATGCCGAACGCGCCTTCATCGCCAATGCCTCGCATGAATTGCGCACGCCGGTCGCCGCGATCCGCGCCCGGCTTGATCTGTCGCAGGATGCCGATGCCCGCGCGACGCTGCCGATGCTTGATGCACTGACGCGGCGGGTGGAGCGGCTCTTGCAGCTCTCGCGATCCGAGGCGGGTCTCGGGCTCGGGCGCGGACCGGCGGATCTGATCCGGATCACCCGGCTTTTGCTGCGCGAGACCGGGGCGGGGCAGATCCGGTTCGATGACGGCGATCTTGAGGCGGTGCAGGTTGCCGCCGACCCCGATGCGCTCGCGATCCTGTTGCGCAATCTGATCGAGAATGCGGTGGAGCATGGCAGCGGCCAGGTTTTGCTGCGGATCCGCGAAGTGCCCGGCGCCGGGGTTAAAGTGCTGATCGAGAACCCGACCAGTGGCACTGAATTCCATGATCAGGCTTTCGCCAAACGGCCGGGATCGACCGGTACCGGGCTCGGTCTGACCATCAGCGCCGAACTGGCCTCGGCCATGGGGGCGAAAATCACCCGCCGGATCGCGGATGGCATGGCGCGGGTCGAAATCTCGCTGCGCGGGGCCATCGCCCCGGCGGCGGGGCAGGGGGGTCAGAGCCCCAGCTGATCCAGGGCATAGGCCCCGGCCTGGCGCAGCCCCTGAAACACGTTGGTCACCGCGCTTTCCCCGGCCCCGGACAGAAGGCTGACATAGCGGCTATGGGCCGGGTCATCGCTGGGCAGATCGGTGATATCAATGATGCGGATCCCCAGCCGACGCGCCAGTTCGCGGATCGCGGGATCCTTGACATCGACGGTTCCGAGCCGCTCGCGCCGTGCCGCCAGGCGGGCGGAAAAGGCCAGTGCCTTGTCATCGGATGAGACCAGCACCGTCAGCGGATGCTTTAGTTGCCCGATCACGGCCATCTGTTCGCGAAACATATCCAGATCAATATCGGGCGCGGCCAGGATCACCTCCAGCCGGTCCAGCACATCGCTGCGGCCTTCAAGCTTCAGCTGCCGCAAGGCCTCCATCACCAGGCGCCCGCCCATGGAATGACCAAGCACCATCACGGGCTCGGTGGTTTTGCGCCCCCGGCTCAGATCCGAGAGGAGGCCCGCCAGCGCCGAACGCGAGTAATCCGCCCCGTCACGATCAGCGATATAGCCCGCGACATGGGCCTGGGACGGCCAGGAGAACAAGACCGGATTGCCGGCGACATGCGCATCCGCCGAGAGCTGCGCGAGGCGATAAAGCGCTTCCTGGAATGACGTATTGAAGCCATGGACATAGACGCCGGTCTGCTCATGGCCCAGATCCTGCAGAAAGGCGCGTGGGGCAAGGGCGACCTGGCCGAGCGTGACGAAATCAGTCGCGGGATCGGGGCGCCCTTTCGGCCATTCAATCGCGCCGGGCTTATGGCCGGGTGGCACCGAGATGTCGAAATAGCCATAGCCCGGTGCGGGCGCGCGATCCGACCCGAAACTCCAGGCATTGACCGGGTCGCGGGCACGGGTGGTGACCATCCAGACGCGCCGGGTTGTGGCGTCGGGAAGGGTTCCCTCAGCCACGGGCAAAAGCACATCTGCCCCGGGGCGCGGGGCACAGGCCAGCAGCGCCAGCAGCAGCACAAGGATCAGGGCAGGGCGCATTCAGGGCCACTTCGCTGGTCATCCGGGGAAGGTGCAGGCGGGAAATGCGGGCCTGCACCGGGGGTTATGAAATCATAACCCCGGTGACAGCTGTATGAAAACCCGGATCCCGCCTCACTTCATCGGAGCGGCTGCGGCGATCGAGACCGCAACATAGGCCGCCGCCTGATCCCGCACGGCGCCCGCCAGCGCGGTGCGCGCGGTAAGCGCGGTGCGTTCGGCATCCAGCACGGTGAAGAAATCGGTCTGTCCGGCCTGCCAGGCATCGCGGGCCAGTGTCACCGTCTCTTGCGCGGTCGAGACCAGCTTGCGCTGTGCCGCCACATTGGTGCCGCCGCGCCGCCAGGCGGAAAGGCCGTTCTCGACCTCTTCCACCGCGTCGAGCACTTCGGCCTGCCAGCGGATATGAGCCTGGACCGCCCGCGATTCTGCGGCTTTCAGATTGGCCCGGTTGGCGCCGCCGGTGAAGATCGGCAGGTTGATCGCAGGTCCGAAGGACCAGGAGGTCGGGTTGCCGCCGCCCCTGACATTCATCGGGCGGATCGAGCCTGACAGGCTGACCGAAGGCCAGAACTCTGCCTCGGCCACACCGATCCGCGCGACGGCGGCAGCAAGACCGCGCTCGGCGATCTGCACATCGGGACGGGCGCGGATCACGTCGGCAGGCAAACCGACCGAGGGGTTCGAACGCGCGGAAGGCTGCGCGCCGCCTTTTTGCAGCTGCGGGCGCAGAGTGGCGGTGCGCGAGGCCGTCAGCGTCGCAAGCCGGTTCACCGCCTGATCGAACCCGGTCTCCAGCACCGGCAGGCTCGCTTCGGCCTGGGCCACCGCCTGTTCGGCCTGAAGCACATCAAGGCGGCTGGCCTGGCCGACTTCCAGCATGTCCTGGGTCAGGCGCAGCGTCTCGCGCCGGCTGCTGATGCTTTGCCGGGTCAAAGCGATGCTTTGCTGGTAATAGCGCAGGTCGATATAGGTCGTGGCCACAGCGGCGGTGACGGCGCGGCGCGCGGCCTCTTCGGAGAGCTTTGAGGCCTCGAGTTCGGCAATGGCTGCGGCGCGGGCCGAGCGGTTGCCGCCGAAAATGTCAAACATCCACGAGGTTGAAAGCGTCGCGGAAGTGCTTTCCGTGATCGCGCCCGATCCCTGGCTGTCGCCCCGCGTCGCGCCGGCGCTGGCGCTGGCCTGAGGCAGGCTGGCCGCGCGGGCAGCGGCGACACCGGCGCCTGCCTCGTCAATCGCTGCGACCGCCTCATGGATCGAGAGGTTGCGCGCAAGGGCCGTCGTGATCAGCCCGTCCATGGTCCTGTCCTGGAAACTGAGCCACCAGGCACCATTGGCGCTGCGGGCAGGGGCGCCGGTTGCGAAAGCGGCGGCGGTGTCGGCGCTCGGCGCGGTATATTCTGTCGTGACACAGGCCGAAAGCGCCAGCGTCAGCGGCAGGATCGCGAGGTAACGCCCGAGGCGGGGCCGGAATGGGGTGCTGCTCATGGATGCGGTCTTTTTGTTATGGGGCCGGAGTGGGAAGACAAAGAAAGCGACGGGGGCATGCTCTGCCATGCCCCCGCCAGGGTTATTCCGCCGGATGGACAGATCCTTGGGTATCATTGGCGGAACCCGTCTTTTTGAGACGTTTATGCGTCCCGAAGAGTTTCATCACGAAGACGAAGAAGATCGGCGCGAAGAGCACACCAAGGACCGTGGCCGCGATCATACCGCCGACCACATTGATCCCGATGGCGTTCTGGCTGGCCGCCGAGGGGCCGGTCGCAATCGCCATCGGCACCACGCCCATGGTGAAGGCAAGGGACGTCATCAGGATCGGGCGGAAGCGCAGACGGCAGGCCTCGATGGTGGCCGCCATCAGCTCCTGACCTTCGGCGATCAGGTCTTTCGCGACCTCGACGATCAGAATGGCGTTCTTTGCCGAGAGCCCGACAATCGTGATCAGGCCCACGGTGAAGAAGACGTCATTCGACAGCCCCGCCCACATCACCGCCGCGACCGAGCCAATAGCGCCCATTGGCACGATCAGCATGACCGAGAGCGGGATCGACCAGCTGCCGTAAAGACCGGCAAGGCAGAGGAAGACGAAGAGGATCGACAGACCGATCAGCATGGGCGCCTGGCTGCCGCTTTCGATCTCCTGCTTCGACTGACCGGTCCATTCATAGGCGAAACCGGTGGGAAGCTCGCCGGCAAGACGCTCCATCTCGGCGATGGCCTCGCCTGACGAATAGCCCGGTGCCGCCTCGCCATTGATCCTCAGCGCAGGGTAGCCGTTATAGCCGACGATCTGCGTCGGGCCGTAGCCCCATTCGGCGGTGGCAAAGGACGACAGCGGCACCATGCCACCCTGCACATTGCGGACGTTGATCTTCATCACGTCTTCGATGTTCATCCGGCTCGACGCTTCGGCCTGGACCATGACGCGCTGCATTTTGCCGTCATTCGGGAAGTCGTTCACATAGCCTGACCCAAGCGCGACCGAGATGGTGCGGTTGATCTCGCCAAAGGTGACGCCGAAAGCATTGGCCTTTTCGCGGTCGACACGCAGGCTGAGCTGCGGGCCGGCGGGAAGGCCTTCGACATACATCTGGCCGAGGATCGGGCTGTCGGCCGCGCCGGCAAGGATCTGGTTCGCCGCATCCTGCAGTGCCGCATTGCCCATATTGGCGCGGTCCTGCAGCCGGAAGGCAAAGCCGGAACTCGTCCCCAGCCCCTGGATCGGCGGCGGCGACAGCGCGAAGGCGATGGAATCGCGGATCGAGAACAGCATACCCGAAAGCTGGCCCGCAAGGCCCGGCGCCGAGAGTTCCGGCGTCTTGCGTTGGGCCCAGTCATCCAGCGTTACGAAGGCAAGCCCCGAATTCGGCCCCTGGCCAAAGAAGGAATAGCCCTGGATCACCACGATGGAATCGACGCCGTCCATGCCAAGAGCAAAGCCTTCGGCCTGTTTGGTGACTTCGCGCAGCCGGTAGGTGGTGGCGCCGGGCGGTGCCTGGAGGTTGGCGATCAGGAAGCCCTGATCCTCATCGGGCAGGAAGGCCGAGGGGATTTTGACATAGAACCAGCCAAGGCCAGCCACCAGGGCGACATAGATGATCATCATCCGCCCCGCACGCCGCGTCAGCCCGCCAACCGCGCCGGTATAGCCCTTGGTGGCGCGGTCGAAATTGCGGTTGAACCAGCCAAAGAGGCCGCGTTTCGCATGGCCATGCCCTTTCGCGACCGGCTTGAGGAAGGTCGCACAAAGCGCCGGCGTCAGCGAAAGCGCAAGGAAGGCCGAGAAGGCAATCGAGACCACCATAGTCAGCGAGAATTGCTGGTAGATGATGCCGACCGAGCCGGGGAAGAAGGCCAGCGGAATGAACACCGCCATCAGCGCCAGCGTGATCCCGACAATCGCGCCGGAAATCTGCCCCATTGCCTTTTTCGAGGCTTCTTTCGGCGGCAGCCCTTCTTCGGACATGATCCGCTCGACGTTTTCGACGACCACGATGGCGTCGTCGACCAGAATACCGATGGCAAGGATCATCGCGAACATGGTCAGCACGTTGATCGAGAAGCCCGCCGCCAGCATCACCGCCAGCGTCCCGGCCAGCGCGATCGGCACCACGAGGGTCGGGATCACGGTATAGCGGAAATTCTGCAGGAAGACGAACATCACGACAAAGACCAGGCCCACGGCTTCCAGCAGCGTCATCACCACTTTGTGGATCGAGGCCGAGACAAAAGGCGTGGTGTCATAAGGGATTTCATAGCCGATCCCTTCGGGGAACATCGGCGCAAGCCGTTCCATCACTGAACGTACGCCGGCGGCGGTGTCCAGCGCATTGCCGGTTGGCGACAGCTGGATGCCGATGGCGGCGGTTTCCTGACCGTTGAGGAAGGTCTTGAACGCATACATCTCGGCATCGATTTCGATGCGCGCGACGTCTTTCAACAGCACCAGGCCGCCACCCTCGGCCGAGCGCAGCACGATATTGCCGAATTGCTCGGGGTTGGACAGCTGGCCGGTCACCAGCAGCGTCGCCTGGATCTGGGTGCCCTCGGGCGCGGGTTCGGCGCCGATGGAACCTGCCGCGACCTGGGCGTTCTGTTCGGCAATGGCCGTGGTGATGTCGGTCACGGAAAGATCCAGACCCACCAGTTTCGCCGGGTCGATCCAGACGCGAAGCGCGCGTTCGGTCGCAAAGACCTGGGCACGGCCCACGCCGGGAACACGGCGCAGCTCATTGACGACATTGCGCGAAATATAGTCGCCAAGTGCCACGGCATCGAGACCCGATTCCGGTGTCGCGGTCAGCGCCACCAGCATCAGAAAGCCCGCGCCTGCCTCTTCGACCAGAACGCCCTGTTGCTGCACCTGCTGCGGCAGGGAGGATTCGACCCGGCGCAGACGGTTCTGGGTGTCGACCACGGCCTGGGCCACTTCGGTCCCGGCTTCGAAGGTGACGTCGATGGTCACCGCCCCGGTCGATTCCGAGGTGCTCTGGAAGTAGAGCATGCCGGGGATGCCGTTCAGCTCTTCTTCGATGGGCTGGGTGACCTGCCGATACAGATCTTCGGGCGAAGCGCCCGCGAAACGGGTCGAGATCGAGACCTGCGGCGGCGCAACATCAGGATATTGCGAGACCGGCAGCATCGGCAGCGACAGCGCCCCCGCCAGTGTTATGAAGATCGCGATGACCCAGGCAAGGACCGGGTTGTCGATAAAAAACTTTGCCATGGATCAGGTCTCAGTTCGTGCCGGCTTCTGCCGGAGCAGCGAGCGCTTTTGCGCAGACATCGGGGGGGGTATCACCGGTCGAGGGGTCTGCCCAGCAGACCGGAGAAACCGGCGCGCCGGGGCCCATTTTCTGGAACCCGTCAACGATCAGCATTTCGCCTGCAGTCAGGCCGTCATGCACGGTCACGCGGTTGCCGACCGACCGGCCAAGGCCGACCGTGCGCAGCTCGGCCGCGCCTTTCGTCACTACATAGACCATGGCTTTGCCCGAAGCATCGCGCTGCACCGCCTGGCCCGGAATGGCGAAGGCCGCTGCTTCGGTGGCCTGTTCGACCGAGACCCGCACATACATGCCCGGCAGCAGGATGCCATCCGGATTGGGGAATTCAGCGCGCAGTGTCACCTGGCCCGAAGACCGTTCGACCGAGGCTTCGGCGAACAAAAGCTTGCCGGGATGGGCATATTGCGAGCCGTCATCCAGCAAAAGAACCACCCGGGCGGCGCCTGGCTCGACCTGGGTCAGTTCGCCCGAATCCAGCGCCTGGCGCAGACGCAGGAGTTCCGAGACCGGCTGCTGCATATCGGCATAGACCGGGTCAAGTTGCTGGATCGTGGTCAGCACCTCGCCCTGCGCCGAAACCAGCGCGCCTTCGGTCACCTGGGCGCGGCCGATACGGCCCGAAATCGGCGCCTTGACCTCGGTATAGCTCAGGTTGATCTCGGCGGCGCGCAGCTGTGCTTTGGCTTCGGCCAGCGCGGCGGCGGCCTGGAGGCGCGTTGCGGTCGCCGTCTCGAATTCGGCCTGGCTCGTGATATTGCGTTCATTGAGCGAGGCATAGCGCCGCTCGGTCGCCTCGGCCTCGGCCAGCACGGCCTCGGCACGGGCGACAGAGGCCTTAGCCGCTTCGACCGCGATTTCATAGCTGGCGCTGTCAAGGCGGAACAGCACATCGCCCGCCGTCACAAGGCTGCCCTGTTCGAACACCCGGGTCTCGATGATGCCGCCCACTCGCGGGCGCACATCGGCGACCTGCGTGGCCGAGACGCGACCCGGAAGCTCGGAGGTTACGGAGATGCTTTCTGGCTGAACCATCACGACACCCACCGAGGCAGGCGGCATCCCGCCCTCCTGCGCCAGGAGGGACGTGGTCGACAACAGAGACATGCCGGCAACAACGGCCAGGGCACGGAAAATCGAAACGGGCATAGGATGTCCTGAAAAGCAAGGAGGAGGAGTCAGGTTTGTTCTGGGCATATGTCCAACTTGAACACGTGTCCAGCTTGTTTTTGTGTCATGACCTGCTAAAATGAATGAAATGCTGAAATCGGAGGCAATGATTTGGCCTATATGTCGCGCGAGGAACGGCGTGAGCAGATCATGAATGCTGTGGTCGAACTGGTTGCGCAGGAAGGGCTTGCGGCGGCGACGGTGCGGCGCATCGCCTGCCAGCTGCAATGTTCGCCCGGCCAGATTCACCACCATTTCGATTCGGCCGAAGCCCTGCGCGCCGAGGCCGTGCGCGAGGTCTGGAGCCGGCTGGAGCCGCAACTCGTCGCCGCCTTGCGAAAATTATCGCCGCGCGAAAGGCTGATCACGGTGCTTTCGGGCTGCAAGACGCAGATCCTGGGCGAGGATGATCCGCTGCTTCGGGTTGCCGAACGGCTCTGGAACGAGGCCTGGGAAACGCGTCGCGATTCCGCCGTTCGGGCCGCGATTGTCGAAGGCGTCTGCAAAATGCGCAACGAAGTCTGCGCCAGCCTGGCAGAAGGGGTGGCGGCAGAGGATTTCCCCGAAGATCTCGACGTGAACCGGATGTCGCTTTTGCTGATCGCCGCCTCACAGGGCTTTGACTTCCTGGAAGAGGTCGGGATCGAGCAAGAGCTTGGCACCGATAAGCGCGGCTATATGATTGAGGTAATGCGCCGCGAGGGTCTTTGATCAGACGGTCTCTGGTCACGCCGTCTGGGGCACCGCAAGGCCGGAGCGGGCGGCTGTGGCGATGCGTTTGCCGGTGCTGGTCTCGAACAGATGCAGCTTTGCCGAAGCCACCGAAAGCCGCATCTCGCTGTCGATCTGCATGGCTGGATCAAGCGTCAGCACCAGCGGCTGGCCGTCAATATGGCCATGCACCAGACGCTGCGCGCCCAGCTCTTCGATGAAATCTGTGCGGAAGGGCAGGCCAGTGGCCGATGGCACCAGATCTTCGGCGCGGATCCCCAACGTCACGGCACCTTTCGCGCCCGGCAGCTGCCCCAGCTCGATCACCGAAGTGCCAAGGCGCAGCCGTGCGCCGTCGAGCTCCGCGTCGAGCAGGTTCATCGCCGGCGCACCGATGAAAGAGGCGACAAAGGTCGAGGCCGGGCGCAGATAGATGTCCAGCGGCGCACCGACCTGTTCAATCCTGCCATCATTCAGCACCACCAGCCGGTCGGCGAGCGTCATGGCTTCCAGCTGGTCATGCGTCACATAAAGCGAGGTGGTGCCAAGCCGCTTTTGCAGCCGCCGGATCTCGCCGCGCATCGTCACCCGCAGTTTCGCATCGAGGTTCGACAGCGGCTCGTCAAAGAGGAAGGCCGAGGGCTGGCGCACCACCGCGCGGCCCATCGCGACTCGCTGGCGCTGCCCGCCCGAAAGCGCGCGGGGCTTGCGGTCGAGATAGGGGCCAAGCTCCAGCATGCGGGCGGCCTCAGCGACACGGGCCTCGATCTCGGGTCCCGGCGTGCGGCGGTTCTTCAGCCCGTAAGCCATATTCTCGCGCACGGTCATATGCGGGTAGAGCGCGTAATTCTGGAACACCATCGCGATATCGCGGTCGGCGGGGTCGATGCGGTTCACCACGCGATCCCCGATCTTCACCTCGCCGCCGGAGATGTCTTCCAGCCCCGCCACCATGCGCAGCAAAGTGGATTTGCCGCAGCCCGAAGGGCCGACCAGCACGATAAGCTCGCCATCCCGGATCGCAAGACTGATGCCCGATACCGATGGCGCCTTCGCCCCCGGATAGGTTTTCGAGACGTCGGTGATTGTGATCGAGGCCATTATTTATCGCTTTCCGTCAGGCCCCTGATGAACCAGCGCTGGAACACCACCACCACGATCACGGGCGGCAGCAGGGCCAGAACGGCAAGGGCGAAGGCTTCGTTGTAATCGGGGATCTGGGAGCCGATCCAGACCTGGAGGATCTGCTTGATGCCGCGCATCAGGGTGAAGAACCGTTCCTCGGTCGTCATCAGCATCGGCCAGAGATACTGGTTCCAGCCATAGACGAACATGATGATGAAGATCGCCGCCATCATGGTTTTCGACAGGGGGATCAGAATATCGATCAGGAATTTCCACGGGCCCGCGCCGTCGATCCGCGCGGCCTCCAAAAGCTCATCCGGGACGGATTTGAAGAACTGGCGGAAGTAGAACGTGCCGGTGGCCGAGGCCAGCAGCGGCACGATCAGCCCGGTATAGCTGTTCAGAAGCCCCAGCGAGGACATGACCTGGTAGGACGGCATGATCCGGACCTCCAGCGGCAGGAGAAGCGTCGTGAAGATGATCCAGAAGAGGAAAGTCGCAAACCGAAAGCGGAAATAGACCAGGGCGTAAGCGGCGGCCATCGAGAGCACGATCTTGCCCACCGCGAACCCGATCCCGAGGATCAGCGAATTCATCAGCATCGTCAGGCCAGTCACCTGGCCGGTAAAGCCGCCCTGCCGCGTCAGCACGGTCTGGTAGGTCCCGACCGCGTTATCTCCGGGGGTCAGGTAGAGGCCGTTCATATGGATATCGACCGCCGAATGGGTCGATGTCATCAGCGCAACCAGCACCGGCACGCACATGAAAAGTGTGCCGAGGATGAGGATGATGTGGTCGAAGGGTTTGATCCGGTTCATCGCCTCACCCGTAATGCACGCGGCGTTCCAGCCAGCGGAACTGGATCAGGGTCAGCACCAGCACGATGACCATCAGGATCACCGATTGCGCCGCTGATCCGCCGATATCATTGCCGCGAAAGCCGTCATTATAGACCTTGTAGACCAGCGTCATCGGGTTGTTCGCCGGCTTGTCCTTCACCATCACATCGATCACCGCGAAAGTGTCGAACAGCGCATAGGTGATGTTGATGATCAGCAGGAAAAACGCCGTCGGCGCCAGCAAAGGCAGGATCGCGGTGCGGAACCGGGTAAAGCCGTTGCGGCAATCGATCACCGAGGCTTCGCGCACGCTGGCCGGGATGCTTTGCAGGCCCGAGAGGAAGAAGATGAAGTTGTAGGGCACCTGTTTCCACACGGAAACCAGGATCATCGCGAAGGCGGTATCCCAGTAATTGATGCCCACCCTCATGTCATAGCCGAACCAGGCCGCAAGGCGCACGAAAGGCCCGATATGCTGATCAAACAGCATCATCCCCATCAGCCCGGCCACCGGCGGCGCGATCGCATATACCGCGATCAGCGCGGTGCGGTAGCTGGTGCGACCCCGGATCACCTTGTCGGCCTTGACCGCGAAGAGAAGCCCGAGGCCCAGCGAGAATACCGTCACCAATACGGTGAAGAGCGCTGTAAACCCCGCGATCCGCTGATATTCGCGCGCGCCGAGCGCGTCCCTGTAATTGTCGATGCCGACAAAGGTCGACCCGAACCCGAACGGGTCCTCGATATAGAAAGACGAGGTGATCGCCTGGACCGAAGGCCAGTAGAAAAACACGAAAATCACCGCGAGCTGCGGCGCGAGGAACAGCCAGGGCAAAAGCGGCTGGTCGAATTGCACGCGCTTTGCGGGTTCGGGCGCGGGGCCGGGGCGGCTTAGCCAGCGCCGGATCAGACCGGGGGGCGCGGGATGGGTGACGTCGCTCATCTTGGGCTTTCACAGGGGAAAGAAGCGGGCGGAAAGAAGCGGGCGGAAAGAAACGGCGAAAGCCGGGCCCGCAAAACTGCAGGCCCGGCCGGTCATGCGGGGTGATCAGCCCGAGGTTTTCGCGAAACGGGCGAGAAGCTCATTGCCTTCGGTCTCGATGGCTTTGAACGCGTCTTCGACGGTTGTGTCACCCGAGAAGATCTTGTTGAATTCGCGCTCTTCGATCACGCGGATCTGCGGATAAAAGCCGAGGCGGTACCCTTTGGACCATTCGCCCTGCGGCTCAAGAAGTTGCAGGATGCCGACTTCCGCAACCGGGTTCGCCTCATACCAGCCATCGGCCTTTGATTTCTCATAGGCGGCCCTGGTGATCGGCACATAGCCGGTGGCCTGGTGGTAGAAGGCCTGCACATCGGTCGTGGTCAGGAAGTTGAAGAAATCAGCCGAGCATTTGTTCTGGTCATCGGGCTTGCCGGCCATCGCAAACAGGGCGGCACCACCGATGAAGGTCGATTTGTTGCCGTCAGTGATGGTCTCATCATAGGGCATGAACGTGGCAGAGAAGGGCATGGTCGCGGTTTTCGACAACCCGCCGAACGACCCCGAAGACCCGATCCACATCGCAACCTTGCCCTCTTCGAAAGGCTTCTGGTTGTCGGCCCAGCCGGCGCCGTAAAAGCCGAAGAGGCCGTCTTTGTGCCAGGCGGCGAGACGGGTCCAGAAGGCGATCATCTCGGGCGCGGTGGCGTGAAGCTCGGTGCCGTCGAACCCGTCATAGCCATTCTGGTTAGTGGCCATCTGGATGTTGTTGCGCGAGTAGAAATTCTCGAAAAGCTGCCAGGTCAGCTGGCTGGCGGTCAGCGGGATATAGCCCGCCTCTTTCAGCTTCGGCGCGACGGTTTCGAATTCGGCCCAGGTCTTTGGGGCCTCGACGCCCGCTTTCGCGAAAGCCTCGGTGTTCAGATACAGGATCGGCGCCGAAGAATTGAACGGCATCCCGATAAACTTACCTTCCGCATCGGCATAGAAATAGCGGATGCCGTCGATAAAGGCGTCGCGATCAAAGCTGTGGCCATTCTGGATCAGCAGGTCTTCGGCAGGGATAGTGGCGCCTTTGGCGTTGATGATGGTGGCGGCACCGGCGTCAAACACCTGGAGGATATTCGGCTGCTCGCCCGAACGGAAAGCCGCGATCCCGGACGCCAGGGCTTCTTCATAGGTGCCTTTCGAAACAGGCGTGATGGCGCAGGCGGATTGCGCCTCGTTGAATTTCCCGGCGACCTGATTGATCACCTGTTCATTGGCGCCACCCATGCCGTGCCACCAGGTGATCTGGACCGGATTGGCGAAAGCTGCGGTGCTGGTTGCCAGCAGCGCCAGCGCGGGAAGGAGTTTTTTCATGACCGGATGCCTCATCGGGAAGATGGGCGGAACCTGACCGGGCATTGTAACAGGGGTGCAGCAGCGGGGCAGCAGTTTCGCGACAATCCGCCCGGCGGTCCTGGCGGGCAAGCGGGCTTGTCTTCGCCTGCGCGGCAAGTGACAAAGCGGTCAGAGGTGCTGCCGGAGCGCCGGATCCGGATGCTTTCGCCATGCAAATCCCCACCGAACCGAACCGCTTTGCCCTGCCGGGGCTGCTTTTGGGGGGCGTGCTGATCGGCTGCTCGCCGATCTGGGTACGACTGTCCGAGACCGGCTCGGTCTCGACCGCCTTCTGGCGACTGGCGCTGGCGCTGATCCCGCTCGCGCTTATGGCGGGCGGGGGCCGGTCAGGCGGTGCAGGGCGGCCGAAAACCCTGCGTGACCGGGTCGAGATCAGCCTGCCCGGCGTGATCCTTGGCGCCGAGCTGGTGGCCTGGCATATCTCGCTGCATCTGACGTCGGTCGCGAATTCGACGCTCCTGGTGAATATGGCGCCGGTTTTCGTGGCGCTTTTCGCCTGGATCGTGCTGAAAAAACCTCCGGGGCGGCTGTTTGCCCTGGCGCTGGTGGTAACGATTGTCGGGGTTGTCGTGCTTAAGGGCGGGCCGGAGGCTTTGCGCGACGGCGATCTCAGGGGCGATGGTATCGCGATTTTCGCCGCCATGCTTTACGCCGCCTATATTCTGATGCTTGGCCGGGCCCGGCAGCGGTTCGCCACCGGCGTGATCATGCTCTGGAGCACCGCAGCCGCCGCGATCGCCGTCTTCCCCTTCGCGCTGATGACCGACCCCAGCCTGATCCCCCTGACGCTTGCGGGCTGGGGCGTGCTGGTCGGCCTGTCCTGGATCAGCCAGGCCGGCGGCCAGAGCCTGATCGCCTGGGCACTGGCCTTCCTGCCGGCGACCTTTTCCTCGCTGACGCTTTTGCTCCAGCCGGTCATTGCCGCGCTGCTGGCCTGGGCGGTGCTGGATGAGGCCCTGACCCTGAGCCAGGCCCTTGGCGGGGTGATCGTGCTTTGTGGCATATGGATCGCACGTGCCGCCCAGATGCGACAGGCCTGAGGTATTTAAGTTCTGCTTAAGCTATGCGGGCAAGACCCGCGCGAAATCTGTCGGAGTTGTCCCATGCCGAACCTGTCCAGCGCCGCCTTGCTTGCGCTGTCGCTTTTTGCCTTTGCCGCCTGTGTGCCGGTGGAGCCGATCCCTGTTGATCCCGTTGCCGCTGCTGCCGCCGCTGAAGCAAAGGCCGAAGCCGAACGGGCCGAGGCGCAAAAGCGCATCGCCTTTGCGCCGGTCAGCGGTGATGTCGCCGCGATGTATGCCGCGCGTGAAGATGGCGGCCAGATCATTGCCGGCATCGACCCTGCGAAGATGAACCCGGATCATGTCCGCCGCGTGGTCGAATTCCAGACCAGTGAGGTCCCTGGCACCATCATCGTCGATCAGGGCGCGCGCGCGCTTTATTTCGTGATGCCCGAGGGCAAGGCGCTGCGCTATGCTGTCGGGGTTGGCCCCGATGCGATGCGGTTTGATGGCGGTGATGCGGTGATCGACCGCAAACAGTCCTGGCCGCGCTGGATTCCGACCGCTGATATGGTCAAGCGCAATCCCGGCCGATACCTGAAATATAAGGACGGGGTGCCCGGCGGCATTTCGAACCCGCTCGGCGCGCGGGCGCTTTATATGCAAAAGGACGGGCGCGACACCTATTACCGGGTGCATGGCACCAATGATCCGACCTCGGTCGGGCGCGCGGTTTCGGCCGGTTGCATCCGTATGCTGAACCAGGATGTCATTGATCTTCACGCCAGAGTGACCATCGGCGCCAAAATCGTGGTGCGCTGAGGCGGCGGGCTTAAGCTTCGGTTAAGCGCGGCGGGTGATCCGGGCGGGGATGGGGCGAAAGCCCGTATCTGACCCAACTGCATGCTCTGAGCATGTTAAGCGTGCCTGCCAAGGAGACCCGAGATGAGCACCAACCCCACCCGCCGCCGCGCCCTGCTGACCGCCGCCGCCGGGCTGACCGCCCTGGCGGCGCCCGGGCTTTTGCGCGCCGAAACCCAGGCGCTGCCGGCCTATCCGAGGCACAATTCCTCGGGCTTTCAGATGCAGGACTGGCGTGACCATTTCGACAGTCTCGGCTCGGGTGTCATCGTCGCGGATTTCGGCTCGCGTGCGCTGCATTACTGGTCGGGGAATGGCCAGGATTACCGGCTGTTTCCGACCTCGGTGCCTCTGACCGAAGAGCTGACGAAGCGAGGCTATACCGAGGTCGTGCGCAAACGTGTCGGGCCGGACTGGACGCCAACCGCCGATATGCGCCGCCGCGACCCCTCGCTGCCGGCCTATCTGCCGCCGGGCAAGGACAATCCGCTCGGCACCCATGCGATGTATCTCAGCTGGCCCGCCTATCTGATCCACGGCACCCATGACACCCGCAAGATCGGGCGGCCGTCCTCTTCGGGCTGCGTCGGGCTTTACAATGAGCATATCGAACAGCTTTTTGCCGTGGTGCCGGTGGGAACCCGCGTGCGGATCATCTGATCAGAGCGGTCAGGTAACCGGGCGGGGCAGGTATCGGGCCGCTCAGGCGGGCAGGATCAACTCTGCCCGCTCACCGCCGCCCTCCCGGGCCGAGAGAGACAATCTGCCGCCCATCCGTTCCATCACCGCCGCGACGATGGCCAGGCCCAACCCGCTGCCCTGGCCCGAAGGGCTGGACGCGCCGCGCCAGAACCGTTCCGTCACATGGGCGCGGTCGGCGTCAGGGATGCCAGGGCCACGATCCAGCACGGTGAAGAGCACCTCATTACCCGCGCGCGTAAGACCTGCCTCGACCATGCCACCGGCAGGTGAGGCGAGGATCGCATTCTCGATCAGATTGCGCAAAGCAGGCGCCAGCAGCATCGCATGCGCCGTATGCCAGAGCCCGGTTGTGCCCCGGATCTCAAGCGCCACGCCGCGCTGTGCCGCCAGCCCCTGGAGGCCCTCGGCCAGATCGGCAAGGAGCCGCGCGCCATCCTGATCCGGCCCGCTGCCATCGGCATTCTCTGCGGCGGTCATATCGAGAAGCTGGCGCACCATCCGATCGGTTCTGGCCACCCCGGTCGAGATCTGCGCCAGCGCGCGGTTGCGTGTCGCCTCATCAGGGGCGATCACCGCGACCTGGGCCTGGGTCTTCAGGCCCGCAAGCGGCGTCTTCAGCTCATGCGCGGCAAAGGCGGTAAAGCTGCGCTCACGTTCGCGCGCGGCCTCGACCCGGCGAAAAAGCCCGTTCAGGGCGGTAACCATCGGGCGCAATTCGCGCGGGCCGGGGGCGGGGTCTATGGCCGAGAGATCGGTCGCCGGGCGCAGGGTCAGCCCCCGCGCCAGCCGGTCAAGCGGCGCAAGGCCACGCCCGACCGCGAACCAGATCAGCGCCGCCAGCACCGGAAGAATGGCCAGAGCCGGCACCAGAAGGCCAAGGATCACCCCACGCACCAGGCGCTCGCGCATCGAAAGCGCGTCGCCGACCATGACGCGGACGCCCATCTCCGCATCGATATGGGAATAGACGCGCCAGGTCTCGCCATCGACCTCACGTTCGGAGAACCCGGCCGCATCATCGGCAAGCCGGGTCTTCGGCGCGCCATCGGATTCGCTCTTCAGCCGGCCGTCAAAGCCCCAGACCTGGCAGATCAGCTCATGTGAATAGCCCTCGGGGCCGTCATCGGGCAGAATATGCGGACGGGGATGGGCCAGCATTTCCACGGCCTCCCCTACAACGCCGCCATTGCGCGCGATCAGCGAGGCCACCATATGCGCCGATTCCTGAAGGCGCCGGTCCAGCACATGATTGACCTCGGTGCGGGTGGTATACTGGATCCAGACTACCGCCGAGAGCCAGACCGCTCCGGTTGCTGCCAGCAGGATCAGGAAGAGCCGCATCCGGATCGACGACATCATGCCTCGCCCTCGGGGGCCAGCCGGTATCCCGCGCCCCGCACTGTCTCGATGAAATCGGCGCCAAGTTTGGTGCGGAGTTTATGGATATGCACTTCGACCGTGTTCGAGCCGACCTCTTCCTGCCAACCATAAAGCCGGTCTTCGAGGAAGGATTTTCCAAGGATCGCGCCGGGGCGTTCCATCAGGGCCTGGATCAGGGTGAATTCGCGATTGGGAAAGATCACCTCGCGCCCGGCAATGGTGCCGCGCATCCGGGCCGGGTCGAGCACAAACCCGTTCCAGCTGAGATGGCTTTCGGCGCGGCCCTGGCGGCGCCTCAGGATCGCGCGCAACCGGGCCGCAAGCTCGTCCAGCTCGAACGGTTTGCCAAGGTAATCATCGGCTCCGGCATCAAGGCCCGCGACCTTATCCTCCAGCCGGTCGCGCGCGGTCAGCAAAAGGACCGGAAGATCGCTTTCCGCCGCCCGCATTTCGCGCAGCAATTCGAGACCGGAGCCATCCGGCAGCATCAGATCCAGCACCATCGCTTCGAAATTTCCTGCCGTCAGCGCCGCCCTGGCATCGGCCACCGACCCGACCGCATCGGGCGAGAACCCGGCCAGCCGCAGCCCGACGCTGAGCCCATCGCGCAAAAGGTCGTCATCCTCGACAATCAAGAGCCGCATCGCTTCCCCATTTTTCCGGCGGGCCATCTTTCCGGTGGACCGTGGCGGGACATGTCCCGCCCGGCTTAAGCCAGACTTAAGCCGGGCGGGAGCTCTGCGCCAGAGCGGGGCAGACTTCAGAGGCTCACCTGGGTGCCGATCTCGACCACACGCCCGGCCGGAATGCGGAAATAATCCTGGGCGCTGGCGGCATTGCGCGACATCCAGATGAAAAGCCGGGCCTGCCACATCGGCATCCGGGGCCGCACAGACGGGCGCAGGCTGCGGCGCGACAGGATGAAGGAGGTCGCCATGATGTCGAATTTCAGTCCCTTTTGCCGCGCCAGCATCAGGGCGCGCGGCACATCCGGCTCTTCGGCATAGCCATATTGCAGGATGATGCGGCGAAAGCCCGGGGCGATCTCTTCATATCTCAGCCTGGTCTCATCGCTCAGCCGGGGCAGATCGCGGGTGACGATCGAGAGGATGATATTCTGCTCATGCAGCGCCCGGAAATGTTTCAGACTGTGCAAAAGCGCAACCGGCGCGTTTTCGGGCGAGGCGGTCAGGAAGACGGCGGTGCCCGGAACCTTCGCGATGCGGTCACTGCCCAGCCTGGTCACCAGCGCCGCCAGCGGCAATTGCCCCTCGGCATCTTTCGCCTGCACAATGGCAGTGCCGCGCCGCCAGATCAGCATGACGACCAGCAAGGCTCCGGCCAGCGCCAGCGGCACATAACCCCCATCCGCCACCTTCATCAGGTTCGAGCCAAAGAAAACCACTTCCAGCGCGACCAGCGGGCCCATCACGGCGAGGATCGCGATCACCGGCCAGCGCCAGTGCCAGCGCACCACCACCATTGCCAGAAGCGAGGTCACCAGCATCGCCCCCGAGACTGAGATCCCGTAAGCCGCCGCCAGCGCCGAGGAGCTGCCAAAGGTCAGCACCAGCGCCAGCACCCCGAACATCAAAAGCCCGTTGATCAGCGGCAGGTAGATCTGGCCCTGCTGTTCCTCGGAGGTCTGGCGGATCTTCAGCCGCGGCAAAAGCCTGAGCTGGATCGCCTGCTGCGCCAGGGAAAACGCACCAGTGATCACCGCCTGCGAGGCGATCACAGTGGCAAGCATCGCCAGCACCACCATCGGCACCAGCAGCTGCGGCGGGAACATAAGGTAGAAGGGACTTTCCAGCGCTTCGGGGCGGGTCAGAAGTTCAGCCCCCTGGCCCAGGTAGTTCAGCACCAAAGCCGGGAAGGTCAGGTAAAACCAGCCGATCCGGATGGGTCTGGCGCCGAAATGGCCCATATCGGCGTAAAGCGCCTCGGCCCCGGTGACAGCCAGAAAGACCGACCCCAGCACCGCCAGCGCCACGCCCTGATGCGCCAGCAGGAACTGCAAGGCGTGATGTGGCGACAGGGCAGAGAGAACCTCAGGCGCTTCGCAAAGCCGCCAGAGCCCGCCCGCCGCCAGCACCAGAAACCACAAAAGCATGACGGGGCCGAAAAAGCGCGACACAAAATCGGTGCCGTGTTTTTGCACCCAGAACAGCAGGACGATCACCGCCATGGCAACCGGCTCGACAAAGGGCGCTGTACCAGGTGCGATCAGCTTCAGCCCTTCGACCGCGGACAGGACCGAGACCGCCGGCGTGATCACGGCATCACCGGAAAAGAGGGCGGCGCCGAGGATACCGAGCACCACGAGGATCAGCGCCCTGCGGCCGCGCATCTGGCCAAGCGCGCGCTGCGCAAGCGCCAGCAGCGACAACGTGCCGCCCTCGCCGTCATTATCGGCGCGCAAAAGGATGCCGACATATTTCACCGACACGATCAGCGTCAGCGTCCAGATGATCAGCGAGATCACCCCGAAGATGTTCTCAGCCGGCACATGACCCCTTGTGGCGCCGCTCGCCACCATCGCCTCGCGCAGCGCATAAAGCGGCGAGGTGCCGATATCGCCATAAACCACGCCCAGCACCCCAAGCGTGAGCGCCGCCATGGCGGGTTTTCGGGCACTGTGCCCTTCGCCAGGGATGGCATGCGGTGTGTCCTGCGGTTTTTCCGGCGCGGCGGTCAGCGCAATATTCTGCATTGTCTTTCTCCTGTCCGTCGGGGCTGTGGCAGAAGCCTCGTGACGGTTTCACAGATCTGTGCTTCGCCGTGTAAGGAAGCGATGGGGAAAGCGCCGGGCGGCATAAGGATCGCATAAAGATTGTGGACAAATCCGGTGGCCAGGGTTTGATCAGCACATGGAGCCAGTGTTTGTCTATCCTCCCGTTTCCGGCCCGCGTCCGGCCGGTCCCCTGTCGAAACGTCCGCAGCAGATCCTGGCGGCGGTGCTGGTGCTCGTCGTGGTGACGGCTATTGTGGTGCCATCGCGCGGCTGGATGAGCGAGATCGTCGCATTATTGCTTTTGCTGATGGCGGTCCTGGTCAATGCCGCCGCATTCGGTTTCTGGCCCGGGCTCGGTTCGGCGCTGGTTGCGCTGGCGGTGTTCAATTTCTTTTTCGTCGAGCCGCATCTCAGTCTGATGGCGGCGCAGCCCCAGGATATGGTCGTATTGCTGGCTTTTCTGACGGCGGCGGGTCTGACCGGGTTCCTCGCCGGGCGGATGCGCGAACAGGTCGACAGCGCGCGGGACCGGGCTGTGGTGCTTGAGGTCCTGTCCTCGGCCAGCGGTGCGCTTGGCCGGGCAGGCAGCGAGGCGCAGATCCTCGATACCGTGATCCGCCATGTGACCACCCTTTCTGACGCGCCGGTTGCGCTGCTGAGCCGCAGCCCCGCCGGGCTGGTCCCCGCGCCTGGCAGTCTGACGCCGCGCGAGGCGGATCTGCAGGCGGCGGAACAGGCGCTGATCCGGGGCCGGGTCGAGATGGCGATTGCCGATGGCTGGACCGGGTCGCATCTGACCTTCCACCCCCTGCCTCTGGGCGCGGCGGCGCGCCATGCGATCGGGCACCGGCTGCCCGAGGCCGTCGACCGCGATACCGGCTACCGCGAACAGGCCATCGACAATGTGCTGCGCCAGGCTGGTGCCGCGCTGGAGCGGCTGGAACTGGGCCGAAAAGCCAGTGAAGAGCGCGAGATTTCCGACCGCCAGGCCTTGCGCGCCGCGCTGCTCTCGTCGCTGTCGCATGATCTGCGCACGCCGCTTGCAACCATTCTCGGGTCTGTCACCACTTTGCGCGACCTGCGGGGCAGCCTGCCGCCCGAGGCCCAGGAAGATCTGCTGAGCGCCACATCGGAAGAGGCCACTCGGCTGGCGCGCTATGTCGAAAACCTGTTGCAGATGACGCGGCTGCTGACGGGGGCTTCGGTCGCGCTGCACCCGGTTGCACCGGCGGATTGCGCCCGGGCCGCCGCCAGCCGCGCGCAGCGCGCCTTTCCCGCCGCCTCGATCAGCGCCGATCTTCCCGACCTGCCGCTCGTGATGGCCGAGGCGGGGTTGGTCGAACAGGTGGTGTTCAGCCTGATCGAAAACGCGAAAGCCTATGCGCCGGGGCCGGTTCTGGTCACCGGCGCAACGGACGGCCCCGATATCAGACTGGAGGTCCAGGACCAGGGGCCGGGCCTGCCCGAGGCGGTGCTGGCCTGGCTCGCCACCCCCGATCTGACCCGGGGCGAAGAGAAAAGCGGCCTCGGCCTGCCGATCTGCAAGGGGATCGCGCAGCTCCTTGGCGGGCGGCTGGAGGCCCGGCCCGGCCCCGGCGCGCGGCTCGCCCTGATCCTGCCGGCGGCCTCTGCGGGCGGGGGCGGCCCGATATGACCGCACGCCAGCTTATCCTCGTGGTCGATGACGAGCCGCAGATCCAGCGCTTCCTTGTTCACGCGCTGACGGCGTCAGGCTATGACACCACCCTTGCCGCAACCGGTGCCGGCGCGCTGGAGGCGGTTGCGCAGCACAGGCCCGATCTGATGGTGCTTGATCTCGGGCTGCCGGATATGAACGGCAAGACGGTGATCGAGCAGCTCCGGGCCAGCTCTGACCTGCCGGTGATCGTGCTTTCGGCCCATGATCAGGAAATGGAAAAGATCCTCGCGCTGGATCTGGGCGCCAATGATTTCGTGGCCAAACCCTTTGCCATTGGCGAGCTGCTGGCACGGTTGCGTGCCACATTGCGGCCAAGACGCGCCGCCGCAGGAGGGACGGCGGGGCCGGCAGCCTTGCTGCGCAGCGGCAACCTTGCGCTGTCGCGCGATCTGCGCGAAGTGACCGTGCTGGGGGCTCCGGTAAAGCTGACCCCGAAAGAATTCGACCTGTTGCTCGCGCTTCTGGAACAGCCGGACCGGATCGTGACCCATCGCCAGCTTCTGCTCAGGGTCTGGGGGCCGGCACATGTCGAGGATATCGTTTATCTGCGGGTCTTTATCGGGCAGCTGCGGCAAAAGCTCGACCTGGCCGGCTTTGATGCCAGCGCGATCCGGACCGAGGCCGGGATCGGCTATCGCTGGGTCCATCCTGACTGAGTGCCGCGTCTTATGCCGTCTTGTTCAGGCCAGATTGCGGTTTTGCCGATTCCTGCGCTGGACGCCCCGCCCCGGGCGGGCATAGACTGAGGCAACATCAAACGGGAGGAGGACCGGATCAGATGTGTGAATTATTCGCCAGGCAGGATCCGGACCGTTATGTGCCGGTCACCCGCCGCATCCGCCTGAACGGGCAAAGCACCTCGGTGCGGCTTGAGGCGGCGTTCTGGACGATCCTGGACGAGATCGCCCGTGAACAGGGGGAATCCACCGGGGCGTTTCTCTCGACGCTGCATCGCGAGGTGCTGGAATTCCACGGCGAGCCGGGGAATTTTGCCTCGCTTCTGCGCTGCACCTGTCTGGTGCGCATGGAAACCCGCCGCGCCGCCCAGATGCCGGTCAGCCGCGCCGTGGCCTGATAAGGCCCCGCAGTAAAACGCCCGACCACAAAAACGCTTTGCGGACAATATGATACTACCCGCTTCGCACCGGGCGCGGCCATGATGGCGGCCGGGAACCGGGTGGGAGAGAGAGATGCGCGACAGGGGTGAGCTGCTGGCCGGGCTGCGTCAGCTGATCGGATCCGGTCATGTGCTGACCGGCGCGCGCGCCACGCGCCGTTTCACGCGCGGCATCCGCTATGGCGGCGGTCAGGTCGAGGCGGTGCTTTGCCCCGGATCGCTGGTCGGGATGTGGCGCGCCCTGAATGCAGTGATCGCGGCGGGTCGGGTGGTGATCTTTCAGGCGGCGAATACCGGCCTTACCGGCGGCTCGACCCCCTGGGGGGACGATTATGACCGGCCTGTGGTGCTGATCAGCGTCATGCGGCTGCGGGGTATCCATCTGATCGACGCTGGCAAACAGGTGCTCTGTCTGCCCGGATCGACGCTGGACGGGCTGGAGCGCACGCTGAAACCTCTGGGCCGCGAGCCGCATTCGGTGATCGGGTCAAGCTGTATCGGCGCCTCGGTGCTGGGGGGGATCTGCAACAATTCGGGCGGCGCGCTGATCCGGCGCGGCCCGGCCTATACCGAAATGGCGCTTTATGCCGAGGTGCGGGCGGATGGCACGGTCGCGCTGGTCAACCATCTGGGCTTTGATCTCGGCGATGACCCCGAAACGATCCTTGCAAGGGTTGAAGCAGGCGACCTGCCGGCACCCGCTCCGGGCGAGGCCTGGGGGTCTGACCGCGACTATGCTGGACATGTCCGCGATGTCGATGCGGACACGCCGGCACGGTTCAATGCCGATCAGCGACGGTTGCACGAAGCGTCGGGATCGGCGGGCAGGCTCGCGGTTTTTGCGGTGCGGCTTGACACATTCGAGGCCGAAACCGAGACTGCCGTATTCTGCATCGGCACCAGTGACCCGGATGAGCTGACCGCGATCCGCCGTGATATGCTGGCCGGGTTCAACAGCCTGCCGATTGCCGGCGAATATATCCACGGCACCGCCTGGGATATTGCCGAACGCTACGGCAAGGATACATTCCTCCTGATCCGCCGGCTGGGCACGCAGCGCATTTCCGGCGTCTTCGCGCTGAAATCAAAGATCGATGGCTGGACCGAACGGCTGGGCCTTGGCACCACATTGTCGGACCGGGTCGCGCAGGCCCTGTCGCGGCTTTTCCCGAAACATCTGCCGCCCAGGCTGCGCGATTTCCGCGCGCGCTTTGACCATCACCTCTTTCTGCGGATGGGCGGTCAGGGCATCGCGGAGGCCCGCGATTACCTTGCGCGCCGCTTCCCTTCCACCAGTGGCGATATGTTCGAGGCCACGGCCAGCGAGGGCGCTGCCGCCTTCCTGCACCGGTTTGCCGTGGCCGGGGCTGCCAACCGCTACCGCGCCGTGCATAAGCGCGAGGTCGAGGATATTGTCGCGCTCGATATTGCGTTGAGACGCAATGACCGTGACTGGGTCGAAACCCTGCCGCCGGAGCTTGAGGCGCAGATCGCGCACAAGCTCTATTACGGGCATTTCTTTTGCCATGTCTTCCATCAGGATTATGTGGCGAAAAAGGGCACCGACTGCCTTGGCCTGGAACATGCGATGTGGAAGATTCTGGACCAGCGCGGCGCCCAATACCCGGCGGAACATAATGTCGGGCATCTTTATAAGGCGCCGCCGCAACTGGCCGCGTTCTACCAGGGGCTCGACCCGACCAACAGCCTGAACCCAGGGCTTGGCCAGACCCCCACCGCCCGCAACTGGCAAGGCAGCTCATGCTGCGGCCAGACCCACTGATCCCCCGATTACCCGAGCTTTTGCCAGGAGTGCTGTCCGTGAAGACCCCCGTTTTGTCCCTGTTGATGTCTTTGTCCCTCGCGCAGGCCGCCTTTGCCGGTGATGCGGAACAGGGCGAGAAAGTCGCGAAGAAATGCTTCGCCTGCCATGCCTTTGCGGCGGATGCGCCCCCGAAAGCCGGGCCGAACCTCTTCGGGATCATCGGGCGCAAGACGGCCTCGGTCGAGGGCTATGCCTATTCCAACGCGATGAAGGCCTGGGGCGAAGAGGGCCATATCTGGACGGCGGAAGAGATCGACGCCTTTATCGAGGCCCCGAAAGCCGTGCTGCCGGGCAATAAAATGACCTTTGCCGGGCTGAAAAAGCCCGAGGAACGCGCGGATCTGCTGGCGTATCTCGCAACGCTGGGCGAGTAAGGCAAAGGGCGGAACCGAGGTTCCGCCCTTTTCTCTTTCAGAGGTTCTGTTTCGACAGCTCGCCGGCGATGAACTCGGCCTGACGGATCGCAAGGGCGACGATGGTCAAAGTCGGGTTCTCGGCTGCGCCGGAGGTGAATTGGCTGCCATCCGAGACGAAAAGGTTCGGGATGTCATGGCTTTGGCCGTGTTTGTTCACCACGCCGTCCCGCGGATTTTCCGACATCCGGTTGGTGCCGAGGTTATGCGTCGACGGATAGGGCGGCGTCGGCAGGGTGCGGGTTGCCCCGGCGGCACGGTAGATCGCCTCGCCCCGTGCATAGGCGTGATTGCGCATCGCGATATCATTGGGGTGATCATCGAAATGCACATTCGGCGCGGGCAGGCCGAACTGGTCGACAGCGGTGGCCGACAGCGTGATGCGGTTTGTCTCCTGCGGCATATCCTCGCCCACGATCCACATCCCGGCCATGTTCTCATAGCCATCCATCGCCGAGGTGAAGCTGCGCCCCCAGCCGCCCGGATCAAGGAAGGCCGCCATGAAGGGGATGCCAAGCGACAGCGTCTCCAGCTCATAGCCGCCGACGAACCCGCGCGACGGGTCAAGCCGTGCCTCGTCCTGCACGATCCCCGCCATGGTGGTGCCGCGCCACATCTTCACCGGCTTCTCAAACACGCCGTAGACCGATCCGGTAACGTGACGCAGATAGTTGCGTCCGACCTGGCCCGAGGAATTCGCGAGCCCGTCCGGGAACATCGAAGACGCCGAATTCAAAAGGATCCGGGGGCTCTCGATCGAGTTGCCCGCGACGCAGACCACGCGCGCTTTCTGGAAGTGGTGATTGCCATCCTTGTCGGCATAAAGCACGCCGGTGACGCGGCCTTTGTCATCATGCTCGATCTTCAGCGCATGACAACGGTCGCGGACCTCAAGATTGCCGGTCGCCTCACCCTTGGGGATATCCGTATAGGCCGAGGACCATTTCGCGCCCCATTTGCAGCCCTGGAAACAGAACCCGGTCTGCTGGCAGGCGAGACGGTCATCGTAATCGACCGAATTGATCGCCATGCGGCCGGTATGGACCTCCTTATAGCCAAGCGCCTTCGCGCCCTTTTCCAGCACCTTGTAATTGTTGTTGCCGGGCAGGCCCGGGCGGTCGCCGGTGCGGGTCACGCCAAGTTTGGTCTCGGCCTTTTCATACCAGGGCGCCATTTCCGCGCCATCAATCGGCCAGTCGAGCAGGTTCGCCCCCGTCACATGGCCATAATTGGTGCGCGCCTTCCATTCATGGTCCTGGAAGCGCAAGCTGGCCCCCGCCCAGTGGATCGAGGTGCCGCCCACGGCCTTCACGATCCAGGCCGGCAGGCCCGAAAAGTCTTTCGCCACCCGCCAGTCGCCCGATGTGGTGCGCGTGTCGGTCCAGGCCAGCTGAGCAAAGCTGTCCCATTCGTCATTGATGTAGTCTTCCGGCATATAACGCCCGCCGGCCTCCAGCGAGACGACCTTGACGCCCTTTTGCGCCAGTTCATTCGCCAGAACACCGCCGCCCGAGCCTGTGCCGATGATCAGAACGACGGAATCGTCGTCCAGTTCAAATTTCGCAACCATTGATCCGCCCCCCTCAGAGCCAGCTGATATCGTCAAAACCGCGATGCAGATAACCGCCCTGGCTGAAGGATTCACCCTCATAGCCAAAGATCGGCCAGACGGCCTTCTGGTTATAAAGCCCCGTCACAAGGCCGCCGCGGATCTGCTGGAAGAAAGCGGAGTTCTCCATGCCGCGCAGCAGGGCCACCCGGTCATCCTCCCACCCGATGGAGAGGTAATCCGCATGTCCGGCGCCCTGCGCGGCGGCATTCAGCGCGGCAATCCCGGCTTCAACCCCCGGGGCAGCTTCGGCCGTGTCATAGCCTTTGACGGCAATGACATAGAATTCATCGGCGATGCGGTCATGGGGGTAGATGTCGCGGGCCATGCGGACCAGCGTGGCCATGGTCTCGGGCTTCAGCGTGGTCGCCTCATAGGCCCAGGCGGCATCGGGGGCGGCGATAAAGCCCGCGCCGATGATCATTCCCGCGCTTGCGGCAAAGCTGCGCGAGATCAGCTGGCGACGGGTGAGGGCGTTCCCCCTCAGTCCGCGATTTGCGGTCAGGGTCGTCATAGTCTCCTCCTTGCTTTCTCAATCGGCTGGGAGTTCCCGGCGCGGCTCCTCTTCCGCGCAGGGCTGCCGTTTCAGATTATTGGTAGCGCCCCGCGCGCTGCAGCACTTCGATCTGGTAACCGTCGGGATCGGCGATAAAGAAAAACCGGGCGATGACGTCGCCGCCAGGCGCGAAATCGACCAGTTTGCGCGGCGCAAGACCGGCAGCTTCCAGGCGCGCATGTTCTGCATTCACATCAGTGACCGAGACCGCGAGATGGCCGTAGGCGTCGCCCAGGTTATAGGGGTCAGCACGGCCCTTGTTGACGGTCAGCTCCAGCTCGAACCCGGTTTCGGCATTGGCGAGATAGATCAGGGTGAAGGTCTCAAAATCGAGGCGTTCCACCACTTTCAGGCCGAATGCCTGGTCGTAGAATGCGAGCGAACGGGCTTCGTCCAGCACGCGGATCATGGTGTGAATCATCCGGGCCATAGTGTCTCCTTGCTTTGGCACAGCAAAGGACAGAACCGGGTCATGGGGGTAGTATCATGCTACTGACGGGAAAATTGTTCCCCTGCTGCGCTGAAATGACATGGCCCGTGCCAAGGGCGCGGGCGTAAGGGCAGGGCGGCTGCGGGCGGCCTCCGGTCGGGGTCAGGGGGTCTTCGCCGCCATCAGATCGCCAAGGATCGCCAGATCCAGCCGGATCACCGATCCGATTGTGCCCGGGGCATACTCCGGATGCTTGTCATTCGAAGGTTCCGAGACCGAGGCGAACAGGACCTGGCCGCTCTCGTCCAGCGCAAGATTGCTCGGGAAGGTCTTGACCGCGAGATCACGGGTGACGCTGTAGTCTTTGGTATTGACCACGGTGATGCCGCCGGTGTCGTCGCGTATCTGGCTGTTGATGCCATACCAGGTGACATAGGCTTCGTCGCGCAGCGGGTTCCAGATCACATCCAGCGCGCCGGGACCAATCGGCACCTGGGCCAGAATACTGCCATCAGCGGTGTTGAAGACGTAGAGCCTGCCCTCATGGCTGTCGACCGCAAAGAGCCGGCCACCCGCCGCATCCAGCGAGAGGTTCACCATGAAATGCGCGGATTTATCGCCCTGACCGGGCGGCGTGTCACCGGTCGAGAAGGTGGTGATCTTCTCGCCGGTTTCCGCGTTCAGGACGAGGATTTCCTCGGCCCCGCCGCCCCCGACATAGAGACGGTCACGCCCGTCAAACGCCAGACCCGCCGCCCAGATCACGGCATTATCGGTGCGAGAGGTGACCTCGCCGGTTGCGCCGTCGATGATCCAGACGATGCCCTCATCGGTCGGGCCGGTGACAAAAACGCGGCCCGTTGCCTGATCGACCTCGATCATGCGGGTATGTTCCATTTTGCCATTGGCTCCGGTTTTCCCGAGCTGGATCATGCGCAGGAACAGGCCGCTGCGCGCATCGATCACCGACAGGGATCCGTCTTTGGTATTGCCGGCGTAAAGCAAGCCCCGCGCGTGGTCGACCGCCAGCGCGAAGGGCCGGCGTTTCAGCTGAATGCGCCGGATCGGGGCGAGAGTGTCTGCGTCGAGCATATAGACATCGCCCGATGCGCCATCGGTGAAATCGGGCACCGAGGCGGCAAACACCGCGCCGAGCTCGGGAACCGAGAGCACCTCATAGCCGCCGGGAATGGTGCTGGTGCGGGTGGCGGCGGGCGCGAATTCGTCCGGCAGCATCTGAGGAAGGCCCTCGGCCAGCAGGGGCGATGCGGTGAAGAGGAGGACTGCCAGCGCGAGCCCCCTGCGTGGAAGAAAAGTCATGGGAAATCTGCCTTTGCGAGTGGTCTGAAAGCCCCGGCGGCCAGCACCGGGGCCAGGCATCAGAAGCGCGATGTCAGGGTGAACATCGCATTGCGCGGCTCGCCATAGACGCCTGCGACGCTGGCGGAATGGTAATAGCTCTCATCGAAGAGGTTGTTGATGTTGAGCTGTGCCGACCAATTGTCGTTGATGTCATAGCGCAGCATCGCATCCACTACCGCGAAAGAAGGCTGCGAATTCCGCACCGACCCGACACCCGGAACGCCCAGCGTGTTCCAGCTTTCGCTCTGCCAGCGCGCGCCGCCACCGATGGTCCACTGGCTGTTTTCGCCCGGCAGATTGTACGTGGTAAAGATCTTCAGGGTATTTTCCGGCAGGAAGCTGTTGGCCTGGCTGCCATCGGGGTTGGTGGCCTTCATCTTCGCCGCGCCGAAGAACAGGTTCCAGCCGGGCGTGATCTCGCCCGAAACTTCCAGCTCGATGCCGCGGGTCGACTGGCCCATCGCGCCGTAATAGGCCTGATCGTTGCTGCCTGGCACATAGATCGGATTGCCATTGGCATCTTCCAGACCGGTCGCGACATTGTCCTGATAGGTGCGGTAATAGGACAGCGAGGCATTCAGCCGCCCTTCATACCATTCGCCCTTGATGCCGACCTCTTGGCTTTTGCCCTCAACCGGGTCGAGGTAATTGCGGTTGGTGTCACGATAGCTTTGCGGGTTGAAGATCTGAGTATGGCTCGCAAAGACCGAGATGTCGTCGGTGACATCATAGACAAGGCCGAAATAGGGAGTGAAAACCTTGAAATTGCGGGTATCCGCGCTCCAGTCGGTATAGCGAAGACCGAGAATTGCAGTCAGCGGGTCGGCCAGCGAGACCCGGGCCGCGCCATAGGCGGAGTATTCCGTGGCCTTCCTGGTCCACTCCCCGGCCTGGGGCAGGGTGAATTGCGGCCGGGGCAGGCTGCCATCCCAGCTATGGACACTGCCCATGACCGGCTGCGCCCCGACGATGGCATAGTCATCCGCCTTGCCCCAGTCGCGCCCGGCATGGAGGCCGAAGTTCAGATTATGCGTGCGGCCAAAGGCCTCGACAGGGCCGGAGACCGAGGCATCCAGCGCGATCTGGCGCGCCCATTCCTCGGCCTTGCGGGCAAACAGCGTCATGCCAAGGCCGGTCACCGGGTCCGGTCGGCCATAGAAACGGGTGTTTTCTGCCGAATAGCTGCGCAGCACACCACTGAGCGTCGCATTGCCGGTCCAGCCGCCGCCGAAATCATGGTCGGCCCGGATCGTTGCCATATCCTGTTTGCTCGACCAGAACGCCCAATATGGCGCGCTCGACCAGTTGCGCGGGAAAAGCGTCGGCGTGCCGTCAGCGAAGAGCGTCGGGAAGGCACTCCATTCCGAGCCCTTCGGGTCGTGATTGCGGTGTTCATAGCTGAATGACAGCGTGGTCGCGTCATCTATATCCTAGGCCAGCGTGCCATAGATCGTTTTTTTATCAACGCTGTATCGGTCGCGGAAACTGTCGCCGCTGTAGAGGTCGATGACCAGACGCCCGCGCAAAGACCCGCTTTCATTCAGCTTGTTCGAGACATCCAGCCCCAGACCCATGCGGTTCCAGCTGCCATAGCGTGTCTCAATGTTGCCGGTCAGCTCGGTTGCAGTGGCCTTCTTGCGCTCCATCCGAACAGCGGCAGAGGGGTCACCGGGGCCGGTCAGCAGGCCGGTCGCGCCGCGCACCACCTCGGCATGATCATAGGTCGAGGTCGAGGATTGCAGGCCTACCCCGGACATGAAGCCGATGCCGCCATCGATCACCACACCATCCACGATATAGCTTGAGACCCATTGCCCGCGCGACCAGGTATTGTCGCGGTCGGTCTCGAAAATCGCCGAATGCACGCCGGTCGTGTAGGCCAGCATCTGCTGTGTGGTGCCGAGATTCTGGTCTTTCAGCCGCTGACTGGTGATCACGCTCACCGATTGCGGCGTTTCCTTCAGGCTCATCGGCAGGCCGGTCGATCCTGTCGCCGCGCCCGTGGTATAGGAATTGCTGCCCTCTGTGGTGGTCGGGGCAGTGACCAGCAGGATCGTCCCGAGGTTCTGCGCGCCGTCCACAGTGCCGCCAACACTGGAGGCGTCGGAGGCGTTGCCGAGAATGGTCACAGTGGTGGCGCCGGTGAAGCTGTAATTCAGCCCGGATCCTGCCAGAAGTCGCGACAGCGCCTGTTCCGCCGTCATCGTGCCGCTGACCGCCGGGGCCGTCGCGCCCGCCGCGACAGAGGTCCGATACGCGATCTGCAGCCCGGTCTGCCGCGCCAGATCCCGCAGCGCCTGACCCAGCGGTTTGGCCGCAATATCCAGCCGGTGGGTCGTCGCATTCTGCGCCATGACCGCAGGCGCGGTCAGCACCATAAGCGCCGGACCACCTGCGAGCACACCAAGACTGAGCGCAGTCCCCGAGAAAAGAACGGTCAGGCGCCGCGCGGCCGCGCGCCGGAAATGGAGGAAACTGGCAGGCATCAGACCCTTACCCTTTCTGTCATTGCAACGGACCCCATCGCCGGGGCCGGTGAAGCGAAGAGCGTGGGTATTGGCCTGCCTGGACCCTTCCTATCAGTGACGGGTGAGGCCCGGTTTTGCCTAAAGACAAAAATGAAATAATTTTGCGGACCTGGCATTGAGGCCCCGTCGCAGCTCAGCTCAGCAAGATCATGACCTGCGGAATACGCCGGACCGACAGGCCCTGGGTCAGTGCCAGTGCCCCGATGGCCTCATGCGCGGCGCTGGTCGAAAAGACCGCGCTGACCGGCAGGGCGGCATCAACGCCGGGTCCGAGCATCACCTTTTCGGGCACATACCGCGCGAGTTCGCTCACCGCCTGGTCAAAGCGGCGGCCGTCAAAGATGATCCGGCCCTCGCGCCAGGCGAAGGCGATCTCGCGGTCGACCGGGCCGAGCGCGGCCACCGCCAGGCCCGTGCCATAGACCGCCTGTTCCGATGCGCCAAGATCGAGCGCCTGGCCCAGAGCGGAACTTACCCGCACCCGACCCTCGGATACCGTGACGCGCGCCTCGCGATCTGCAAGCCCGACCGAGAACAGGCTGGCCTGCGCCTCGGTTACACCATCCAGCGCCGTGACCCGCAGGGGGCTGGTTCCGGCCTGCACCCGGAACTCGGCCTCGCCGCGCAGGAGCCTGACCTGTCGCTGCCCTTGCGTGAATTCCAGCGCCAGCGCGCTGTCGGTGTTCAGCGTGGCGATCGTGCCATCGGGAAGGGTCATCCCCGCCATCTCGCCAAAGCCGGTATGAAGATCGGCGGTCCAGTCCTGCCAGCGATGCGGCAGATCCAGCGCCCATGCTCCGGCGCCTGCGGCGATGCCTCCGGCCAGAAAACCGCGCCGTCCGATCCGGGGCGCGGCAGGCTTTGCCACCGGCGGGACCGGGCCGGCCACTTCCCCAAGCCCGTCAAGCTGTTGCCAGAAACGGCGTTCCCCGGCAAAGGCGCGGGCATGGGCCTCTGACTGTGCCTTCCAGGCGCGGAACTGTTGCAGCTCTGTGGCGGCCACCTCGCCCGAGGCAAGACGCACGACCCAGTCCCGCGCCTCACGGGCGAGCTTTGCATCGGCCTTGGTCCGGGGGGCGGCGTCACTCATTCCTGTGGCTCGGCGATAACCCGTTGGCGCCCCGACCTGCCGGAGCAGAGCGGCACGGGCAGGGCGGATCAATCGTTCATGGCGTCGCGCAGATCGGCAAGATGCTCCAGCGCGCGGCGGATGTGATAATAGACAGCTTCGTCGCTCATTTCGAGACGTTGCGCAATCTTGCGATGCGGCACCCGGTCGATCCGGTTCATCAAAAAGATGCGCCGGGTCTTTTCCGGGAGTTCCGTCAGCGCCGACTGCACCCGGGCCAGCATCTCCCGCCCCATCACGGCGCGCTCGGCCGAGACCTCATCGGATTGTTCCCACAGAAGATCGCGCACCTCGGCGTCGATCTCTGCGCGGCGCCGTTCCTTGCGGAAATGATCGCGGATGCCGTTTTTGGTGACCTGAGACACGAAACCCGCCGCATTCGCTATGCCGCTGTCGCTTTGTGCCGTTTCCAGCCGGATCCAGGTGTCCTGGACCAGATCTTCGGCCAGCGCGCGGTTGCCCAGCTGCGCATGGGCCATGGCGAGAAGCCGGGGCCGCAGCGTCATAAAGGCGCCAATGAGTTCGCCGAGCCGCTTTTTTTCCAAGACTGGTCACCCTTGGCTGGTTGGACAGGGGTCTGTTTCCGGGCAAGCGGTAGCCGCCCCGGTATTTCCTGACAAGAGGCCCTGGGAATTATGGCGCACCGGTGTTGCATGGCGGTCCGCTCAGTCGGCGCCCACTGTTGCGGCAGTGCCCGCAAAGGGCTGCGGTGCGAAATGGGTGGGGATCTCGCTCAGCCCCGGAGCAGGGTCATCGGCGTCGATCAGGCGGAACAATGCCCCCAGCATCGCCGGCACATCCTGTTGCACCATAACGATATTCTCTGTCAGCACCGCCGCCAGCGGATCCCAGTCGAAACAGCCCACATGCGGCGCGACAGAGCCGAAATGCCCGCTGGAGCGCGTCCAGTGCAAAACGCCTTCCAGCGCGATGGTCGAATTGACGAATATGGCGCGCGGCAGCTGGCCGCGCCTGGTGGCCAGGGCTTCCAGCGCGGTGATCGCCCGGTCCGGCGCGTAGCCGGTGGCGAGAATCATCGTCTCATCCACCGTGATTCCGGCCTCTGCATGGGCGGCACGAAAGCCCCGGATCCGCTCGGATGTGTTGTGATCGCTTGCCCTTCCGCCGATGAAGGGGATCGGCTCGCCGCGATGGCGCTGGCTGGCCGAGGCGGCAAGGATGCGCCGTGTCAGTGCCAGCGCACCGCCAAAATTATCCGAGATCACCGAAGGCGCGCGGCTGCCGGGCAGATCGAGGTTGAGCGAGCGCACCCCCGCCGCCTCGCAGATCTTCGAGATCCGGTCGGGATCGGTGGCGCCGGTCGCAATCAGGCAATCGACCTGATGCGAGATCATCTCGCGCGCTGCCTGTATTTCCAGCGCCGGGTCGCGCATCGTGCAGGTAATGATTGGGAAAAGGTCGCGTTCCCGCGCCATCGCCTCGAAGCGTTCAACGATAGACCCAAAATAGCGGTTGTCGTATTTCGGCACGATCATCCCGATCAGCCGTGATTTTTCCCGCCGCAGGCCGCTGGCCTGAAGGTTCAGCGCATAGCCCTGTTCCTCGGCCGTGCGGGTGATGCGTTCCGCGAGCGAGGCAGAGATTCGCCGCTTTTTCCAGGTGCCGTTAAGAACCGCGCTGACCGCCGTCGGCGAGGCGCCCACCAGCACCGCCAGATCGTAAATCGTGGTGCGCCGCGCACGCGTTGGCGCAGGTTTTGGTCGGAGTGGTGTCACGGTTTCCTCATTCCCTGGAAATGCAGCTTGACAGTTTCGCTGCGCTGACACAACCTTTTGCTACATCGGTTGAGCAGGAGGGCTACATCGATGGAACACGAATAATCTGCGCCACCGGCCCGGTTTCGGGAGCCTGGGGAGGATATCAGCAAAGTCAGAAATGCGCCGGATCACCGGTGTTTTCTGGCGGCGCATCTCTCCTCGTCGGCCTCACCATCCGGAGCGGGATTGGCCGTGTCGGCGATCAGCGGGGGCATGGGCCGCCCGCCCCATGTGGAGGAGAGACGAGATGAAATTTCATGCCTTGCCCGCAACGGCGCCCGTAATGGCGACAGCGCTGGCCATGTTGCTTGGTACTGCTGCCCTGGCGGAGCCTTCGGGTGTGGTGGGCTTCCTGATGCCCGACCAGGCTTCGACCCGCTATGAAGAGCATGACTTCCCCGGCTTCAAGGCCGAGATGGACAAGCTTTGCCCGTCTTGCGAGGTGATCTACCAGAACGCCAATGCCGATGTGGCACTGCAACAGCAGCAGTTCAATGCGCTGCTGACCCAGGGCGCAAAGGTCATCGTGCTGGATCCGGTCGACTCGGCGGCGGCGGCGGGGCTGGTGACGCTGGCGCAGGCGCAGGGCGTCAAGGTCATCGCCTATGACCGCCCGATCCCGGCAACGCCGGCTGATTTCTATGTGTCTTTCGACAATGAAGGCATTGGCTACGCCATCGCGAAATCGCTGACCGATCATCTGAAAGCCTCGGGCGTCGCAGATGGGGCAGGGGTGCTGCAGATCAATGGATCGCCCACCGATGCGGCAGCCGGGCTGATCCGCGACGGCATCCATCGAGCGCTGAAGGAATCCCCCTACAAGACGCTTGCCGAATTCGACACGCCCGATTGGGCGCCGCCGAAGGCGCAGGAATGGGCGGCGGGTCAGATCACCCGTTTCGGCGCCGAAATTACCGGTGTGGTCGCGGCGAATGACGGCACTGGCGGCGGCGCGGTTGCGGCCTTCAAGGCGGCGGGCGTGAGCCCGGTTCCCCCCGTGACCGGCAATGACGCGACCATCGCGGCGCTGCAGCTGATCATTTCGGGCGACCAGTATAACACGATCTCGAAACCCTCTGAGATTGTGGCGGCAGCGGCGGCGAATATTGCGGTCACCTTCCTCAATGGCGAAACGCCCGAGGCAAAGACCACGCTTTATGACACGCCGTCCGAGCTCTTCGTTCCCGCCGTGGTGACGAAGGAAAACATCAAGGCCGAGATCTTCGACAAGGGGATCCAGACCGCTGAGCAGATCTGCACCGGCGAATATGCCGAAGGCTGCAAGGCGCTCGGGATCACCGAGTAAGCTCCCGTGCTCTGGCCCGACCGCATTGCTCCCTGGCGGTCGGGCCACATTCTATTGCGGAAGGCGCAGCGATGAGTGACGACAAACCCCCGAAAGGGGAGCTGCTGTTGCAGCTCACAGGTGTTTCAAAGAATTTCGGGGCCGTGTCGGCGCTGAGCGATATCGAGCTTGAGGTCCATGCCGGTGAGGTCGTGGCGCTGGTCGGCGATAATGGTGCCGGTAAATCGACGCTGGTGAAGGTGCTGGCGGGGGTGCATCAGCCCTCGGCGGGCGAGGTGCGGTTCATGGGGAAACCCGTGACCCTCGACAGCCCGGCCAAAGCGCTGGATCTGGGGATCGCGACCGTCTTCCAGGACCTTGCTCTGTGTGAAAACCTCGATGTCGTCTCGAACCTGTTTCTCGGCCATGAGATTTCGCCCTGGCGCCTCGACGAGGTGCAGATGGAGGTTCGGGCCTGGACGCTTTTGCGTGAACTTGCGGCGCGGATACCCTCGGTGCGCGAACCCGTCGCCTCGCTTTCGGGCGGGCAGCGCCAGACGGTGGCGATTGCGCGCTCGCTGCTGACGGACCCGAAGATTATCATGCTGGACGAGCCGACGGCGGCGCTTGGCGTGGCGCAGACGGCCGAGGTTCTGAACCTGATCGACCGGGTGCGCGCGCGCGGGCTCGGTGTGATCGTTATCAGTCATAATATGGAAGATGTCCGCGCGGTGGCGGACCGTATCGTCGTGCTCAGGCTGGGGAGAAACGGCGGGGTCTTCACGCCCGAGTCCAGCAACCAGGAGCTGGTTGCCGCCATCACCGGCGCGTCGGAAAATGCGGTCTCGCGCCGCGCAAGCCGCAAGGCGGCGGAGGAGCATCATGAGTGACGTGAAACTCGCCCCCAAACCCCTTGACCGGGCGGATGAGCGGGTCAGAAACGATGACAGCCTTTCCGGTGCGGTGCGGCTGTTCATCGACCGGGTGCGGGCGGGCGATCTCGGCATCCTGCCGGTCGCGGTCGGGCTGGTGGTGATCTCGGTGGTTTTCTCCAGCCTGAACCCGGTGTTCTTGCTGCCAAATAACCTTGTGAACCTGCTTTTTGACTGTGCGACAGTTGGGGTGATCTCGCTTGGCATCGTCTGCGTGCTGATGCTGGGAGAGATCGACCTTTCCGTGGGGTCGATGAGCGGCTTCGCCTCGGCCCTGGTGGGTGTGATCTGGGTGAATATGGGCCTGCCTTTGCCAGTGGCAATTGGGGCGGCTTTGCTTGCGGGCCTGGTGATCGGCTTTGTCTATGCCACGCTTTACACAAGGCTTGGCATGCCGAGTTTCGTGGCGACACTTGCCGGGCTTCTCGCCATTCTGGGGATGCAGCTTTACATTCTTGGGCCGACCGGCTCGATCAACCTGCCGTTTTCCTCGCCGCTGGTGGCATTCGGACAGCTTCTGGTGATGCCGGCCTGGCTGTCGCATGGCCTCGCGCTGATCCCGGGGCTTGTCGTGCTGTTCGGCGGGCTGAACACCGCGAAACGCCGCCGCGCCGCCGGGCTGACCGCGATGCCGCTGAGCCTTTTGCTGATCAAGGCGGGCGTCCTGACGGCGGCACTGCAATTCGCGGTCTGGTACCTGAACCTTGGCCGTGGCGTGCCGTGGATGTTCGGTCTGTTCGTCGGCCTTGTCGTTGCGATGCAATATGCGCTGACCCGCACCAAATGGGGCCGTTCGCTTTTCGCGGTCGGCGGCAATCGCGAGGCGGCGCGGCGGTCGGGCATCAATGTGCGGCGGATCTATTATTCGGCCTTCATGCTGTGTTCCACGCTGGCTGCTCTGGGCGGGGTGCTGGCGGCGGGGCGGCTGGCGTCATCAAGCCAGCAGGCCGGCACGGGGGATGTGAACCTGAACGCCATTGCGGCGGCAGTGATCGGGGGCACGTCTCTCTTTGGCGGGCGCGGTTCTGCCTGGGCGGCGCTTCTGGGCATCATCGTGATCCAGGCGATTTCCAACGGGCTGACGCTTCTGAACCTGTCGTCGAGCCTGCGTTACATGATCACCGGAGCCGTGCTGGCCATTGCTGTGATCGTCGATTCCCTTGCCCGCCAGTCGCGTGCGACCCATGGGCGCGGTTGATATACAGGAGTTAAGAAATGGCTGAATCAATGCAGGACAAGGTCGTTGCGGTCACCGGTGCGGCCTCGGGGATCGGGCTGGAATGCGCCCGCACCCTGGTCGCGGCCGGTGCGAAAGTGGTGCTGATCGACCGTGCGGAAGACCGGCTTAAGCAGCTTTGCGCCGAGATGGGCCCGAACGCGCTGCCTTTGGTCGTGGATCTGCTGGATGGCAAGCAGGTCTCAGCGATCCTGCCGAAGATCCTTGATCTCGCCGGGCGGCTGGATGTGTTCTATGCCAATGCCGGCGCCTATATCGGTGGCCCGGTGGCCGAGGGCGACCCCGACGCCTGGGACCGGATGCTGAACCTCAATATCAATGCGGCCTTCCGGTCTGTGCATGCGGTGCTGCCGCATCTGATCGCACAGAAATCCGGGGATATTCTCTTCACCTCCTCGGTCGCGGGCGTGGTGCCGGTGATCTGGGAGCCGGTCTATACCGCCTCGAAATTTGCGGTTCAGGGCTTTGTCCATGCCACCCGCCGCCAGGTCGCGCCGCATGGTGTCAGGGTGGGCGCGGTGCTGCCCGGTCCGGTCGTGACCGCGCTGCTCGATGACTGGCCGAAAGCCAAGATGGATGAGGCGCTGGCCAATGGCAGCCTGATGCAGGCGAAAGAAGTGGCCGAAGCGGTTCTCTTCATGCTGACCCGTCCCCGGACCGTGACGATCCGCGATCTGGTGATCCTGCCCGCGACCTTTGATCTCTGAGGCACTGCCATGACCACTGCCCCCAAATATCTGATCGGTGTCGATGTCGGCACCGGCAGCGCCCGCGCGGGTCTGTTTGACCAGACCGGCCGCCTGCTCGCATCGGCAAAGCGCGAGATCACGCTCTGGCGCGGGCCGGGGGCGATGGTCGAACAATCCAGCGCGCAGATCTGGGGGGCGGTGGCGCAATGCGTGCGCGAGGTGATGGCGGGGGCAGATCCTGCCCTCGTCGCCGGGATCGGCTTTGACGCGACCTGTTCGCTGGTGGTTCTGGGCGAGGGCGGCGTGTCGCTGCCCGTTGGCCCGTCGGAAGACCCGGCACGTGATGTGATCGTCTGGATGGATCACCGTGCGGTCGATCAGGCCGAACGGATCAACGCACAGGGCCATGCGGTTCTGGCCTATGTCGGCGGTAAAATCTCGCCCGAGATGGAGACGCCGAAGCTTTTATGGCTGAAAGAAAACCGGCCGCAGATCTTCGCGGGCGCGCGGCATTTCTTTGACCTGGCAGATTTCCTGACCTGGAAGGCCACAGGGGATGAGGCGCGTTCGACCTGTACCGTCACCTGCAAATGGACCTATCTGGCGCATGAAAACCGCTGGGATCCGTCTTACTTCCGCCAGATCGGGCTGGAAGAGCTGGCCGATGAACAGTTCACCCGTATCGGCACGCGTGTGGTGCCCCCGGGAACGGCGCTTGGCCATGGGCTGACGGCGGCGGCTGCGGCCGATCTTGGCCTTGCGCCCGGCACGCCGGTTGCGGCGGGGATGATCGACGCCCATGCCGGTGGCATCGGCACGGTCGGGATCGAAGGCTCGCCCCTGACCCATATGGCCTATGTTTTCGGCACCTCGTCCTGCACCATGACCTCGACGGCAGAGCCGGCCTTCGTGCCCGGGGTCTGGGGCCCGTACTTCTCGGCCATGGTTCCGGGGCTCTGGCTCAGCGAAGGCGGGCAATCGGCGGCGGGGGCGGCGATTGACCAGCTGCTCGGTTTTCACCCTGCAAGCGCCGGGGCCAGGGCGGAGGCCAAAGTCCAGGACCAGTCACTGGCGCTCTGGCTGACGCAGCGGATCCTTGCCCGCGCGCCTGATCTGTCACAGGCGGCAGCGCTGGCGGGGGATCTGCATGTGGTGCCGGAATTCCTTGGCAACCGCGCCCCCCATGCCGATCCGCATGCCCGCGCCGTGATCGCGGGGCTGGGGATGGAGCGCGATCTGGAAAACCTCGAGGCGCTTTACCTCGCCGGGATCTGCGGCGTGGCTTACGGGCTCAGGCAGATCCTTGATGTGCAGGACGAGGCCGGGGCCAGGGTCGAAAAGATCGTGATTTCCGGCGGCGCCGGGGAATCGCGGCTGATCCGCCAGATCCTTGCCGATGCAACCGGGCGGGTGGTGATGGGCTCGGCCTCGGATGAGCCGGTGCTGCTGGGTTCTGCCACACTTGGCGCGGTCGCAGGCGGGCTTTTCCCCGATATGCGCTCCGCCATGGCCGGGTTGTCCGGCCCTGGCGAGGCGCATCAGCCGGCGGGCGGTGGGGTGAAAGCGCTGCATGAGCGGCGCTTTCGGGCCTTTACCGCGCTGCAAAAGGCGGCGCGGCGCGCGCGCGGGGCGTAACGCGGCGCTTACCGCGCGACGAGGTGGCCGCCGCCGATATCTTCCAGCTGCACCCGGTCCGGTCCCTGACCCAAAGGCCAGACCGGGCTCGGGATCTCGCCCGCCATCCGGGCCGCAGCTGCGCGCGGGCGTTTCGGATCGGGCACCGGCACGGCTTCCAGCAGGCGCTGTGTATAGGGGTGCTGCGGGTTGCCAAACAGCTGCGCGCGCGTGCCCATCTCGACAATCTGGCCGAGATACATCACCGCCACCCGGTCCGAGACATTCTCGACCACCGCCATGTCATGGCTGATGAACAGAAAGCTCACCCCCATCTCGCGCTGCAAATCACGCAGCAGCTCCAGCACCTTGGCCTGAATCGACACATCCAGCGCGGCGACGCTTTCATCGCAGACGATCAGCTTCGGCTTCAGCGCCAGCGCGCGGGCGATGCAGATCCGCTGCCGCTGACCGCCGGAAAACTGATGCGGGTAGCGATTATAGACCGCAGCCATCAGGCCGACCCGCTCCAGCAGGTCACAGACCCTTGCGCGCTGCTCTGCCGCCGTGCCGATACCATGGATCAGCAATGGCTCGCGGATGAGTTCGCCGACCGTCATCCGTGCATCAAGCGCCGCCATCGGGTCCTGGAAGACGATCTGCAAATCCCGGCGCAGCGCCTTGCGTGCGGGTCCGTCAAGCTCTGCCAGCGCCCGGCCTGCGACCTCGATCCGCCCGCTATGGGGCACGAGGCCGACCAGCGCCCGCGCCATGGTCGATTTCCCGCAGCCGGATTCGCCGACCAGCGACAGCGTCTCGCCTTTGAAAATCTCCAGCGAAACCTGCTCGACCGCATGAACCTGCGCCGTCACCCGACCGAGCAACCCCTGGCGGATCGGAAAGCGGACCGAGACGTCCTGATAGCGAACCAGCACATCCTCTGTCGCCGTCGCGGTCCGCGCCGGCCCCCCGCCGATCCTTGGCACGGCGGCGAGCAGCTCACGCGTATAGGTTTCGCGGGGGGCCTCGAAGAGGTCGATCGTCGGGGCGGTCTCTACGACCCGGCCCTTTTGCATCACGATCACCCGGTCGGCCATTTCCGCAACCACGCCCATGTCATGCGTGATCAGAATGACCGCCGTGCCCAGTTCGCGTTGCAGGTCGCGGATCAGATCCAGCACTTCGCGCTGCACCGTCACATCCAGCGCCGTGGTCGGCTCATCGGCGATCAGCACATCGGGTTTCAGCGCAATCGCCATGGCGATCATCACCCGCTGACGCATGCCGCCGGACAGCTCATGCGGGAATTGCTCCAGCCTGCGCTCGGGCTGCGACAGCCGCACCGCCTTCAGCGCCTCAAGCGCACGGGCGCGGGCCTCGCGCATCGACAGCGCCTCATGCGCCCGGATCGCCTCGGTCAGCTGGCGGCCGATGGACATGACCGGGTTCAGGGCCGTCATCGGCTCCTGAAAGATCATGGCGATCCGGGCACCACGCAGGCGTTGCATCTTTGCCTCGGAAAGGCCGGTCAGCTCGGTCTCGCCCAGATGGATCGTGCCGCCGGTGACCCTGACCGCTGGCTGCGGCAACAACCCCATGATGGCGAGCGAGGTGATCGACTTCCCCGAGCCGCTTTCCCCCGCAATCGCCAGGGTCTCGCCGCGTCTGAGCTCAAGGCTCAGTCCCTCGATAAGGGGGATCAGCCCCTGGTCGGAGCGTGCCGAGACCTTTAGGTCCCGCAGCGAAAGCACCACATCATCAGCGGGGGAAGGCGCGGGCATGGTCATTCGAAAACCGCACGCGGGAAGTAGAAGCTGACCACTACATTCGGCATATCGACAATCTCGGAGATTCTGAGATCGCCGCAGACTGAACAGAGCATATAGGCGTCGACCGGCTCGAGTTTCTGCGTCACGCAGAGCAGGTCGATCATCGCCGAAACCGCATCCTTCGCCGCCGTCCAGAGATCGGGTCCGATGCCGGTTGTCGCTTCATAGCCTTTCGCGTCAAGATGGCGCGTTACCGGCCCTGGTGTGGTGAAACGCGGGGTTTTCAGCGGCTGGCCTTTGATCAGATCAAGGGTCAGTACCACATCGAACGGGCTTTCAATCGCAGTGCCGCAGACCTCGCCATCGCCCTGGGCGGCATGGGTGTCCCCTACGGAAAACAGCGCGCCTTCAACTTCGACCGGCAGGTAAAGCGTTGTTCCGGCGCTCAGATCACGGATGTCGAGATTGCCGCCCACCCGGCGCGGCGGCACGATCGAATGATGCCCTGCCTCGGCCAGCGCATTGCCGATGGTGCCGGCGAAAGGCTTCAGCGGCACACGGGCGTGGCGGCCGAACAGGGCGGGTTCCAGGCTGGTCGCATCGAATTTCCAGACATTCAGCGCCGGTTCCTCGAACTGGTCGGTCAGAAGGCCAAAGCCCGGGATATTCGCGGTCCAGCCAAAGCCCGCGCCGTCGCGCTGTTGCGGCGTGAAGCTGTCAATCGTGACCTTCAGCACGTCCCCCGGCTTTGCGCCATCGACAAAGACCGGCCCGGAGACCGGGTTGATCTTGCCAAAATCCAGCGCCGCCACATCCGCGACAGTCGAGCGGGGGCCAAGCTGGCCCCCGGAACTGTCGAGGCACTGGAACAGGATCGTCTCACCCGGGGCGGCTTTCAGCGCGGGCGCGAAAGAATTGTCCCAGCCGAAATGGTGCTGATGGGCGTGGATCGTATGATTGCAGTGCTTACACATGATCCGTGCTCACTCCTTGATATAGACGTAATCGTAGTTGACCGGGATCGAGACCGGATCGACATACAGCGCATCCGCCCCGCCCATACGCGGCGATTTCAGCGTAAAGCGCTGTTCGTTGAACACCGGCGCCCAGGGAGCATCTTCCATCACGCCCATATAGACATCGGACCAGAGTTTCAGGCGCTCGTCGGCTTTCGCCGGATCAACGGTGCTGTCCGCTTTCGCCGCCATCGCGTCGAGACCCTCGTTGCAATATTTCGACCAGTTCCAGCCGCCTTCGACCGCGCCGCCACAGCCAAGGATCGGGCCGTAGAAATTCGAGGGATCGGGGAAGTCGGCAATCCAGGCCATGCCACCGGACCAGATCATCGGGGCCGTGCCCGCACCGCCAGCCTCGATCACATTGGCCTGGGCGAGCGAGCGGATATTCGCGGTGATGCCGATGGCTTTCAGATCCTGCTGGATCGCCTGCGCGATGCGCGGGTTCGGGTCGGTGTTCATCACGTAAAGCTCGGTCTCGAACCCGTCCGCGTAGCCGGCCTCGCTCAGCAGCGCCTTTGCTGCGTCGACGTCATAGGCATAGCCCGCATAGTCTTTGGTATAGCCGGGCATTGAAGGCGGCAGCGGCTGGTTTGCCGGAACCGCACGGCCATTGATCACCTGGACGATCCGGTCCTTATTGATCGCCATATTGACGGCGCGGCGCACCTCGACCTTGTCAAAGGGGGCAGCGGTGACATTCATCGTGACATAGCCGGTATGGAGCTGGCCGCCTTCGACCACATTCGCAGCCTGGGCCGGGTCGCTCATTACCTCGACGAATTTCGCGGGTGGGATGCCGTCGCCGGGAATATCCACTTCGCCGTTTTGCGCCCGCAGAAGTGCCACGACCGGCTCCTGGCCAACCTCAACCGTGAAGCTGTCGAGATAGGGAACGCCCGCAATCCAGTAATCCGCGTTTTTCTCGAAGACGAGACGCTGGCCAAGCGTCCATTCCGCCAGCTTAAACGCGCCGGTCCCGACCGGCTTCTTGCCGAAATCGGCGCCTTCTGCCTCGACCACCTCTTTCGGCACCACATAAGAGAAATTCAGCGCCATGACATGCAGGAAGGTCGCATCGGGACGCGACAGTCTGAACACTACCGTCGCGGCATCCGGCGCCGAGACACCCGTCAGCGCCGAACCGTCAGCGGCGGTGGCGTCAAAGCCGTCGATCATGCCGAAAAAGCCCTGGCCCGGCGATTGCGTTGCCGGGTTCACCACCCGGTTGATCGAGTAGACCACGTCTTCAGAGGTCATCTCACGGCCATTGTGGAACTTCACCCCGGGGCGGAGTTTGAATGTATAGGTCAGCCCGTCTTCGGAAATCTCATAGCTTTCCGCGAGGCCTGGGCGCAGCGTTGTGGTGCCCGGCTCATAATCCATCAGCCCGTCAAAGACCGATTTGATCATCGACCAGTTCTGCCAGTCATAGCCGATGGCCGGGTCGAGCGTCGCGACATCATCTTTGTAGGTCACGATCATATTGCCGCCCGGGGTGGGGGTCTCGGCCAGCGTCGGGCTCATCGCCATCATGGTGGCAAGGGCCGTAGAAAGGATCAGTTTTTTCATTGTTTCTCTCCTGTTGGTTTGGTCAGCGCAGTTTGATGCGCGGGTCGATAAGCGGGGAAATCAGGTCGGCAAGCAGATTGCCGATCACGATGGCGAAGGCCGAGACAAGCGTGACGCCCATGATGATCGGGATATCGACGCGCTGGATCGCCTGCCAGGCCAGCTGGCCGATGCCGGGCCAGCCGAAGACGCTTTCCACGACCACGATCCCGGACATGAAGATGCCGATATCAATGCCGATCATGGCGATCACCGGCAGGATGGCATTGGGGATGGCATGGCCAAGGATGATCCGCCCGCGGCCCAAACCCTTGGCCCGGGCGGTGCGGATGAAATCGGCGCGCAGCACGTCAAGCATCGAAGACCGCATGATCCGCGCATACCAGCCCGAACCGAGGATCCCCAAAGTCAGCGCCGGCAGCACCAGATGCGCGAATGTGCCATAGCCGCCAATCGGGAACCAGCCAAGCTTGACCGCAAAGACGTAAAGGAGCAGCAGCGCTACCACGAATTGCGGCGCGGATACGGTGACAAAGCTTGAGAGCATCAGCACATTGTCGAGCGCACGGCCCCGGTACAGCGCCGCGATGACGCCAAGGGTCAGGCCGATCACGAGCTCGCAGGTGATCGCGGCCAGCATCAGCAAGAGCGTCGCAGGCAGGCGCGAGGTGATCAGCGCCGCCACTTCGGTCTTTTGCAGATATGACCTGCCCAGATCACCTTGCAGCAGGTTCCACAGATAATGGCCATATTGCACGACGAAGGGCTGATCGAGGCCCAGCTGGCGCCGGATGCTCGCGACCGTTTCGGGGGTGGCAGAACGACCTGCGATCTGGCGCACCGGGTCGGCGGGCAGCACGTAAAGCAACACGAAGGTGATGAACGAGACCCCAAGGAGGATCAGCGCAGAGAGCGCAAGGCGGCGCAGGATATAGGCCAGCATCAGTCGCGCCCCTGTTGTGTCGGGTCGAGAATGTCACGCAGCGCGTCTCCGACCAGGTTGAAGGCGAGCGCGAGCAGAAGGATCGCGGCGCCGGGGATAAACACCAGCCAGGGTGCGGCCTGGAACCAGGTCTGGTTTTCAAAGATGATATTGCCCCAGGACGGGATCGGCGGCTGCACGCCCACGCCGAGGAAGGACAACGTCGCCTCCAGAAGCACGGTGGTCGAGATCCCCAATGTGCCCCAGACGATCAGCGTCGGCAGAAGATGCGGCAGGATGTGGCGAAAGAGGATCCGTCCATGCCCGGCGCCCAGCGTCTTTTCGGCTGCGATGAAATCGCGCTCGGCCAGGGAGGAGGTCTGGGTAAAGACCACACGGGCTGTCTGGACCCAGTTCACGAAAGCGATCACCAGGGCGACGATCCACAAAGACGGCTGAAAGATCGCGGCGAGGCAAATCGCCAGCAACAGCGCCGGAAAAGCCATCATCAGATCGGTGAACCGCATCAGGACCGTGCCGATGACCCCCCGGAAATAGCCCGCGGTGACCCCGACCAGCGTGCCGATGAACAAAGCCGCGCCATTGGCCACCAGCCCGATGATCAGCGAGGTCTGCGCGCCGTATAACAGCCGTGACAGCAGATCGCGGCCCAGAAGGTCGGTTCCGAACCAATAGACCGGTCCGGGCGGCAGCGGCGCGCCCTCAAGGGTCAGGCCGTCGAAAAACTGCTCATTCGGATCGAACGGCGCCAGCCAGTTGGCGAAGACCGCGCCGCCGACGCAGATCACGATGATCAGAAAGCCGAACAGCGCCAGTTTGCGCCCCATCAGGCGGCGCAGCACCGACGGCGCTTTATCGGCGGGCGCGGTTGCGATAGGGGCAGCGGCGGTCATTTGCGGTCCTCTTTGCCCGGGGCTTCCGCCCGGTGATTGGCCACCAGCCTTGCGGCAGCGATCTCAATGGTGACGCGCCAGGCCATGGCAGTCTGGCGCAAAAGCTCATAGGCCTCGGCTTCGGATTTGCCGCGCAGGACGAAGATCATCACGGCCTGGACCACGGTCTGCCGCGCCGAAAGCCGGTCTTCCAGATCGGCGATCAGCGCATCCGAGGCGCGCGCCCGGTCGTAATTCGCCCGCGCCACCAGAAGCGCTGCATAGACGCCCTTGTCGCTGACGGGTTTCAGAAGCTGCGCATGGGCGCCCATGGTCAGCGCCCAGTTCAGCCGCCCCGGCGCCTCGGACCCGATCAGCGCGATCATCGGCATGGGCGAGGCCCCCGGCGCCCAGGGGAATTGCTCATCATGGCCGGTATCGGCGTCGTAAAAGATGAAATCGGCGCTGAACGCTTCGGCGGGCAGATCGGGCCAGGCCTCGCGCAGCTCAAGCCCGATGACCCGGAGCTGGCGCGTCAGCCCCTGGATCGCGGGATGCGGCCGGTGCAGCACAAAGGCCAGCGCATTGCCGAGGTTTTCGGTGCGGAGCCGCGTCATGACACCACCCGCAAGATCGGGGCAGAGGGCAGATCGCGGTCGCGTGCGGTCAGATAGGGGTCGGCGGCGCGCGGCGCATGGCGCAGGATCTCGTGAAAGCGCCCCTCCCGGATCTGTGCGATCACCACCGGCTGTGCAGCGTGGAAATGGGTCGGATCGAGGCGGGAGCGCGCGCCCCCCGGCGCATCGCGAAGCAGGTCTGCAAGGCTCAGCCGCTCGGCCCCGGGGCGGCCATGCAACAGCCGCGCCAGCTCATGTACCGCACGGCGCGCCACCTCGGCAATCGAGCCGCCGCGCCCCTCGCCGGGCTCGAACCAGGGGCCGGCCGCGATCAGACCCTCGGCCCCGCCCTGGCTGCTTTCGATCTCGCATTCGGTGAAATTGCACGACAGCACCTGCAGCCGCGCCCCGGTCCTGTCGCGCAGATCCCGGAGCTGCGACAGGAAGGCATAATCGCTTTCCCCGACAAGGGAATTCAGGATGAAATCGGGCTGCGAGGCCGCGATCTCGTTGATGATATGACTGGAATCGCAATCCCCAAGCGCCAGATAGCGGTCGCCCGCCACCTCGCCGCCAAGCGCCGCGATCCGTTCGCGCGCGATCTGCGCGATCTCCCAGCCCCAGATGTAATTCGAGCCGACCAGATAGCCGCGCCGCCCGAGCGCGGGCAGCGCCCAGTCCAGCAGCGGCAGCAGATGCTGGTTCGGGCAGGAATGCAGATAGGCCACGCGTTCCGAGGCCTCGAACCCCTCATAGGGCAGCGGGTACCAGAGCACGCCGTCAAAGCGTTCCAGCTCGGGGATCACCTCTTTGCGGCTGGACGATGTGACACAGCCGAAGATATGGCGCGCCCCGGTTTCGCGCAGGATCTCGCGGCACAAAGGTGCATAGCGGTCGGTGCGGCCTTCGGGGTCGCGCCCGCAGACGCGGAAACACAGGTCGTAATCGGGGCTCGCATTGACCTCGGCCACGCCGCGCAACAGTCCTGCCCGGCTGATGACCGAAAGGGCGGCGTAATTGCCGCTCTGCGATTGCAGGATGCCGATATCGATGCTGCGTTTCATCACGCCCCAAAAATGCAAAAAACCCCGCGCCGATCTGCGTGGATAACGCGATCAGAACGGGGCGTGGCTGCCGGTATTTGACATAACGGTAACGCGGCTGCGATCCGAAGGGAAGCCGGAACCGGGAGGATACCGGCTTTCTTCGGTCTTTTGCGTAAATTTCGGGCCGAAGCCTGCGCTCCGGCCCGCAAAAGCGGCTATTTCAGCAGGGCATCCAGCGGCACGGGTTCCGAGATCGTCCAGGTGCCGACCACGGCCGGCTTGCCGTTTTCGGTGCCGATGATGCGATATTCGGCCTTGTTCTGGTGGTGCAGCTCGGCGGTGAAGGTGCGCGGGCCGAAGAGGGTCGGCTCTTCATTCATCTTCTCCAGCTCGGCGACAACGGCTGCGGTCTCGGTGGTGCCGGCGCGCTCGACCGCCTTTGCCCAGACGTCGATCATCACATAGCCCGGGAAGGTATATTGCGTCGCGGGCGGCGCGCCGGTGGCCTCTGCATATTTCTTCACGAAGGCGTTCACATCGGCGCTAGGGTCATCGCCGAAGACCGAACCCTGAGCCGGTACGTAGAAATTCGAGAGATCCGGCACCGCCGACATCCAGTAGCTGCCATCTGCGCCCGAGCCGTTCAGGAGCATCGAATTGATCCCTGCCGCGCGGATCTGTTTCACCGCCGAGACAAAGCCCGGCATCATCGAGCAAAGCATGATCGCATCGGGCTCTTCCGGCAGCGCCTTGATCCGCGAGATCTGTGCCGCGATGGAGGCATCGTCGTTCACGAACGTATCCTCGCCGACCAGCTTTGCCTCCGGCAATTGCGGCAGCATCCAGTCAAAGCCGTCACAGATCCCTTTGTTATATTCGGTCCAGGTGTCGAGCAGGCGGTAATAGCTCCGCGCGCCTTTTTCCTTATAGGACCATTCTGCCATGGTTGCGCCCTGGACCGGGGCCAGAACCGAGGCCGAAAAGCTGTTCGGCCCGACCCCCTGGATGCCTGCCTTCACCGATTCCGCACAGATGAAGAAGGAAATCACCCCGAGGCTTTCCGCCGCAAGTGCGGCAGGCGCGCCGAAGTCATAATCGCAGGAGACCACGACCAGATCCGCGCCCTGATCCACGACCGAAAGCCCGGCCTTCGCGCCCTCGGCCATATCGGTTTTGGTGTCAGCGGTCACCACCTCGATCTGTTTGCCCAGAAGGCCGCCCGCCTCGTTGATCTCCCTGATGCGGATCATCGCCGCGTCTTCGGCGGGCTTGTCATAGCCCTGCATGAAACCGGTCTGGGCGGTGGCAAAGCCCACCACGATCCGCGCGTCATCTGCCAGCGCCGGGCTGGCAAGGCAGGTGGTCGCGGCCAGCATGGTCATCAGTTTTTTCATTTTTAAGGCTCCCTGTTGCTTGGGTTGTCGCGACGGTTCAGCCATCGCCTGTCATGCCCCTCGCGGTCAGCGCCGCCTAGGGAGTTTCAATTCGCGATTGCCCATGATGCCGGAGGGGCGGAACATCAGGATCAGGATCATCACCAGGCCAAGCCCGATCTCCTGCACGCCACCGGGCAGCGCGAAGGTGGTGTCACCGATCTGCACTCCCGCCTCGAGCCAGCGCAGAGCCTGGATCAGGGATGACAGGATCAGCACGCCCAGCACCGCCCCCGACAATGACCCCATGCCGCCGACCACCAGCATCGAAAGCGTCGTGAAGGTGAGCCCCAGATAGAAGGAGTTCGGCGTCACCACCCCGATCGACAGCGCGAGCATGGCGCCGCCGGCGCCCATCACCGCGCCGGAAAGGATGAAAGCGATCAGCCGCGCGCGGGGGATATCAACACCCGATGCGCGGGCGGCGGTCGGCTCGTCCCGCGCGGCCCTGAGGATCAGCCCCTGGCGCGAGATCGAATAGGCCCAGGCCACGATCACGGCGAGGCTCGCGACCCCCAGATAGGGCCAGACCGAGCGGATGATCGGGATGCCGACAATCGACGAGGTGCCGCCGGTCACGCCCGACCAGTTGGAATAGATCGCATTGATCATCGCGAGCATCGCGAAGGTCGCAATCGAGGCGGCGATCCCGGATAGCCGCATCAGGATTGCGCCGAAAATGCCTGCCCAGAGCGCGGCGAGGCCAGCGGCGGCCCACCAGCCGATCTCCATGCTCATCAGCCAGTCGGGCAGGCCGGGCATGGCGTTTTTCTTCATCATCGGCCTGATCGTGGTCCAGGCCACGACATAACCGCCAAGGCAGGCAAAAGCGGCATGGCCGAAACTGATCACGCCCGAATTGCCGATGAAGATGTAAAGCCCGGTCACCAGCGTCACCTGCACCAGCATGTCGATGATCGTCTGGTTGAAGGGGCGCGACCCGACCGCCCAGGACAGGATCGCGAAGGCGACGAGCAGCAGGATCAGGATCACCGGGGTCGCAAGGGATCTGCGCAAAATGGTCAGGGAGGAGGTCAGACGCATGATTTACACCCTTTCCTTCATGCCACCTGCGCTCAGGATCCCCTGCGGGCGGAAGATCAGCACAAGGATCACCGCGCCATAGACAAAGGCATCGCGGAAGGCGCGGGCCTCGGGGGGCAGAAGTGCTTGCAAAAGCGTCGCGGTGGCGCCCAGCAAAAAGCCTGCAAGCACCGCGCCGGCAAGGCTGCCCATGCCGCCGATCACGGTAGCGATAAAGGCCATCAGCATGACATTGGCGCCCATCATGATATTGGCGGTGCCGGTCTGGCTGCCGAGGATCAGGGCAATGGCGCCGGCCAGCGCGCCGGAAAGCGCGAAGGCAACCATTATCACCCGGTTGGCGCGTACCCCCAGCATCCGCGCCATGGTGAAATTCTCGGCCGCCGCCCGCATCTCAAGCCCGAAACGGGTGCGGCGCAGGAAGATGGTCAGCCCAAGCAGAACGCCCACCGTCACGAGAATGGTGATCAGCTGCAACAGGGGCATGCGGGCGCCGAGGACGGTGACCGGCTGGCTCAGTTCGGGAAGCAGCGCGATGGATTTCGGCCGGCTGGAAAACAGCATCAGCAGGAAATAGCGAATGACAAACCCAAGTGCGAAAGAGGCGATCATCATGGTTGCCGGGTTGGTGTTGCGGAACCTGCGAAAGACGACCAATTCGCACAGGACCGAAAGCCCGGCTCCCATCGCCAGCACGAAAGGCACCAGCAGGAACCAGGGCAGATTGCCTGCGAAAACAATGGCGATGGCATCGACTGAAGGCCATAAAAGCGCGAAAACGCAAAAGGCGATCACATCGCCATGGGCGAAATTCACCAGCCGCATCACCCCGAAGATCAGCGCGATCCCCAATGCGCCAAGCGCGTAAAGCGAGCCCAGAGACAACGCGTCGAAGATGATCTGAAGCGCGCTCATACCTGTTCTCCATATCCGAAATAGGCGGCCTCGATGGCCTCGCTTTTGCCAGGTGCACGCGCGTCGCCGTCAAGCACGATCTCGCCGCCCCGCATCAGCATCATGCGGCCCCCGACCAGCATCGCTCGGGTCGAGCTTTGCTCGACGATCAGCAGCGTCAGGCGGCGTTCCCGCTGCAAAGCGATCAGGCGCTCGTAAACCTGATCGGTGATGTTCGGCGCGAGGCCGAGTGAGGGTTCATCAATCGCGATCAGCCGCGGATGCGTCATCAGCGCGCGCCCGATCACCAGCATTTGCTGCTGCCCGCCCGAAAGCAGACCGGCCTGGGAATGACGGCGCTCTTTCAGGATCGGGAAGGTCGCATAGACCGTCTCGAGTTCCGCTGCCGCCCGGGCGCGCCAGCCGTTTTCGCCCGAATGCATCCCGGTGCCGACCATCAGGTTTTCCTCGATGGTCAGGCTGGCGAAGACATCGCGGCCCTCGGGCACCATCGACAGCCCAAGCCGCGCGATTGTCTCTGGCGCAAGTCCGGTAATATCGCGCCCGGCAAAGTCGATGCGACCGCCGGCGGGCGGCGTCACCCCGGCAATCGCGCGCAGGAGCGAGCTTTTTCCCGCCCCGTTCGGACCGGTGATGAAGAGTACTTCGCCTTCTTCCAGGGTGAAGCTGACATTTCTGACAGCGGTCAGGCGGGAATAGCGCACCCCGATATCCGAGACCTTCAACAGGCTCATACCAGCGCCTCCTGAACTGGCAGACCGGTATCGGCGGCGGTGCCCATATAGGCGTGGCGCACCCTCTCGCTTGCGCGGATGGCGGCGGGCGGGCCGGTCTCGATCACGGCGCCGGAGTCGAGCACGACGATATGGTCACAGACCCCCAGAACAAGGCCGACATTATGCTCGATCAGCAAAACGCCGCAGCCCCGTTCGCGGGCGATGCGACGGATCAGGTCAGAGAGGTCCCGGGCCTCTTGGGCACTCATCCCGGCCGCAGGTTCGTCCAGCAACAGGAAGTCCGGCGCCCGCATCAAAGCGCGGCCAATGGCGACGCGGCGCTCGTCGGTATAGGGCAGGGTGCCTGCGATGCGGTCGGCCAGGGCTGATATGCCGATCCAGTCGAGCATCTCCCCGGCCTCGCGGATTGCGGCAGCGCGAGACAGCCCGAGGCCAAGTCCGGTGACTTCCAGATTGTCGATCACCGGCAGGTCACGAAACAGCCGGCCGCCCTGGAAGGTGCGGGCAACGCCGCGCCGCCGCAGCTCATGCGCCGCAAGCCCCGTGAGGCTGGCGCCGTCCAGAAGGACAGCGCCAGAGGTCGGGGCCTGAAACCCCGTCAGCACATTGACGAGGGTGGTCTTGCCCGCGCCGTTCGGCCCGATCAGCCCGAGGATCTGACCGGATCTGAGCTGAAGGCTGACCTCTGACAGGGCTTTAAGCCCGGCAAAGGCGACCGAAACCCCGTCTGCGCTGAGTTCGCTCATTTTGCCCCATTCCTTTGATGATCTGGCCCTTTGGTGATCAGATAGGACCCGCTTTGGTCGAGACTGGCCGTCCAGCCCGGCTCGATGACAATGGTGGTGGTGACTTCCTCGATGACGGCAGGGCCGGCGATACGGTCGCCCGCGCCCAGTTTCGCACCGTCATAGATCGGGGTTTGCACCCGGGTGCCGTCTGCCCGGAACACCGCATCACGGTGGGACCTCACCGCGCTGTCGGCCCCTTTGCCCGCCGCAATCGTCATCCGCGCTGGTTTGTCGACCAGCCCGTAAACCGTGCTTTCGATATTGACGACCTCGACCACTGAATGCGGCTCGGCATAGGTGTAGAGCTGTTCATGGCGGCGATGGAACGCGTCTTTGATCCGCGCGATGCTGGTGTCATCGACCACAAAAGTGTCGATTTCCACGGTGCATTCATGGACCTGGCCGACATAGCGCATATCGAGGCTGCGTTTGACCCGGCTGGTCGCCTGATCAAAGCCGTCCCCGCGCAGATGTTCAAGGCCCTGGGCCTCGATCTGGCCGAACAGCGCCTCGATCTTTGCAGGCGCGCCGGGCGCATCCAGCCGCAACGGCGAGGTGGCCATGTAATTGTATTTCACATCCGAGATGATCTGGCCAAAGGCGCAGCGCCCGGAGGCGAGTTTCGGCACCACGATTGTGTCGATCCCGATCGCGTCCGCCAGCGCCGTGATATGCGCCGCCGTGGCACCGCCTGCGCCCACCAGCACGAAATCGCGCGGGTCATAGCCGCGCTCAACCGTCACCCGGCGGATGCCATTCACCATATTGGCGTTGACGATGGTGAACATGCCGTAAGCCGCGCGCTCAACGCTCATATTCAGCGGATCGGCGAGCCGGGTCTTCACCGCCGCTGCGGCCTTTTCGGCATCCAGCGGCAGGCGGCCCCCCACGAGGCCCTCGGGGTTCAGATAGCCCAGCACCAGGTTCGCATCCGATACCGTCGGCTCGGTCCCGCCCTGACCGTAACAGGCCGGCCCGGGGCTGGAGCCCGCTGATTGCGGCCCCATCTGCATCAGCCCCATTTCGTCGATCCAGCCGACAGATCCGCCACCGGCGCCCAAAGTCTCGACCTGAATCATCGGCACCCCGATCCGGTAGCGCAGGAAGTCGATGTTTTTGTTGATATTGGTCGAGCCGTCTTTCGTCAGTGTGATGTCGAAAGAGGTGCCCCCCATATCGACGGTGATCACGTCTTTCCTGCCAAAGGGCGCGCAGACATATTGCCCCGCGACCGGCGCCGAGGCTGGCCCGGAATTGATCGCATAGACCGACCGGTCCGTCATCACCTGGCCAACTGCGAGACCGCCATTCGACTGGTAGTAGCGCACCGGTTGCTTTGCGCCGAGCGTGCGAAAGTAGCCGTCCACCGCCTCGACGTACCGTTTCATGATCGGTGCGAGATAGGCATTCACGACCGCCGTCGAGGTGCGGGTATATTCGCGCACCTGCGGGTAAAGCTCGCTCCCCAGTGTCAGGATCACGCCGGGCATCATCTCGCGCACGATCTCGCCGGCCCGGCGTTCGTGACCGGGATGCAGCACCGACCAGACGAAACTGATCGCCACCGTGTCGATCCCTTCGGCGCGGAAAATCTCGCAGGCGGCCCGGATATCGGCCTCGTTCAGGGGCACCCGCACTTCGCCCGTCGAAAGCACGCGTTCGCTGATGCCGCGCCGCAGGTAACGCGGCACCAGCATCGTCGCGGGCGGGTATTCCGGGTCGTAGCGGTAGCCGTCTTCCTTATGGCCCAGCCGGATTTCCAGGCTGTCTTCATGGCCGGCGGTGCAGATCAGCCCGGTTCTTGCACCCTTATGCTGGATCAGCGCGTTAAGCCCGACGGTCGTCCCATTGATACAAAGATCGCAATTCGGGATGATCTGATCGGCGGGCACGCCGAGCTCCTCCGCGATGATCGCGAGGCCGTTTTTGATGGCGAGCGTCGGATCCTGCGGCGTGGACAGTGCCTTGAAAAGCCGCACCTGCCCGGACCTGTCGGCCAGCACGAAATCGGTGAAGGTGCCGCCGGCGTCGATGCCAAGTCTGTATTGAGATTTCACAGTTTCACCCTCCCTTATTTCGCAGCCTGGGCACGACGGGTCGCGCGCAGGGCTTCGGTTGCACCCCTATCCACGCTCAGCGTGTCAGGGTCAGAGATGATGACGCCGTAATCCTCCTTCGCGCCCCGGATTGAGACGAGGCCGTTTTTCACGTCGCTGACGACGCTGGCGACCGCGCGCTCCATCGGGTCGCCATAGCCGCCGCCGCCCGGGTTCTTGTTGGTGATGCGGTCACCAGGTCTGATCACCTCGATGATGTTTTCGCGGATGGTGGTCTCAACACCGTCCTTCACCAGTTCCAGCCGCCCGACCTTTGTGTCGATAATGGTCGATCCCGCACCTGCTGCACCCACAGCCGGGATGCGCCGTCCCTCGCCAAAGGTGATGAAGGTCATGTCGTTGTTCAGAGGCTCCACCTCCCAGGCGGTGCCGGACCCGCCTCGGAATTTCCCCGCGCCGCCGCTGTCTTCCATCAGCGAATAGCGGTGGATGATGATCGGGTATCGATCGCGTGGCTGCCACCCCAGGCCGGATCGTTATGAATGAAAAGATCACCTTCATTGATCTCTCCGTCGAAATATTTCGCCACCACCTTCATCGCCGGGATCAGCGATCCGAGATGGATTGGAATATCCTGGCCCTGAAGGATCATCTCGGGCCGGTGATTGAAGAGCGCCGTCGAATAATCATGTGCCAGGTTGAAAACTGAAGACCGCGCGGTCTTTTCCAGTGAAAGCGTCATTTCACGCTGTGTGGTCTCAAGGATACCGCGCACCACGGAAAGAGTGATCGGGTCAACCTCGATCTGTTTGCCTGTGGGATCCGTCATTGCAGAACCTCCCGTTGGAGGCCGCGCAACAGGGCATCGTTCGGGCGGAATGCCCGGCCGAATCGAGTGATCTCCCTGTCACGCGGCGTCTGTTGCACCGCTGTAGGGCAAAGGCTAATGCCGCTTTTCGCGCCCTGTCTTTGCTGCCTGCGCATGGAGTTTTGCGTCTGAGTGCGCCGCATCACCGGTCTGAGACGCCAGGCTTTACAGGGGATTTTCCCCATGGCCTGATGATCGGAACGGGGAGCACAATAATGAAAACCACCATCACGACCGAAGGAGTCGACCTCGCTGGCAGGAGCCGCCACTGGCACGACACCATCGCGCGTGCCTATTTCCCGCTGGACCTGGCTTTCCGGCGCCCCGAGGCCTTTGACGGGGTGATCACCAACTGGCAGCTGGGTCAGGTCTCGCTCTCGCGGCTGACATCCGACCCGCTTTTGTACCGCCGCCTGCCGCGCCATTTCCGCGAGCCGGGGCCAGAGGAATATCCGATCACCATTCCGGCGCGATCCGAGGTGCGGTTCAGCCAGGGCGGCAAGCAGATCCGCGCCAATCCCGGTGCCTGGTTCATCGAACGCAGCCATGAACCCTATGATTTCAGCCATGACGATCCGGCCGATCTCTGGGTGATGAAGGTGACGGCCGATATGCTCGGCGGTCGCATCCGCGCGCCCGACCGGTTCTGCAGTCTGGAATTCGATGCGACCAATGGCGCGAGCGGATTTTTCACCGATATGGTCCATCTGATCCCTGCCCGTTACGACACGATGAGCGACGAGACTCGCGCGACCGTGGGACGACAGCTCGCGGATCTGCTGGCTCTGGCAATCCAGGCTGATGACCGGGTGATGCAGTCGGGCGTGTCTTCGGTCCGGGCCGGTCATCTGATGCGGATCGAGGGCTTTGTGCGCCGCCATCTCGACGACCCCGATCTGGGGCCGGACAGGGTGGCGGCGGGTTGTGGCATATCGGTGCGCTACCTGCATGAAGTCCTGCGCGACACCAACACCACGCTTGGCGCCTGGATCCGCGATATGCGGCTGACGGCGGCGCAGGAGGATCTGGCGACCCCCGGCGACCGGCGTTCCATTGGTGAAATCGCCTGGACGCGGGGCTTTCCCGATCAGGCGCAATTCTCGCGCGCCTTTCGGGCGCGGTTCGGCATGACCCCGAAACAGGCGCGCGGGCGCGGTTGAGGCGGGGGCTCTGTTGATCATGTTGCGCCCCCGCTCCACCCTTCAGCGCCCGAGATGCGCGCGCAGCCGCGCCAGCGCCGCCTTACGGTCATCACGCGCGGCCAGCGCCTGATCCATCGAGACCTCGGTGAACCGCGCGGGAGAATGCGGCTGCAACTGGCCGATCAGATCCATATCTGCCGAGATGACGCATCCCAGCATCATATAACCGCCGCCTGAGACCGCATCGCGGTGCAGCACGATGGGTTCGGTCCCGCCCGGGACCTGGATCGAGCCGTAAGGATAGCAGGCATCAACGATGTTCGAGGGGTTCGACCCCGCGCCAAACGGCTGCGCGCGGGGCACGAAATCCAGCGCTGTGCCGCCTTTGAACCGATAGCCGATCCGGTCCGCCTCGGGCGCGACCTTCCAGGTATCTGCAAAGAACTGTTTGCCCGCCTCCGCCGTGATGCGGTGCCAGTAAAGTCCCGGCAGCATCCTGAGTTCCGCCGGATTGCCGGGCTGACGGCGCAGCGCCTCCGGCACCGATCCTTTACCGCCCGTGCCCTTGCCGCCCGTGCCCTCGCCAAGCGGCAACTCGTCGCCGGCTTTCAGCGCCCGCCCCTCATGGCCGCCAAGTGCGCCGAGCGTATAGGTCGAACGCGAACCCAGCATCAGGGGCACATCAATGCCGCCCGAAACCGCGATATAGGCCCGCGCGCCTGATTTCAGGAAACCGAAGGACAGCCGGTCGCCGGGTCTGACTGGGAATGCCTCCCAGGTCGCGAGCTCGGCGCCGTTCAGTTTGGGCGGCAGATTGGCGCCGGTGATTGCGACCGTCGCAGCCGTGGTGAATTCCAGCTCCGGCCCCATGAAGACGGCCTCGAGCACAGCCGCGCTTTCGGCATTGCCCACCAGCATATTGGCGGCACGCAGCGCAAACCGGTCCATGCCGCCCGAAAGCGGGATGCCGAGATGGTAATAGCCGGGCCGGCCAAGGTCCTGGACGGTGGTCGACAGGCCGGGGGTGATGATCTTAACGGCCATTGAGCGCCTCCATCAGCCGGGCTTTGGTGCCTGCCATATCCCTGTTGTAATCCGAGAGGCTGAAACTGGTCTGGCGGATCACCGGCTCGAACCGGTTCGCGTCCACCTCTTCGATCGCCGCGTCATACTGATCGCGGGTCACCGGCTTCCATTTCACGATATCGCCGGGGCGGAAGAGGCACATCTCGTCCTTCAGGTAATTCACCTTTTGCGCCGGGTCATAGATCGGCATCGGCGTGACACCGAACATCTGATACCGGCCCTGGTCGCTTGAAGGGCAGCGGATCGAACAGCGCCCGGTCGCCGAAGGGGTGCCCAGCATGGATGTCGGGCTGAGCTGGTCGAAGGGCAGGGCGCTTTCGCCCCCCGCCCGGGTGTTTCGCGCCTTTCTCGGGCTGGCCACCGGGGGCGGCAGCTGAGATCTCAGCGGTTGCTGTCGATCCAGCGCGACAGGAGCTGACGGTCGCGGAAGCATTCATCCGGCACCGCGCGATGTTTGATCCGGGCAAGCTTTTCAGCGAATGCGACCTGTTTCGAGGTCGGCTGATTGTCCTGCACTGGCTTCAGCCCCGCCTGCGCCTCGATCCAGGCGCTGAGACTGCGGCGATCCTGCTGAACCTCCCAGGGCAGGAGGGTCTTGTTGCGCAGTGCCAGCGAGCGGGCATAGGCAATCTGGCGCGGTGTCACCGGCATGATGAAACTGGCAGCTTCCATAGCGGTCTCCCTTCTGTTCATAAAGATGAAAATAGAACATAAAGGGAACAGTTTCAAGTGTGACCCTGATCGGACCATCTGAGGGCCCGATCAACACTGCGCGAGGGGTAAACCGGCGCGTCAGTGATGCGAGGGCGCATCCTTGTTGCCCTGGATCAGGCCCGCACCCGCCGCGAGGCCTTCGGTGAAGTCGATGGCGAGGCGCTGGATGTCATTCGCCCACACATCCTGCATCAGCTCATCGGCCTCTTCCGGGGTGTCGCCCAGCCGCACCAGTGCCGCGCGGCCAAGGGCCAGCGCGGAATCGCGGGTCTCCCGGATCTGGAAATCGGCATCTGCCTTCATCAGCGCAACCGCATGTTCCCGGTCCCAGGCGCGGGCGAAGACCGGCACCAGCGGGAATTCGTGTTTCACCAGTTCGACGATTTTCAGCGTGGCCTCGCGGTCATCGGTGGCGGCGACGATCAGGCTCGCCTCTGCCGCGCCGGCATTCCTGAGGATGTCCAGGCGCGTGCCATCGCCATACCAGACGCGGAAGCCGAAATCAGCCGCATCGCGGATCACCTGCGCATCGGAATCGATGATCGAGACCGTATAGCCGCGCTTCAGCAGCGGCTGGCTGACCATCTGGCCAAAGCGGCCAAAGCCGATCAGCAGGATATTGGCGTTAAGGCCGCTTGCTTCCTCGACCCCTTCCATCGAAACCACGGCTTTCGGCGAAAAGCGGTCAAAAAGGATCATCATCAGGGGGGTCAGTGCCATCGAGCAAATGACAATCGCGGTCAGGTTCGCGTTCCATTCGGTCGTCAACACCCCGACCTGTGTCGCGGTGGCATAGAGCACGAAGGCAAATTCACCGCCCTGGGCCATAACGACCGCGCGTTCCCGCGCCTCGGCTCTCGGCGTTTTCAGAAGCCGCGCCACGCTGTAGATCACCAGCATTTTCAGGATGATATAGACGGGGACGCAAAAGGCGATCAGCGCCGCATTCTGGCGGATCACGGTGAGGTTCAGCGCCATCCCGACCCCCATGAAAAAGAGGCCGAGCAAGAGGCCCCGGAAGGGTTCCACATCGGTTTCCAACTGGTGGCGATAGCTCGATTCCGACAGGAGCACGCCCGCGAGGAAGGCGCCCATCGCCATCGAAAGCCCGCCCGCCTGCATCAAAAGCGCCGCCGCCAGCACGACAAGCAGCGCGGCCGCCGTCATCACATCGCGCCCGCCAAACCGCGCCAGAAACCCAAACATCGGATCAAGCAGATAGCGCCCGGCCACAACCAGCACCACGATACAGCCAAGCCCCGCCCCGATGTCCTGCACCCGGTCCAGCACTGTGGCTTCCTCGGCGCCCGGCGCGATAAAGGCGACGATCGCCAGCAGCGGCACGATGGCGAGATCCTCGAGCAAAAGGATCGAAATGATGCGCCGCCCGGCCGGGGTCTCCATCTGCCGCCGCTCGGACAGCATCTGCATGACGACCGCGGTCGAGGTCAGCACAAAGCCGGTGCCCGCGACAAAGCTCGCCGAGGCCGGATAGCCAAGCGCCAGCCCGACGCAGGTCAGCACTGCAATGGCCCCGACCACCTGGATCAGCCCCAGCCCGAAGATCTCGCCGCGCATCGACCAGAGCCGCGAGGGCTGCATTTCAAGCCCGATCACAAACAGAAACAGAACAACACCGAGTTCTGCGACATGAATGACGGCCTCGGCATCCTCGATCACCCTGAGGCCGAATGGCCCGATCAGAAGCCCCGCGGCAAGGAACCCCAGGACCGAGCCAAGCCCGAGCCGCCTGAACAATGGCACCGCGATCACCGCCGCAGCCAGAAGAATGACAATGGTGGTCAGATCGACCCCGCCGCCGTGAAGCGCAGCCGCGTCGGCCGCCCCTGCCACCTGTTCCGCCATCTGCGGTTCTCCTGTTGCAATCGTAAGCCGAGCCACAACCATTCGGGCAACGGATCACATACCTGTGACCGGGGAAATGTTAGCTGTATTCCAGAGACACGGCGAGAGAGATTTCACCGGCGCCGCGCGGAGCATCGCAAATGTGTCTGAAGACGCTGTAAACGGTCGCGTTGTCGTGGCAGGTGCCGTGGCGGTGCATGGAATGCGCGCGATGATGGGCTCGCAGGGCTCCCATAGCGCGCCCTTCGGCTTGCGCCACCAGGCCGCCCTGTGCGGAGCAGCTCGGATGATATCAGGTCTTTGCCAGGTTTACATCGACCAGCCGCTCAGACTCCGGTACGGAGGTCGATGACCACAGCGGGCCAGCCAGATCCTTCCTGCGTGAAGCTTTGATCAGGGTGTCGCGCGGAAATATGTGCCTGACCCGCATGGCGGTCTTGCCTCCTGACCTGAAAGAGACGCCGCCCCGTTGCGGGCGGCATCCTGTCACGATGGCTTTGGCAGCACCGACAGGGCGATACTGCGGTCCAGCGCCTCGAAAGTGTTGAGGCGAATCACATTGTAAAGCTCGGCCCTTGTCTGCATCTCCGGGATCATCGCCGTCGTCGCCCCGTCACGGGCAAGCGCCGCAAAGAGCCGTTCCTGCGCCTTGTTCGCAACGCGCAGCGATGAAACCGGCCAGATCACCATATCATAGCCGAGCGCCTCGAATTCCTGCGCGCTCAAAGCGGGCGTGCGGCCAAACTCGGTCATATTGGCAAGGAGCCTCACCCCGGGCAGCGCCGCCCGCATCTCGCGAAACATCTCGATACTGGTCAGTGCCTCGGGAAAGATCGCGTGGGCCCCGGCTTCGACATATAGCTTTGCCCGCGCAACCGCGCCCTCCAGCCCCTCTGACGCCACCGCATCGGTGCGGGCGATCACCACCAGATCGCGCGCCGCCCGGGCGGCGGCGGCAATTTTGGCGGCCATATCCGATGCCGGGGCGAGTTTTTTATCGTTCAGATGGCCGCATTTCTTGGGCAGAAGCTGGTCTTCCAGATGCACAGCCCCTGCCCCCGCCTCTTCAAACACCCGCACCATATGCATGACATTAAGTGCCTCGCCATAGCCGGTATCGCCATCGACCAGCAAAGGCAGACCGGTGGCCCGTGTGATCTGGCGGATGAAAAACGCCACTTCATCAACCGTGATAATGCCCAGATCCGGCAGCCCCATGGAGGCGGTCATCGCCGCACCCGACAGGTAAAGCGCATCGAACCCCGCCGCCCTGGCCTGTAATGCCGCCTGGCCATTATGCACCCCCGGAAGCCGCAGGATGCCGGGTCGGGCGAGCGCCGCGCGGAACCGTGTGCCCGCAGGGGCATCGGGAAGCTCATCTGCGATAAGATAGGGCATCACTCAGGCCTCCGGTGCAGCCAGGAAACCGCCGCGACGGTCCAGAGGCTGAAAGCTGCGATTGTCCGGCCCGATGTAATTGGCCGAAGGCCGGATGATCTTATTGTCGAGCCGCTGCTCGATCACATGCGCCCCCCAGCCCGCAGAGCGCGCGATGACAAAGATCGGCGTGAACAAGGCGGTTGGTACCCCGAGAAGATGGTAGGAGACCGCCGAATACCAGTCGAGATTGGGGAACATCTTTTTCTCGTCCCACATCACCATTTCGATCCGCTCGGCAATGTCGAACATCCGCGTGGCCCCCGCAGCCTGCGAGAGGTCGCGGGCGACCCGCTTGATCACAACATTGCGCGGGTCGGAAATTGTATAGACCGGGTGGCCAAAACCGATGATCACCTCTTTGGCGGATACCCTGGCGCGGATATCGACCTCGGCCTCATCGCCGGTGGAATACCGCTTCTGGATCTCGAAAGCGGCCTCATTCGCGCCACCATGTTTCGGCCCGCGCAGCGCGCCGATGGCGCCTGCCACCGCCGAATAGACATCCGACCCGGTCCCCGCGATGGTGCGCGCGGTAAAGGTCGAGGCGTTGAATTCATGCTCGGCGTAAAGGTTCAGGGTTGTATGCATCGCGCGGATTTCCGCATCCACCGGGCCGCGCCCGTGCAGAAGATGCAGGAAATGACCTGCAATTGTCTCATCGTCCGTCTCGACCTCGATCCGGCGCCCGTTCAGCGCGAAATGATACCAGTAGAGCAGGATCGAGCTTTGCACCGCGATCAGCCGGTCGGAGATATCGCGGGCCCCGGGCAGGTTGTGGTCATGTGCTTCGGGCAGCACGCAGCCCAGCGAAGATACCCCCGACCGCAGCACATCCATCGGATGGGCCGCAGCCGGGATCGCCTCAAGCGTTTGCCGCAGGGCGAGGGGCAGCCCGCGCAGCGCTTTCAGCTTTGCCTTGTAAGCGGAGAGTTCCGAGGCACTGGGCAAAGTGCCGTGGATCAGCAGATGGGCGACCTCTTCAAACTCGCAGGCCTCGGCGAGGTCGAGAATGTCAAAGCCCCTGTAATGCAAGTCATTGCCGGTCTGCCCCACGCTGCATAACGCGGTATTTCCAGCCACAACGCCCGAGAGGGCCACGGATTTCTTTGGCTCCCTGAACTCGCCGCTCATCGCTTTCTCTCCTTATGACCAGTCAAAAATGCCATGCGGGCGGGGGCTTCCCAGCCGGTCTGCGCGCACGGTGAAATTCAGCTGCCCGAGATCGCCGGCTTTCAGATCGGCCAGCGCCTCGGCAGTATCGAGGAAGCGCTGCTGCTCTGCTGTGGCGATGATCCCGTCCGAGAGCGTGAGGAACTTGCGCACATAGTTTTCACGCAGGAAGGGGCGCGCCCCATCCGGATGGGCATCTGCGAGCGCCAGGCTGTCTTCGACCACCCGACCGTCTTTCAGGGCGATCACGACACGACCCCCAAAAGCCTTTTCCTTCGGATCCGGCGCATGGTAGCGGCGGGTCCATTCCGGGTCTTCACGGGTGCTGATCTTCTGCCATAGGGCCAGGGTGGAGAGGCGACTGGCCCGCTCCGGCGCGTAGGACTGCTCGTGATGCCAGCCGCCATCTTCCAGCGCGACCGCGAAGATATACATGATCGAATGGTCGAGCGTCTCGCGCGAGGCCTTCGGATCCATCTTCTGCGGATCATTCGCGCCGGTGCCGATCACGTAATGGGTGTGATGGCTGGTATGGATCACGATGCTGTCGATCTGGCTCAGATCGCCCACCTTTGGCCCCATGCGCCGGGCAAGGTCGATCAGCGCCTGGCTCTGGTATTCTGCCGAATGCTCTTTGGTATAGGTGTCGAGGATGGCGCGTTTCGCCTCGCCCTTGCCCGGCAGCGGCACCTGGTAGCGGGCGTCAAAGCCCGAGAGCAGCCAGGCGATGAAGCCGTCTTCGCCTTCCCAGGCGGGGGAGGGCGCACCTTCGCCGCGCATCACCCGGTCGACGGCCTCGATCGCCATCTTGCACGCGAATGCCGGCGCAAAGGCTTTCCAGCTGGAAATCTCGCCCTTGCGCGACTGGCGGGTGGTGGTGGTAACATGCAAAGCCTGTTGCACGGCCTGGTAGATTGTCCCGGTCGTCAGGTTCAGAAGTGTGCCAATCCCGGCGGCAGCTGACGGGCCGAGATGGGCGATATGGTCGATCTTGTGTTCATGCAGGCAGATGCCGCGCACCAGGTTGACCTGGATTTCATAGCCAGTGGCCAGCCCCCGGATCAGATCGGTGCCCGAGCGCCCGGTATGTTGCGCTACCGCAAGGATCGGCGGAATATTGTCGCCTGGATGCGAGTAATCCGCCGCCAGAAATGTGTCGTGGAAGTCGAGTTCCCGCACTGCCGTGCCATTCGCCCAGGCCGCCCATTCCGGCGAGACTCGGGTCTGGGGCGAAAGGCCGAACACGGTCGCCCCGGGCTGCGCAGGATGGCAACGCGCCTGGGTCCGGGCCGAAGCCACCGGACGGCGTGCAACCGAAGCCGCTGCTACAGCCGCATTGTCGATGATCCGGTTGATGATCATCTCTGTCACCTCGGGCACGACAGCGACCGGATCTGCAGCAACTTCGGCGATCTTCCAGGCCAGCTGGTCTTCGCGTGGCAGATGTTCGGCGGATTTCCAGCTCCGCAGTTCATGGGTGATCATCGTCTTGTCCTTTCAGAAAATTTGCGGGTCAGGAAATTTCATGGCCGACCGGCACCGGCCGACCTGCCTCATCCACCGCCACCATCTCGAAACGCCCGGAAAGCGCCGGGCGCGCGCGGGCGCCACCGATGGACCGCGCCTCGGCTTCCACCTCGACTGACATCGACGAGCGCCCGGTCCGATTGACCCGGGCCACCAGTTCCAGCATCTCTCCAACCTGGATCGGGGTCGCGAAGTCCACCCGGTCCGATCGTGCCATCACCACTTTCGCCCCGGCATGACGGCTGGCGGCGATGAAAGCCGCCTTAGCCATCAAGGCCAGCGCATTGCCGCCAAACAGCGTGCCGTAATGGTTAGCCTGTTCAGGGAAGATCATCTCAATGGTGCGGATCTCGGTCTCTGTATTCATGATGGCGCCGCCTTCGCAAGATTAGCAAAACTCTCTTTTCACATCGGAGGTGCTCAGATAAACTACTGAAAAGGCGTTATTTTGCTAATGAACGCCTTGCGAATTGCGAAGGTTGCGAAGATGAGCAAGATCTTTATGGGCGTGCGCTTACGGCGCCTGCGCGAAGAACGCGGCCTGACCCAGGCCGCGCTCGCGCGCACGCTGGAGATCAGCCCGAGCTATCTGAACCAGATCGAACAGAATATCCGTCCGCTGACAGTGCCGGTTCTGCTGCGGCTGAATGCCTGTTTCGGCCTTGATGTGCAGCTTTTCTCCGATGCCGATGAGGCGCGGCTGATCACTGACCTGCGGGCCGCGCTCGCCGATCAGGGGGCACCGGCCAGTACGGCCGAGTTGCGGGAACTTGCCAGCAATATGCCCGAAGTCGCACGGGTGCTGATCTCAATGCAGCGCCGCCTGCGCGAGACATCCGAGCGCGCCGATCTTCTGGCGGGTCGGCTGAGCGCCAACGGAACAGGTTCCAGCCCGGCGGCGTTCGAGGCGGTGCGCGACTGGTTCTATGAACGCCGCAATTACGTCTCTGATCTCGACGAGGCCGCCGAGGCAGTGGGTGAAGCGCTGCCCACGGGTCGCCTTCTCGCGGCTCTGACGGAGCGGCTGTCAGAGCTGCACGGCGTGCGGGTTACCGAACAGACAGGCGCAGTTTTGCGCCGCTATGACGCGGGCAGGGGGGTGATCACGCTGGCCACCCATCTCGCCTCGGGTCAGCGCGCCTTCCAGCTGGCGACGCAGCTTGCTCTGCTGGAGGAAGATGCGACGATCACACGGCTTTCCTCGGCCGGGGACCTCGCGGCCGAGGCCCGCAACCTTCTGAAGATCGGGCTGGCGAATTACTACGCCGGGGCGCTGATCATGCCCTATCACCGCTTTCTCGCCGCCGCAGAGGAGCTGCATTACGATATCGAGCTGCTCGGCACCCGATTTGGTGTGGGGTTTGAGACGACCTGCCACCGCCTCTCGACCCTGCAACGACCTGGCGCGCGGGGGGTGCCGTTTTTCTTTATCCGGGTGGATCGTGCCGGCAATATCTCGAAACGGCAATCGGCGACCGATTTCCATTTTTCGCGGATCGGTGGCTCCTGCCCTCTATGGAACGTCTATGATGCCTTCTCGCGTCCGGGCGAGATCCTGCGCCAGGTGGCGCAGATGCCGGACGGGCGCAGCTATCTCTGGATCGCGCGCGAGGTGAGCCAGGGGTCGGGGGGCTGGGGTGCGCCGCAAAAGACCTTTGCCATCGCGCTTGGCTGCGACCTCGCCCATGCAGACCGACTGGTCTACGCCCGTGGCCTGGATCTGCGCAATGCGGATCTGGCCGTGAAAATCGGCCCCGGCTGCAAGGTCTGCGAGCGCCCCGGATGCCCGCAGCGCGCGTTCCCGACGCTGGGTGTGCCGTTGAACACAAGGACCTCAGTGACCCGTTTCGCACCTTACTCGGGCGAGGCAGATGATGCACCCTCACAGCAATGAAATGCGAGCGTCAGGAGGGGGAATTGCAGTATCTCTCCCTGCGTCAGGCCGGCATCGCCCCCAGTGACGTTTCCCCCTGCCGCTCATCCATTTTGACGTAGCCTCTTGCCCAACCGAGAGGACCAGAGATGACGCGCAGCTGGTTCACCGAAGATCAGATCATTGGTATTTTGAATGAGCATGAGGCTGGGATTTCCGTTGCCGATCTTTGCCGCAAGCATGGCGTCAGCGATGCCACCGTTTACAAGTGGCAGGCCAGGTATGGTGGTATGAATGTCAGCGAGGTGAGGCGGCTGAAGGGGCCAGAGGTGGAGGAGGATCAGGAAACGATCCGGGGGATCGTTTTCCCGGCGAACGGAATGCCCGCCTGAAGCGGCTGCTGGCGGATGCGATGTTCGACAATGCTGCGCGGAAAGATCTTCTGGGAAAAAAGTGGTGACGTAGAGCCATGAGCCGCCACTGGTTCGAGGCCATGGCGATACCGGAAAGCGGCAAGCGGTCTGGACCTGCTCCGGTTCTGTTCCGGTGAGATGCTCATGTTAGGCGGCCCATTGTTCGAAGGCCACGGGTGATTTC